>JBEDMQ010000072.1:0-19425 GCA_041171045.1 Pseudomonadota bacterium
ACCACCGCCGCCAAGAGTGCCAAGTCAGAGGCCGTCTCGGTGACGCGTACACCACCCACCGCGTTTAGGTAGACATCTTGATCAAAGCAGGCCAGCCCTGCATGGCGGTGCATGACCGCCAGCAGCATGGCCAAGCGTTGCGGATCCAGACCAACACAGAGTCGCCGCGGATTGGGCACACGGGCCGTGTCGACCAAGGCTTGGACCTCGACCAACAGGGGCCGAGAGCCCTCTTGCGTCACCAAGACACAGGAGCCTGGAACCGGTGCACCACCGTCTTCGCTGCCCTGATAACGGGACGACAGAAACAAGGCCGAGGGATTGCTGACCGCCTTGAGCCCCTTATCGGTCATGCCAAAGACACCGAGTTCATTGACCGTGCCGAATCGATTCTTGATCGCCCGAACCACTCGGAAACTGGCCTGAGGATCACCCTCGAAGTACAAGACGGCATCGACCATGTGCTCGAGCACGCGTGGACCAGCCAGAGCGCCCTCCTTGGTGACATGGCCAACCAAAAAAAGGCCCACGCCATTGGACTTGGCCCATCGGGTCAGCGCCGCTGCGGTTTCTCGCACCTGACTCACCGAACCCGGCGCACTGCCGATCTCCTCGGAAAACATCGTCTGAATGGAGTCGATCACCACCAGCCGGGGACGTGCCACCGACAGGGTGGCCAGAATGCTCTCGAGCTGGGTCTCGGCCAGAATCTGAATGCGATCAAGAGCGACGGCATCCAGCCCCAGGCGCTGGGCTCGAAGGGCGACCTGACTCACCGATTCCTCACCGGTCACGTAGATCACACTGCTCTGCGGTGAAAGCCGGACCTGCTGGGCCAGCGCCTGTAAGAGCAAGGTGGATTTTCCGATGCCAGGGTCGCCTCCCAACAGGACCACGCCACCTGGGACCAGGCCACCGCCCAACACACGGTCGAATTCGTCCAGCCCCATGGACCAGCGTGGCTGCTCCTCCACGGTCACACTGGCCAGACTCTGAACCGCTGCGGCCTGACCAGAAAACCCCCCAGAGGACTTTCGCCCAGTCGAGACTGCAACCGCCTTGCCCTGTGAGAGCGAATTCCAGCTGCCACAGCCATCACACTGGCCTTGCCATTTGGCATGGGCCTGGCCACAGGCTGAGCAGACAAAGACGGCTTTTTCCTTGGCCATCAGTCCTCATCCACCAGGTGTGGCTCCAGACGTCTGGCCACACGGGAGGTCACACCGGTGAGCAGCTCATAAGCATTGGTGCCACAGCACTGCGCGACCTCATCGATGGACAGACCCCGACCCCAGAGCGTGACGGCACTGCCAACCTTGGCCTGCGGACAGGCCGACAAGTCAACGGTGATCATGTCCATGGAGACCTGCCCCACCAGTGGGCATCGAACGCCGTCCACGAGCACAGGCGTGCCATCGGGGGCCTGGCGCATGTAGCCATCGGCATAGCCCATGGCCACCACACCAATGCGCATCTCGGTCTTCGCCTCATAGCGACCGCCGTAACCAATGCGCCCACCGGCCGGCACGGTCTGAACGGCAATCAGGCGGCTCGAGAGCGTAGCGGCGGGTTCCAAAGACCAGGACGAGGCAGTCGACAGCTGCGGCGCAGGCGAGCCACCGTAGAGCATGATGCCGGGGCGCACCCAGTCAGCATGGGCGTCTGGGTGCAGCAAGACGGCAGCCGAATTCGCCAGGCTCAGGCATTCACCGGCCTGGGGCGTGATCACCTGCATCAAGGCCTGCCAGTGGGTCATCGGGGTCTGGATCCCATCAGGCTGATCCGCGCAGGCAAAGTGGGTCATCCAGCCCCGCCGATGTGCCGGCACCAGGGCCCGTAGGGCCTCAACCGGTTCCGCCAAAGCCTGCCGCTGACTGGGTGTCGTGGCAGAGAACCCCAGCCGATGCATGCCGGTGTTGAACTTCATCCACAGACGGTTGGTCTGGCGGGTCAGCAGGCTCTGGTGACTCTTGAGCCATCCCAGTTGATCTGCTTGATGAACCACCAGGTCGCAATCAAGCTCCAGGGCCTCACGGGTTTCGCCTGCAGAGAAAGCGCCCTCGAGCATTAGCACCGGACCCGACCAGCCCGCATCGCGCAGATGCCTGGCCTCGGTCAGTTCCAAGACCGCCATGCCCTGCGCTTTGGCAAAACTGCGAAGACAGGAGTCCAGGCCCAGACCGTAGCCTCGGGCCTTACAGACGGCCCAGATCCGAGAGGTCCCGACCCGGTCACGAACCTGCTGCAGGTTGTGGGCCATGGCAGCCTCGTGGATGGTCAGCAGGGCGGGTCTGGTCATACCCCTGATTGTAGGCTGTTCGTGTTCTAATCCAGCAGGCTCGAAACAAAGGCTCGTCATGAAGCGCGGTTTCTACACGATTATGTCGGCGCAGTTCCTCTCGTCACTGGCTGACAACGCCTTGTTAATTGCCGCCATCGCCTTGCTGATTGACCTGTCGGCCCCCGAGTGGATGCGTCCGCTTCTCAAGCTGTTTTTCACCATCTCTTATGTCGTCTTGGCCCCGTTTGTGGGTGCCTTTGCCGATGCCATGCCCAAGGGCAAGGTGATGCTGATCACCAACACCATCAAGATTGTTGGCTGTGGCCTACTCTTCTTCCACATTCATCCGCTGCTGGCCTACGCGGTGGTGGGTCTGGGCGCTGCGGCCTACTCCCCGGCCAAATACGGCATCCTGACTGAGCTGCTGCCGCCCGAGAAACTGGTGGCGGCCAATGGCTGGATCGAGGGCACCACCGTCGGCTCGATCATCTTGGGAACCATGCTGGGCGGCGCACTGATCTCACCCAGCATCTCTGGGGTGCTGCTCAGCCTTGACTTCCCAGGTCTGCACACTGGTATTGATACAGCGGCCGAGTCGGCCATTGCGGTGATCGCCTTCATCTACCTGCTGGCGGCCGCCTTCAATGCGGGCATCCCGGATACGGGAGCGCGGTATGCCAAGCAGTCGATTCACCCCATCGAACTCATCAAGGCCTTTTGGCACTGCAACCGCACCCTCTGGGGCGACAAGCTCGGGCAGATCTCACTGGCCGTGACCACCCTGTTCTGGGGGGCCGGGGCCACCCTGCAGTTCATAGTCCTCAAGTGGGCCGAGGTGCAATTGGGCATGTCACTCGACAAGGCCGCCATTCTGCAGGGCATCGTGGCCGTCGGCATTGCCGGCGGGGCCGTGGCCGCTGCCCGGTTCATTAGCCTCAAGGGATCCTGTCGGGTCTTGGTTCTCGGCGTGCTCATGGGACTGACTGTGCCCCTGATGACCCTGGTCCAGACGCTCGATGCGGCGATTCCACTGCTGGTCTTGGTCGGGATCTTGGCTGGTTTCTTCGTCGTGCCCATGAATGCCTTGCTTCAGCACCGGGGTCATGTGCTGCTGTCGGCTGGCCACTCGATTGCCGTTCAGAACTTCAATGAAAACCTCAATGTCTTGGTCATGCTGGGACTCTATGCCCTGCTGATTCATATGGACATGCATGTCAATGCAGTGATCATTCTGTTTGGTGGATTTGTGGCCCTGACCATGGCTCTGGTCATGCTGCGGTACCGCTACAACAAACGGCACCACGACCTGCAGAGCCTGATCGGGCAGGAAAAGTCGAGCCACGGATCTGCGCATCCGACGGCCGGGCACTAGGCCCCTCGTCTCAGGGACTTAGCGGTCCTGCCTGAGTTGAGCGCGCAGCGTCAGCAGGCTCTCACAGAGCCGACGTTTTCCCGCCGCCGTTAGGACCTCAGCCGACTCAAATCGCAGCTCAGCGCCAGTCTCAATCTTCAAGGCCTGGTCCGATGAGGTCCGAAGCACCAGTTGTCCTTCGGCCTGAACGGATAACAACCAAGAAATCGCCGATGCGACCACCGCACTGGACGCGACGAGACCAGACTGACCGGCCACCAACTGCTGCCGTTCTGAGTCGATGGCGATGTCGCCGGGCAGGTGAATGACCAGACTGGCGGCGCCAGTGGCCTGCTCGCCACGAAACCGCCAGCGCTCCTGAAGACCGAAGAGGGCCAATGCCTCAGGCTGCATGACTGCCTCCCACGACAGGGCTCAATGACTTGTTCATCAGCAGCGCATCCTCGCGTCCATTTGGTCCACTGGGATAGTAACCCTTGCGAAGACCCCTCTGAACAAACCCATTTCGTTGATAAAGCCGAATGGCTTTGGGATTGCTGGGACGCACCTCGAGCAAGACCTCCTGGATGCCCGCCTGCCCCAACTGAGCCAGCCAGACCTTGAGCAGGTGCTGACCCAGTCCACGCGACTGACGGGCCGGGGCAATGGTGAAGTTCAGCAGATGAGCCTCATCCAAGACCCTCATCCAGACCAGATACCCCACCATGACCCCTTGGTCGACCAACTTCAGACCGTGATAGCCACTGGCCAAGGCATCGCGAAAGTTGCCGCTGGTCCATGGGTAGGGATAGGCCTGCTGTTCGATCACCATTACCGAGGCCAAATCCTCCAAGCGCATCGGCAACAGCTCGGTTGATTTGCTCAGCCGACGTTCCTCAATGGTCTGAGCCACCTTTTGCCGGACATAGAGCGGCTGGACTCGATCCGCTGACACCCATTCCAGCGAGGATTTGTGAAGGGCTGTCTGCAGGATCGCCCAGGCGGCATTCTGATTCGCAACACTCACCACCGCAGCGGCATCATCTGGAGCCAGCCAGATGGCCGGACTGGACCAGTCGGAACTGATGGGCAGGGGCTGACCGGCTGTGACCACCATGGGTGCATCCAGGAGTGTCGTGTGGCCTGTGGCCTCCACCGACAGCACCGCGCGGTACCACTCGCCAAGCCGGGCATCCACATCAACCACATAAGTCTGCGAGGGCCCTCGACCTTCAGGCGGTTGGCCCAGCCAGTGCAGAAACGCTTTGGCCTCAAAACCCGAGACACAGGCCACTGGAATGTTGAGCCCGCGGGCCAGACCCTGGGCAAGACCTGCAGCCACGCGCAGACCGGTGAACGAACCAGGTCCGTGACACAACACCAATCCAGTAAGGTCCGACCAGTCTCGCTGGGCCTCAGAGAGCAGGGCCTTGGACAGGGCCATGAGATCCGAGGCCTGCGCCCTGGGGGCATCACTGGCGCGGACCAAGATACTGCCGTCAGGCAGCCTGAGGCAGGCCGTCGCACCATCCTGACTGCAATCCAGACTCAGACAGAGGTCAAAGCTCACCGCAGCAACTGCCCCAAGGTCCGGGAACGACTACAGCGCCGAGAGCAGGACCACCGCCTGGGCAGCGATGCCCTCGCCACGTCCTGTGAAGCCCAGCCTCTCAGTGGTCGTGGCCTTCACATTGACCAGACGGGTCTGGGTGTCTTCCCTCAGGTTGTCCACCATGCTGGGAATATGAGGCGCCATCTTGGGGGCCTGGGCAATGATGGTGGCGTCCACCTGTGTGACCGCAAAGCCCTCTTGCCTGGCCAGGCCCACCACATGACGCAGCAAGACTCGGCTGTCCGCTCCCGAATAGGCAGCATCGGTATCTGGAAAATGCTGTCCGATGTCACCAAGCCCAACTGCTCCCAGAATGGCGTCACTCACGGCATGCAGCAGGACATCGGCATCTGAGTGCCCCACCAGACCCAGGTGGTAGGGAATCTCGACACCGCCCATCACCAGGCGACGGCCCTCCCCCAGGGCATGCACATCAAAGCCTTGGCCAATTCGAATGCTGCTCATGCGACGTCCTTTTCTGGTCTGCCAACCCTGTAGGTCATCTGCGAAGGTTATCTTGTTGTTGGCCTCATCGCCCATGACCAGCAGCGGCGCAAGACCCGCCTGCTCCATGGCACTGGCCTCATCGGTCACAGGCTGCTCAGCGTTCTGCAGGGCCGACAGCAACGGCCCCAATCGGAACATCTGAGGGGTCTGGGCTGCCCAGAGATTGGTCCGATCCACGGTCTCGCTGACCGCTGGCACTGGTGCCTCAGACGAACCCTTTGAGGCGGCCAAGCCCGTCGTGGCCCGTTTCACCGTATCGGCAATCGGCAAGGCCAGCAGGCCGCCCTGGTCATGGGTCAGACAGGTGCTCACCAGACGCGCCAGACTGGCCCAGGTGAGACCCGGGCGTGCCGCGTCATGGACCAGGACCCAATCCAAGAGGGCCTCGTTGCCACAGGCCTGCAGAATCAGTTGAAGGCCAGCGGTCACCGAGGCCTGTCGAGTCTGGCCACCGACCGGCATGGCCAATACCGGCAGCGAGGGGTCCTGGCCGATCTGACCCGCCAGGTCTAACGACTCCCAATGAACATCACTGGGGTCGACCACCACCACCGCAGCCGCAGTGGCAGCCTCTGGCTGGCGGGCGAGCTCGGCGAACGCCCGTACGCTGTGGGCCAGCATGCAACGGTCGTCGAGCATGAGGTACTGCTTGGGCTTTGGACCACCGAGCCGTTGACCCGAGCCGGCCGCAGGCATGACCACCCAGAGCACGGGCGGCTGGGGACCCGATGGTCGATCCTGGGCACGTCTTCTGCAGTCCCGCAACAGAGCCAGCTGTTCGGCCTGAGAATGGACGGGTTTTTCGGTGATCACTGACATGCCCCTAAAATTAACAGATGAACGCTCCTGACAGTCCCGATTTGGGTCCGATTCGCTGGCCCAAACCAGGCCAGTCCCTGCAGTTGCCCAGACCCCATGGGTCCGCCGATGGCCTGCTGCTGGCCAATTGGCTGTCCGAGCGATTGTCGTCGAGCCACACCAGACTCGCCGGACGCCAGTCCGGGGCGGCTGCGCTGCTGGTGGCCACCGATCCCGGTGATGCTGGGCGCCTGAGTCGGGAAATCCTGGCTTTCGCGCCGACCCTGCGGATTCGCCAACTGGCCGACTGGGAGATTCTGCCCTACGAGGCCTTCTCACCCCACCAAGACCTGATCTCAGAACGACTGCAGACGCTCTATGAGGCGCTCACCGGCTCGCTGGATGTCCTGGTGGTGGCCGCGAGCACCGCCCTGGCCCGGGTCTGCCCCACCGACTTTGTGGCCGGACAGACGTTCTTTCTACGCCAGAGCCAGACCATCCGTCTGCCACAGCTCAGAGAGCAGCTGCAGATTGCGGGCTACACCGCTGTCAGCCAGGTGGTCTCGCCCGGTGAATACGCCCTTCGTGGTGGCCTGGTGGATCTCTTTCCGACCGGCTGCCCACTGCCGTATCGACTGGAACTGTTTGACGACACCATCGAGTCGATTCGGGTCTTTGACCCGGACACCCAGCGCAGCATCCATCCCGTTCAAGAGATTCGCCTGCTGCCTGGCCGTGAATACGAGCGCTCTGAGCGCAATGCCAGTCAGTTTCGCAGCCGTTGGCGAGAGGTCTTCGAGGGGGATCCCTCTCGCTGCAGTCTGTATCGAGACGCGGCCAATGCGGTCTTTGGCGCTGGCATCGAGTTCTACCTGCCCTTGCTCTTTGAGCAACCGCTGGCCTGCATCACCGACTACCTGCACCCAGAGGCCGTGGTGGTGACCCTGGATGCCAGCAGCACTGAGCGCTCCACCGCTGCGCCCACCGGACTCGACGAGCGGCTTCAAGAGGTTCGCACCGACATCCAGACCCGCTACGCCTTTCTGAGCCACGACATTGAACGACCGGTCTTGCCGCCCGATGCCCTGTGGCTCAAGCCAGATGAGTTCCATCAGCAGGTCAAGGCCTTTGCCAGGCTCAGTCTGGTCAGCCACCAGCCTTCGGGCTTTGGCCGAGTGCCCTTGGATGTCCGTGCCGACCGATTGGCCAAAGACCCAGTCCACCGACTCCGAGCTGCCCTGTCTGGCGATCAGCCCTTGGTCATGGCCTGCGAATCGGAAGGTCGCCGCCAGACCCTTAGCCAATACCTAGAGGACCTGGGCCTGCCCCATCGTCTGATCGACGCCTGCCCAGTGCCGGCGGCCGGCGCCCAGCCCGAGGCGCGAGTGGAGACCCCGCAACTCGCCTTGTGGCTGGCCCCCTTGCAGCGTGGCTTTGAGCTGCCCTGGGCCCCGCTCACCATCCTCACCGAGGCCGAGCTCTTTGCCGACATGGAACGCCGTCTGCGTCACGGTCAGCGCGAGAAGCAGTCCAATGTCGATGCCATGATCCGCGACCTCTCCGAACTGAAGGTCGGCGATCCGGTGGTCCATCTGGAGCACGGCGTTGGTCGTTACCAAGGCCTCGAGCACATCGACATGGGCGAGGGCGACAGCGAGTTCCTCAAGCTCATCTACGCTGGGGATGCCGTGCTCTATGTACCCGTATCTGCTCTGCACCTGATTGGCCGCTACAGCGGTACCAGTCCGGATCAGGCCCCCTTGCACAGCCTGGGCAGCGGTCAGTGGGACAAGGCTCGTCGAAAGGCGGCCCAGCAGGCCCGTGACACCGCCGTGGAATTACTCGACCTGTATGCCCGCCGGGCCGCTCGAAAAGGCCATGCCTTTGGCTTTCATCCGAATGACTACGAGCGGTTTGCCGACGGCTTTGGCTTTGAGGAGACCCCAGACCAACGGGCGGCCATTCACGCCGTCATCCAGGACATGATTGCCGACAAGCCCATGGACCGCCTGGTCTGCGGGGATGTGGGTTTTGGCAAGACCGAGGTCGCCCTGCGTGCAGCCTTCATGGCCGTCATGGATGGCAAACAGGTCGCTGTGCTCTGCCCCACGACGCTGCTGGCCGAGCAGCATTTTCAGACTTTTCAAGACCGGTTTGCGGCCTGGCCCGTCAAGGTGGCCGAGATCTCGCGTTTCAAGAGCACCAAAGAGATCGACAAGAGCCTGCAGGCCATGGCCGATGGGCAGGTGGACATCGTCATCGGTACGCACAAACTGCTCTCAAGCAAGACCATCTTTAGCCGCCTCGGCCTGGTTATCATCGACGAGGAGCATCGGTTTGGCGTTCGCCAGAAAGAGGCTCTCAAAAATCTACGCGCCGAGATCGATGTCCTGACCCTGACCGCCACGCCTATCCCCAGAACCCTGGCGATGAGCCTGGAGGGCATTCGTGACTTCTCGGTCATCGCCACGGCGCCCCAGAAGCGTCTGGCGATCAAGACCTTCGTTCGTCGAGAGACCAAGGATGCGGTGCGCGAGGCCCTGCTGCGAGAGCTCAAGCGCGGTGGACAGGCCTATGTCCTTCACAACGAGGTCAACACCATTGAGCAGCGCCTGTCCCACCTGCAGGAACTGGTGCCCGAGGCCCGCATCGCGATTGCCCATGGTCAGATGCACGAGCGTGACCTGGAGCGGGTCATGCGTGACTTTCACCAGCAGCGCATCAACGTGCTGCTGTGTACGACCATCATCGAGACCGGCATCGATGTGCCCACCGCGAACACCATCGTGATCTATCGCGCCGACAAGTTCGGTCTGGCCCAGCTGCACCAACTCCGGGGACGCGTGGGCCGCTCGCATCACCAGGCCTATGCCTACCTGCTGATTCCCGACGAGGCCAGCATCACCAAGGATGCCGGTAAGCGCCTGGAGGCCATCTCGGCCATGGAGGAATTGGGCAGTGGCTTTTACCTGGCCATGCACGACCTGGAGATCCGAGGGGCCGGTGAGGTCTTGGGCGATGACCAGTCCGGCAACATGACCGAGGTGGGCTTCTCGCTCTACAACGACCTGCTGCAAGAGGCCGTGGCTGCCCTGAAATCGGGCCGTACGCCAGACATGGATGCCCCGCTCAAGACCAGTGTGGAGATCAATCTGCACCAGCCAGCCCTGTTGCCCGCTGATTACTGCGCCGATATTCATGAGCGGCTGACCCTCTACAAACGCATGGCTAGTGCTCAAGACCCATCCGACCTGCGCGTGGTCCACGAGGAGTTGGTCGATCGCTTTGGCAGCCTGCCCGAACCCACCAAGACGCTGCTAGAGACCCATCGGCTCAGACTCTTTGCACAGGCCCTTAAGATCAAGAAGCTCGATGCCACCGCCGAGGCCGTGACCCTGACGCTCCTGGCCGATGCCCCCATCGATCCAGCCCGGCTGATCACCCTGATCCAGAAGGACAAACGCTTTAAACTGCTGGGACCGGAGCGCATTCGGATGAGCCAGGCGTCCGACGACCTGAAGTCCCGTCTGGTCACGGTTCGTGAGGCCCTGGTTCACCTGTTTCCCACTCATCAATCGATATGGCAAAACTAAACCTCGTGGTCACGCCGGGCATCAACGCCCAGGGCGAGTTTCAACCCATCACCGAGCAGACCAAGCAGGCGATTGAGCAGGCCACCCTCCTCGATGGCCAGTTCAATGCAGCCGGGGCCTTGGTCTTCGAGACCATCTCGCCTTGCTGCGCGGCGCCGGTTCGCACCAGCCTGCCCGAACTGGCCCAGGCCCATCGGGTGGACTGGGTCCTGCAGCCAGAGGGTCAGTCCCTGACGGATTTCTCGGTGTTGGCCATGGACATGGACTCCACGGTCATCAACATCGAGTGCATCGATGAGATCGCCGATCACTGCGGCAAGAAGGCCGAGGTCGCCGCCATTACCGAGGCCACCATGCGTGGCGAGATCAAGGACTTCAACGAGAGCCTGACGCGTCGAGTGGCCATTCTGAAGGACGTCCCCGCCAGCGCCCTGCAAGAGGTGTTGGACCAGCGACTGCGACCCAACCCGGGCGCACTCCAATGGGTCAGTGCCGCCAAACAGGCGGGCCTTTACTGCATCTTGGTATCGGGTGGCTTTACCTTTTTTGCCAAGGCCGTGGCCGAGCGCCTGGGCTTTGATGCCTTTCATGCCAACGTCCTCGACATTGATAGCCAAGCCCTCACCGGTCGGGTCAACGGCGAGATCGTCAATGGCGAGGTCAAAAAACGCCTCATGCTGCAGGCCTGTACCGACCGTGGCGTGGGACCAGACCGGGCGATTGCCGTGGGCGATGGTGCCAATGACCTGCCCATGATGTCGGCCGCGGGACTCTCGATCGCCTATCGTGCCAAACCCGCGGTCACCGCCCAGGCGATGCGGGCCATTCAGTACGGGCGTCTGGATTCTCCGTTGCTGGGCTGGGGGCACTGATCGATGCTGGGCTGGCCGTCCCGACTGCTGCTCAGCCTGCCGATCCAATGCCGAGGCCCAAGCAGCCCGTGGCATTTTGGCCTGGCGCATTGGAGCCTGGCACTCTTACTGAGTCTTCCGCTGTCGTGGGCTCAGGCCTCTCCACAGTCATCGACCGAGACCACCCGCGTAGCCGTCGCCGCCAACCTGCGCATGGCTATCGATCAGCTCACCCCAGCCTTTCAGGCTCGACACCCCTCGGCCCGCATCGACTTTGTCTTTGGCAGCACCGGCAACTTCACGCGTCAGATTCTGCAGGGCGCACCTTTTGCACTGCTGGTGGCCGCCGACGAACAATCGGTCGAAGTCATCGGTCAGGCTCAGCAAAAGGCAGGGCGACCCAGTCGGGCCGCCGCCTATGCCCAGGGACAACTGAGCCTGGTGTATGTCAAGCGGCTTGCTCTGCCCGCGCAGGCCACGGCCGAGCAAATCGTTCGCGCATCCCGGCGAACCGCCATCGCCAATCCCGAGACCGCTCCCTATGGCCGGGCTGCTCAGCAGTGGCTCAGCCGATCGGGCCTAAGCCTGTCGTCGCAGCAACTGGCGATTGGGGAGAACATTGGCCAGGCCGCCCAGTTTCTGCTAACCGGCTCGGTCGAGGCCGCCTTGTTGGCGCGTTCACTGACCAGCCACCCAACCATCCAGGACTGCTGCCTGGTTCTGCATCTGCCCAAGGATGGTCTGGATCCCATTCGACAGGCCATGATCCTGCTTCAACCGACCAACCCCACTGCCAACGCCTTCTTTGATTTTCTGATGAGTGCACAGGCAACTCCCATCCTGCAGTCCTTCGGCTACCAAAGGCCCTAATCGAGCCACGCATGGATTGGCAGGCCATCACCATTTCCCTGAAGCTCGCCGCGATCACCGGCCTGCTGCTCCTGCCCATTGGCTTTGCACTGGCCTACTGGCTGGCCTTCTCAGAATCCAGGGCCCGCAAGCCGGTCGAGATTCTGACCATGCTGCCACTCATCCTGCCGCCAACGGTCCTGGGTCTGTATCTGCTGATGGCCTTTAGCAACCCCCTGGGCCAGGATGGACAGACCGCCTGGTGGCGCTTCATTGGTCTGGAAGGCCTGGCCTTTCGATTCGAGGGTTTGGTCGTCGCCAGTCTGATCGCCAACCTGCCCTTCATGGTTCAGCCCATGGTGCGATCCCTGGCCAGCATTCCACAGAGCCTTCGAGAGACCGCCTGGACCTGCGGGCTCTCTAGGTGGCAGACCCTCTGGAAGGTGGAGCTCCCACTGGCCTGGCCCGGTGTGGTCACCGGTCTGGCGCTCACCGCCGCTCATACACTGGGGGAGTTCGGCGTGGTCCTGATGGTCGGGGGCAACCTACCCGGAGAAACCAGAACCCTGTCAATTGCCATCTATGACCGGGTCCAGGCCTTCGACCTGGCGGGCGCCAACCAGATGGCTGCGGTACTCCTCGGCATCTCGATTGCCACCTTGGCAGCCATTCTGGTGCTCTCCCGCAAACAAGACTGGCTGGGCCAGAGACAGGCATGAGGCAGGCATGATCCAGTCCGCCCAGCCCATTCACATCGACCTGGACCATCAAGGTTCCCCAACCCGTCTTCAGGTCAGCCTCACCATCCGACCGGGAGATCTGACGGTGGTCCTGGGACCATCGGGCAGCGGCAAGACCAGCCTGCTCAGAGCCTTATGCGGATTGTTTCGCCCCGACCGCGGCTTCATCCGCCACGGGGAGCAGGATTGGTTCTCACACGAACGCGGGATTCACCGATCTCCGCAGGCCCGGGGCGTTGGGGTGGTCTTTCAGAACTACGGCATCATGCCCCACCTGACCGCCCTGCAGAACGTATGCCTGCACGGTGCCCCCAATGTCATCGGGCTCAACTGGCTCGATCGCGTTGGCCTGTCAGCTCAGGCCCAACAGCCCGCGAGCACGCTGTCCGGCGGGCAGCAACAACGGGTGGCCATTGCCAGGGCGTTGGCCCAATCCCCCCATTTGCTGCTGCTCGATGAACCCTTTTCAGCGGTCGATCAGAGCACCCGGACCTCGCTCTACGAGCTGATCGCCGAGATTCGCATGACCAGCCAGATCCCGATGCTCATGGTGACCCACAACCTAGAAGAGGCCCGCCTGCTGGCCGATCAATTGTTGGTGATGGATGAAGGCGTGGGCCTGCAACAGGGGGACCCGCGATCCATTACGCTCAAGCCACGCAACGCCCGTGTGGCTGACATCGTGGGTATTCAGAATCGGTACAAAGGCATCTTCATGAAGACCTCGCTCGATGGGGTGGCCGAGTTGCAATGGGGCTTGCATGCGGACAACCCGCGCCTGCAAGTCACCGATAAGGGTCGCATTCCACAGCAGCGGGAGGTCGACTGGATTGTGCCGGCCGAGGCCATTCGTTTGGGCGACTACCCCAGAAGTTGCAGCGTGCGCGGCCGGGTCGAGCAGATCCGTCAGCTCGGTGAGACGGTCTTGTGCTCGGTCCACCTGGACTATGCCTTGCCCCAGACCCTACACCTGACCCTGTCGCAGCGAGAGAGCCGTGCGCTGCAGCTAGAGATTGGCTCAGAGATTGAGCTCGGCCTCGACTGCACCATGATCCACGTGATGCCGGTAAAGGAATCTGTGGGTGCCACTGTAGAGTAAAAAATGCTCGCCCGAGCAACGACCGAACAGGGTCAGATCCACCTTGCGGGCCATCTCCAGACCCATGTGGGTCACGCCAGACCTCGATAACAAGAATGGAATGCCCATCTGGGCCCCTTTGATCACCATCTCTGAGGTGAGTCGACCCGTGGTGTAGAAAACCAAATCATCGCCGGTGAGATCCTGGAGCCACATCAGTCCCGCAATGGCATCCACCGCATTGTGGCGACCCACGTCCTCCACGAACATCAGCAGTTTCGTGCCTCGAAAGACCGCGCAGCCGTGGACAGAGCCGGCCTGCTTGTAGATGGATTTGTGCTGCCGAACCTGGTCCACAATCTTCACCAGACTGTCTTGATCCAGGCGGGCCGTCTGACTGAGCGCTATGCTGTCCAGATCGGCCAGGATGTCACCAAAAATAGTGCCCTGACCACAGCCGGTGGTCACCGTGCGCTTTTCTTGTCGCGCCTTGAGGTTGGCAATCCCGTCTCGAGTCTTGACCGACGCGGCGCCCACCTCCCAGTCCACCTGAATCGATACCACCTCCTCCAGAGACTGAACGAAGCGTTGGTTCTTGAGATAGCCCAATACCAAGGCCTCTGGTGCGCCACCCAAGGTCATCAGGGTCACCAATTCCTGCTTGTCGACATAGACCGTCAGAGGACGCTCGCCGGGAATGAAAAGCTGCTTCTGACGCCCGGCCTCGTCGACCACTGTCACTTCGCTGACCAGCGGCACGGCCGCGTCAGACATCTGAGGACGGTAGCGAGTATTGGAGATACCAGGGGAAGTCTGACTCATCGGTTCATTTTAAAGACAAAGGGCGGGTCCGAAGAGCCGCCCTTTGTAGTGACATCACCTAGGTGATGCGAGACATCGCCCGCTTAGGCGCGGTGTCCCCGATGGTTGCCACCCGACTTGACGTCGTTGTACCAGAGGTCATGGTGCTCCTTGCCCCAGTTCTCATCCACATAGCCGGTGCTCATGCCCTGGTAGGCCCCCTGCATGCCAATCGAGCCAATGTAAATGTGACCAACGGCCATGGCCATGAACAAGATGGAGCCGATGCCATGCACCACGTTGGCCAGCTGCATCTGCTCGCGGGTGAAATAGTCGATGCCGGGCACGATCGAGTTGAGAACCCAGCCGGAGGCTGATACCACGACACCCAGCACAGTGACTCCAAACCAGAACCACAGCTTCTCGCCACCATTGAAACGATGGCTCGAACCCTTACCGCCCGCCAGGAACCATTGAAGATCTCGTGCAGTGGGAATGTTGTCCCGAACATAAAGCAGGAAGAACACAATCACACTGAGGGTAAAGAAGGGGCCCACGATGTTGTGGATGTTTTTGAGCATGAGGGTCAGCGGCCCATAGGCACTGCCGCCGATGACTGGCAGCAAGAAGTAACGACCCCACATGATGATGATGCCGGAGACCGCCAGGATGACAAAGCTGTAGGCCATTGACCAGTGAGACCAGCGCTCCAGGCGAGTAAAGCGGAGCATCATCTTGCCGGAGGCCCCCTCGTGCAGCTTGATGGAGCCCTTGATCAGGTAAACAACCCCAACCGCACAAATGGCAATGGCCAGCAGCCAACCACCGAAGACGGTCACCACGCCATTGCGAAACAACTGCCACTGGTGACCACCCTGCTGAATCAAAACACCCGCCTCTGGGGTCTTGATGGAGCTGTAGTGCTCCATGGTGCTGTTCACCTCACGCCAGACCGGCGCGTTGTTCTGTGGCTGGCTCTGATCGCGAACGATCTGCTCCTGCGCCGGCTTGGGTAGGTCTAGGACGTTTTGAGACTGAATGCCGGGCATGCTTCCCGGTGTGGAGGCAGGAGCCTGTTGGGCCTGCACGGCAAACGCCATACCCAACCCGACCAGCGCTCCAACCACCTGTCGCATAGAGGTCTTTAGACTCATAGAGGCTTCGCTCTCACATAGTCGTTCTGGGCGGCTGCACGGTCTTTGAGAGCCTTTTCCCAGCTGGCTTTATCACCAGAGGTGAAAGTCTTCTCCAGATAACCGTTGTCCGCAGCAGCCGACGCTTTCTGATCTGCCTTGGGTCCTGATCCAGTCACCGAGGCTTCCTGACCACAAGCAGTCAGGCCGGCTGCCAGACCAATAACCACGGCGAGTCGCAGAGTTGCCTTTTGCATGCTTAGCTCCGTTTCTCTTGGTTAGCGGCAGGCTTCTTGCCGTAAGCGGTTCCCCAGCCAAAGAGCTCAGCGCCAGCGGCCTTGCCATTGGTCTGACGAACCGTGACACGGCTGCGGAAGATGTCGGCAATGGTGTCACCGTCACCGGCCAACAGAGCCTTGGTGGAGCACATCTCGGCACAGGCGGGAAGCTTGCCTTCGGCCAAACGGTTCCGGCCATATTTGTCGTTTTCAGCTTTGGAGCCGTTGGCCTCTGGACCACCTGCGCAGAAGGTGCACTTGTCCATCTTGCCACGCATGCCAAAGGCCGCGCCGGATGGGAACTGAGGCGCACCAAACGGGCAGGCATAGGAGCAGTAGCCGCAGCCGATGCAGACGTCTTTGTCATGCAGGACCACACCCTCGTCGGTCTTGTAGAAGCACTGGACGGGACACACAGCCATGCAAGGTGCGTCTGAACAGTGCATACAGGCGACGGAGATGGATTTCTCTGCGCCGGCCATGCCGTCGTTGATGGTGACAACGCGACGGCGGTTGACACCCCAGGGGACGTCATGCTCGGCTTTACAGGCGGTCACGCAGCCATTGCACTCGATGCAGCGCTCGGTGTCACAGATAAATTTCATTTGAGCCATGATGTTTTTTGTCCTTTTCTGCCTTAGGCCTTCACAACCTGGCAAATGGTGGTTTTGGTCTCTTGCATCATCGTCACTGCGTCGTAACCGTAAGTCGTGGCGGTGTTAACGGCCTCACCGCGCACAATCGGAGCCGCACCCTCGGGGTAGGCCTTGAGCATGTCTTTACCCTGCCACCAGCCTGAGAAGTGGAACGGAATGAAGACCGTGTCTGTTCCAACCCGCTCGGTGACCATGGCCTTGACCTTGATCTGTGCGCCGGTCGGGGACTTGACCCAGACCCACTCACCGTCGCGAATGCCTCGGGCAGCGGCCGCCTTGGGATTGATCTCCACAAAGTTGTCCTGCTGAAGTTCAGCCAGCCACTTGTTGGATCGGGTCTCCTCGCCACCACCCTCGTACTCGACCAGACGACCAGAGGTCATGATCAAAGGGAACTTCTCGTGGGCCTTGTCAGCAACCGCCTTGTCCTGGATGGACTTGTACAAGGTGGGCAGACGCCAGTGGGTCTTGAGGTCGTCGTAGGTTGGGTACTTGGCCACCAGGTCTGGACGGGTGCCATAGAGCGGCTCGCGGTGCTTGGGCACTGGGTCGGGGAAGTTCCAGACCACGGCACGGGCCTTCGCGTTGCCGAAGGGATGGCAGCCGTGTTTCTTCATGACCACACGGATGATGCCGCCGGACAGATCGGTCTTCCAGTTCTTGCCTTCGGCCAGCGCTTTTTCCTCTGCGGTGAGCTCATCCCACCAGCCAAGTTTCTTGACCAGGGCATGGTCGAACTCGGGGTAGCCCTCTTTGATGTCCGCTCCCTTGGAGTGCGAACCCTTGCCGGCCAGCAGGCTCACGCCGTCTTTCTCGACCCCAAAGTTGGCGCGGAAGTTACCGCCACCGTCCATGACATGCCGGCTGGTGTCGTACAGGTTGGGGGAGCCGGGGTGTTTGAGCTTGTCGTTGCCGAAGCAGGGCCAAGGAAGACCGAAGTAGTCCCCCGACAGGTCGTAACCGGTCTCTTTGTCCTTACCAGCTTTGGCCCGAAGGGTCTTGACGTCGAACAGGTGCATGTTGCGCATGTGAGCCTTCAGACGCTCAGGAGACTGACCGGTGTAGCCGATGGTCCAGACGGATTTGTTGATCTCACGCAGGATGGACTCGACCTCTGGTTCACGCCACTCTTTGCCGTGAAACTTGGTCTTGAGCATCTTGAAGTTCTTGGATATGTCAGCACCAAAGCCCAACTTGTCAGCAAAGGCCTGCATGATGACGTGGTCCGGCAGTGCCTCGAAGAGCGGGTCAATGACCTTCTCGCGCCACTGAATGGAGCGGTTAGAGGCAGTGACCGAGCCCGCACATTCGAACTGAGTTGCAGCCGGCAGCAGGTAGACCTCACGGTTGGGATTGTTCTTGACGCCATCCACACTGTGGTTGGCCATGGCTGCGGTGGCCGAGGGATAGGGGTCTACCACCACCAGCAAATCCAGGGCCGCCATGGCCTTGTGCATGTCGGTTCCGCGTGTCTGCGAGTTGGGCGCATGGCCCCACATGAAGAGGCCCTTGACGCTGCCGCCCTTGACGTTGGCATTGGACTCCAACACCGCATCGACCCAACGAGAGACTGTGGTGCCCTTCTCTTCCATCATGCCGGGTGCGAAACGGGCTTTCATGGCCTCGAAGTCAACACCCCACACGCCGCAGAAGTGCTTCCAGGAACCCTCGGCCAAGCCGTAGTAGCCCGGCAAGGAGTCAGGGTTGGGGCCAACGTCGGTCGCGCCCTGCACGTTGTCGTGCCCACGGAAAATGTTGGCACCACCGCCAGACTTGCCGATGTTGCCCAGGGCCAACTGCAGAATGCAGGACGCACGAACCATGGCATGGCCAATGGTGTGCTGCGTCTGGCCCATACACCAGACAATGGTGCTCGGACGATTGAGGGCCATGGTCTTGGCCACCTGAGCCACCTGGGCCTCGGGTACACCGGTGACTTCCGTCACGCGGGCCGGCGTCCACTGCTCCATGACTTCTTTGCGAACAGCGTCCATACCGAAGACGCGGTCGTTGATGTACTGCTTGTCTTCCCAGCCATTCTTGAAGATGTGATGGAGCACACCAAACAAGAAGGCCACGTCTGTGCCGGACCGAATGCGAACGTACTGGTCTGCCTTGGCAGCGGTTCGAGTAAACCGGGGATCTGCTACGACCACCTTGCAGCCGTTCTGCTCTTTGGCCGCCAAGAGGTGAAGCATGGAGACCGGATGGGCCTCGGCCGCGTTCGAGCCGATGTAGAGCGCGGCCTTGGCATTGCGCATGTCGTTGTAGCTGTTGGTCATGGCGCCATAGCCCCAGGTGTTGGCCACGCCAGCCACTGTGGTGGAGTGGCAGATCCGCGCCTGGTGGTCACAGTTGTTCGTGCCCAAGAAGGCCATGAACTTGCGTCCCAGGTAGGCCTGCTCGTTGTTCCACTTGGAGGATCCCACCATGAACAGTGAATCAGGGCCATGAGCCTTGGTCAGCGCCTTCATCTTCTTGGTGATGCCGTCGATCGCCTCTTCCCAGCTGATACGGGTGTAGGTGCCGTTGACCAACTTCATGGGATAGCGCAGACGATGGTCGCCGTGGCCATGCTCGCGAATGGCAGCACCTTTGGCACAGTGAGCGCCCAGGTTGATGGGCGAATCAAACACGGGCTCGTGACGAGTCCAGATGCCGTTTTCAACCACCGCGTCAATGGCACATCCCACCGAGCAATGGGTACAGACGGTTCGCTTGACCTCGATCTTGCCCTTGCCGTCGAGTTTCTCGGAACCGGCCGGCTTGGCCTGGGCCTTGCGCACGAAGCTGAGTTGACCGGCGGCGATACCCGCTCCGACACCGAGCCCGGAGCGCTTCAGAAAACTGCGTCGGTCCAGGGTGGGGAGACGTGATTCGATGGCGCGGCCGAGTGA
>JBEDMQ010000073.1:0-3855 GCA_041171045.1 Pseudomonadota bacterium
CAGCTCTGGACCATCTTCAAAGGATGCTTCCCCTTTGTGGGCATGGTGATCGTCACACTGGCGCTGACCTACATTTTCCCCACACTGGTGACCTACCTGCCCGATCAGTTCTTTAGTCAGGCCGAAGAGATTCCCTACGACCCCAATGATGAGACGGTCGTGGACCCCAGCATTTTCAAGAGCCTCTGATGCCTGACCAACAGCGCACGACAGCAGACCTCACCGCTCAGGAGTGGCATCAGATGATGTCCTCCGGGGCGGCCGACATCGAGAGGGCGTTGGAGGGGCACCTCTCGTTCGTCCAGGCTGCTGACGAATCGGTTCAGGCTTTTGTGTCCACCGATGCCAAAGCCGTCACCTCAGCAGCGCTCGATCTGGTCGACGCTAGAAACCGCGGAGATCTGCCGGGTCCATTGTTCGGTGTACCGGTGGGGATCAAGGACATCATCGACACCGAAGATCTGCCGACTCAGCATGGCAGTCCCATCCATGCCGGACGCTATGCGATTGCAGATGCCACTGTTGTCAGACGGATCCGTCAGGCTGGTGGGGTCATTCTTGGCAAGACCGCCACCACGGAGTTCGCCACTTTTTATCCCGCAGCCACCAAAAATCCACACAACGCCTTGCACACGCCTGGCGGTTCGTCGAGCGGGTCGGCTGCAGCGGTTGCGGCTGGCTTTGTACCCCTTGCCTTGGGAACCCAGACCAATGGCTCGGTGATTCGGCCGGCCAGCTTTTGCGGGGTCTACGGTTTTAAGCCCAGTTATGGACTCATTCCCCGGACGGGCATCTTTGATCAGTCCCAGAGCCTGGATCAGGTTGGGTTTTTTGCCAAGAACCTGACCGATCTGGCCCTGATCGCGCAGGTAACCGCCGGTGATGACGGCGTGGACCCGGCCAGCCGTGGGCTTGCTGCCCATCGTTTTGTTGACACCATGAACCAGCCGCTACCCATGGTCCCGCGATTCTGCTTTGTCAGGACGCCATGGTGGGACTTGGTGAGCACGGACGCGCAAGAGGCCTACCAGGCCTTCTTAGACCTTTTTGAGGGGCAAATCGATGAATTGGTCCTTCCAGATGTCGTTACCAAGGCCGTAGAGTGGCACTCGGTTGTGAACGAGTCTGAGTTGGCTGCGGGCCTTAGCAGGGAATGGATCCACCACAGGGCCTTGCTTAGTGAGCCCATGCAGGCCCGGCTTGAAAAGGCGCATCAACTCTCCGCCTACGATTACCTACTGGCCAAGTCCCGTATTCCCCATGTGTCAGACGCTTTTGCAGAGTTTTTTGAGAAATACGATGCGATTCTCTGCCCTGCTGCCCTCGGGGAGGCACCGAAGGGGCTCGAGAGCACCGGTAATCCGATCATGCAGACGGTCTGGACCTTTGGTGGGCTGCCCTGCGTAAACCTACCGTTCCTCTCCGGTGGTTCTGGTCTGCCAGTTGGCGTTCAGGCCGTTGGTGCCTATCGCCAGGATGGCCGTCTTCTTCGTAGCCTGAAATGGCTTGTCAGTGAATTCGAAACAAGGAGTCAAACCGCATGAGTACCCACAAGACTCAAACCCACAAGACCGTCGAAACCAAAAAAACCAAGATCGGTGGTCTCATCGGCTTGATACTGCTTTTGGCGTTTTTTACTCCCTACGTGGTCAAACTACCCCAGTTGGACATCACCCTGATTCTGCTGGGTGGCATGGCGCTGGCCATCTGGGACTTCATCTCTCCCGAGAAGAAGTAAGTCCTGATCACTTGCCAATCCGCACGCTCTGCGAGGCCACTAGGATCTCGGCCAAGTAGAGCATGCAGGCGGTGATAAAACAGCCAAAACCACCCAGAAAGGTCGTGGTCACCCAGTGGGTGATCTGCAGACGCCCCCCCAGTCCTGCTGAGTAAAACAACTCCATCACCGTCAGTCCGATCAAGGCCGCACAGATCACCATCAGGGCAGTGGCGAGGTTGATGATCTTGCTGCGTTGGCGCAGTGTCTTTAATTCAGCGGCGATCGCCACCTGTTTGGCAGGTGCCAAGGCCAGTTGGTCGTCCTCCAGTCGGTTCTGCAGTTGTCTGGCGCGGTCGATCACCCGAGCCAGACGGGTTCCCAGCGCATTGAGCATGCCAGCGACCCCTGTCAGCAAAAAAACCGGTGCGACGGCCAGCTGAATGGCCTCTGTAAGGGGGTTGATGCTATCTGCGGTGAGCATGGGGCACGCCTTTTAAGAGGGTTGGGTCAGTCGACTGGTCTGTCGGCGATGACGCCGCCTTTTTGCCTTGAGTGCGGTTACGGCTCGCCAGGTCCATAGGGTACCGAAATAACCGGCGACACCACCAATGACAGCAAAGATGGCAAGCCCTACAAACAAGGGCTTGCCCATGGCCAGCAGATCGGCCCAGGCAAAGCCCGTGGCCATACCAGTTCCGGCCGCCTCGGCGAGTTGAGTGGCGCCAGACTCCAAGGTGTTGAGCTCCGATGGGCTTAGCGGCTGCCCCAATACAAGGTGCCCAGTTCGGTAAGCCAGGTAAAAAATGGGAGCGTAGGTGAAGGGGTTGGACACCAAGGTACTGATGGCGGCCACCGGAAGATTGGCCCGGACAACAATCGCTACGATTGCGGAGAAGGCGATCTGGAGAACGGGAATCAGAAAGCCAAAAAAGACCCCAATTCCAACACCGGCCGCCACGCTCTTGCGGTTAAAGTGCCACAGCCAGGGGCGGTTTAACAGGGGGCCAAGCCACCGAAGGCTGCGGCTCGACTTGAGTTTGTCCTCGGTGGGTAGCCAGCGCTGGAAAGATCGGCGCATGGTCAGGAGGGGCTATTGCAGTGACCGGAAGGCGGAGTGTTGAGAAGGCTCCGCAGCGCCTCGAGATTCTTGATGGTGATGTGTCGTTGGTTGACATCGATGATGCCGTCCTCGACGAATTTGGAGAAGGTTCGACTGACGGTCTCGAGCTGCATACCCAGGTAGTTTCCGATCTCTTTGCGTGTCATGCGCAGCACCACCTCGGACTGAGAAAACCCTCGGGCGTGCAGGCGTTGAACCAGATTGACCAGAAAAGCAGCCAAACGTTCATCGGCGCGCATATTGCCCAGGAGCAGCATGACACCCTGGTCTCGAACAATCTCCCGGCTCATGATTTTATGGATGTGCCGCTGCAGGGTGCCGAACTCGCGCGAAAGCTCTTCGATTCGGTCAAACGGCATGATGCAGACCTCGGAATCCTCCAGGGCAATGGCATCACAGGAGTGGTGATCCTGGACAATGCCGTCGAGACCCATGATCTCGCCCATCATCTGAAAGCCCGTGACCTGCTCACGGCCATCCGGGGTGTTGACCTCGGTCTTGAAAAAACCGGTTCGAATGGCAAAGATCGCCGTGAACGCATCACCGGTCTTGTAAAGGGTAGCGCCTCGCTTGATGCGTCTGCGACCTGCAATCAGGCTGTCGAGTTTGCCCAATTCCTCGTTGTTGAGGCCTACAGGCAGACAGAGCTCCCGAAGATTGCAGCTGGAGCAGGCGACTTTTAGGCTTTTTGTATCCATGTATTCATCACTCCGTATATAGGGTAGCTGATTTGCCGGCCAGAAGTGGCCCGGTCTTGACGCTGGTCAAAACCCTTTGGGCCCGCCCGGGGAGAATGAACTCAACTTTTAGACGAGGGGGTTTGCGGTGAAGCATGTGATTTCAGAGGACCTGCTCAAGGCCTACGATATTCCCGGTCCCAGGTATACCTCCTACCCCACAGCAGACCGGTTTGTGGAGGCCTTCGGACCCGACCAGTTTCGGGCCGTGCTGGCCCAGCGCCGAGAACAACGGTCGGCCAGCCCCCTGTCTCTGTATATCCACATCCCTTTTTGTG
>JBEDMQ010000074.1:0-3916 GCA_041171045.1 Pseudomonadota bacterium
ATGGCCAACAGAAGAACCGTGATGCGAAGGTTCTTCTGCCAGTACTGGCGATGCGATTCAGTTAACTGCATATTGCCCTCTCCTTCTTGTTGTGATCCGAATAAACCCGGTTCAAACGCGATCCTACGGCTTTCACCGCATTACAGCCGAATCGCTCCCCTGCTCATGAGGCTTTGAGCCCGGTCTCCCGCTCGAGCTGAGCGGCAAACTTGGGTTCAAACCCCTTCAAATGCTGAATGATCTTCAGCGCTTCGTCGGGCTCATGCCTGTCTATGTGCACCCTGGCCAACTGATACCAGGCATAGGGGCTCATAGGCTGTAATTTGGTGTTGCGCTTGAGGCAATCGACCGCCTCGTCGAGGCGCCCGAGTTGAATGAGGACGAGACCGAGGCCGTACCAGGCCCGATCGAGCGAGTCGCTCAAGGCCAGGGCTTTGCGAAAGCTGACCTCGGCGGACTGAAGGTCTTTGGATTCTTCCTGAAGAAAGGCGAGGTTAAACCACATGGCGGCCGTCGCACCGGGCTGGGCCAGGGCACGCTGGTACAGCCGAATCGCGCTTGGCTTGTCATTAAGTTCTGCCCGCAGGTGAGCCAGGCTACTCAGTGCATAGATGTTGTTGGGATAAGCCTCGACCATTTCCGAAAAGGTCGCCGCGGCTTGCGACCGGAGCCCCAGCAACAGGAATCCAATGGCACGCCACTTGAGAATTGACCATCGAAAATCGAATCGAATCATCGACACCCCACCATTCCAACTGATACGCAGTGTTCAATCTTAGCCAACGTCACGGCGATGTATAGCACAGCCACAATACAAAAGGCCACTATTGGGTGATGCTGCGGCGCAACCTTGGCAGGAGAGATCTTGACGGCGAGCCAGACCCAAGGCCGATTCAAGATGACAAAGAGTTGATAGAAGAGGTTGGTGAAACGCTTGGCCCCGGCCAAGACAAAAAGGAGTCCTTGCCCCGTAAGGGACAGTCCCCCGATATACAGCACCAGTTGAGCGATATTGAGCGCTTCAAGCACCGGTTGTCTCTTTTATAGTTGTTCTTACTGCAAAGCAGTGTAATACAAGACTTAATCTAGGCCAACCACCCACCTCGATCGGGCCGAAAGCCTGTGAAGCTCGTAGACATCGCGCTTCTCACGACCCAGGGCGCTCCAAATTCTGAGCAACAACTCCGCAGTGGCAAAGGAGTCGGCCGCCGCCTGGTGGCGCACCGCACACTCCAGGCCGAAGTGGGCCATCCACTGGTCCAGAGAGCGGGCCCTGACCTGCGGGAATGCGGCCTTGGACAATGGCGCCAGATCCAGCCAGAGGTTATCGAGTTTCGCCCCAAGAAAGCGTTTGGCCCATCGCTGAATCAGGGTTTCGTCAAAAGGCGCATGGAAGGCAAACAAAGGGCTTCGCCCCACCCAATCCCGAAACTCCTGCATCACCTGAGCCGGGTCTTGGCCATTACGCTGGGCTCCCACGCCTATTCCATGCAGCAAGATGTTTGTCTTGGATGACGTGACATCTGGGCGCAAGACCGCCTCAAAACTGTCTCGGGTGTCGATAACAGGCCGAACGCCCTTTCCCCCCACCCGAACGGCCACTGCAGCGATGGCCAGTAGCTGGTCACGATGCGGGTCAAGCCCGCTGGTCTCCACGTCCACCACGACCCATCGGCGAGGGTCTGCCGGCTCCGGTGGGGTAAACGCATCCCGCAGCCAACGCCAGCTAACGGGCATAGTCCAGCTCCAACCGCTGCTGCAGTTGACGAATGGTTTTCAGCGACTCCTTCAGAATGCTGCGATCGATGTCGTTGAGAGAGGCCAAATCAATCAAATTCGGATTGTCTGCCACGGCCGTACCCTGGATCTGAATGTTCAGCCGCAGGGTCTGCATAAACTCAAACGCCGTCACCCACGACTCGTATTCCCGAGCCGAAAGGCCAATCGACTGCCCCACCTGCTCCAGTCTGGCGCGGGTATTGGTCGCATCAATGCCCTTGGACAGGGCAAATATTCGGGCGACATCCACCACGATGGCGGTGGCATGCATCTTTAGGTCAAGGCAGTCTCGGCCCTCGACCCGAACCGTCTCAACCCCCCCGTGCCAATTCAGCGGTACCTGACTTCTGACCGAGTTATCTGCCAGTTGCTTGATAAACCGAGGCGTAGCCATCGAGCGAGTCCGAATCAGCTCGCGCATACCGGCTGCGAGGTCCGCATTGCCCACCAGAACCCGAAAGTCGAAAAAAATACTCGAGCGCAGCAAAGCCTCTGGGCTGCCATGCTCAATCCAAGTGGCAAACTTTGAGACCCACTCATCCTCACTGAGGCACAAGGCCGGGTTGCTCGCCATGATCTGCCCCTTGCAAAAAGGAAAACCACAAGCGTCGAGTCCCGCGTTCACATCGCTGGCAAAGGCGAGGTAGGCCTGCTTTGCGCTAGGAGCCAACCCATTGCGATAGACCAGCGCGTTGTCTTGATCTGTCGCAATGGTTTGTTCACCCCGACCCTCAGATCCCAGTGCGATCCAGGCAAAGTCACCAAGATCCAGTCGGTGCTTGTCGGCGAACAATTGAACGAGTCGCTCACAGATCAGGTCGTTCAGGTGGCTGATGAGTGCAGTGAGCTGGCGAGACTGGACACCCTGCCCCAGCAGGGTGCTGGCGAACTGCCGAACATCCCCGGCAGAAACCTGCAAAGACAGCACGTCAGGCGCACTGCGAATCGCCGAACTCACCGACTTCAGTGACAGACGCTGGGCTGAGAACAAATCCCTTTCAGACACCACATTTACCACCACACCACCCTCTAGTACCGGAATGTGGCGGATGCCATAGCGAGACATCATCAAGGCCGCATCTTGAGCCGTGTCGCTGGCGTCCAAAAATTTGACGTTCGGTGACATGCAGTTCTCGATGGCTGACCCCAAGTCAAGCCCTGCAAGCGCAACACGACTCACCACGTCATCTCGGGTCAGAATCCCCCGCAGCTGACGGCCGGCATCCAATACCAGGACGGAACCAACTCTTGTCTCGTGCATCCTGATCAGGGCATCACGAAGGGCCTGCCCCATCTGCACAGAGACCACCTGCCGCCGAGGCAATGCGCCGAGCGGTGTCTCGAGCGAGAGCGCAGTAAACACCTCGGAAGCATAGGTTCTCTGCACCAACTTTCTGGACATTTCCAGAAATCGCAGAATGCGCTGGCTCACAAAAGCAGCAAAAGGGGGAGAGATTTCGGCCAGTTTCAGGACCTCTGACCTGCCGATGGCCAGACAAAAACAATCGCCGAGTGCCGAATAAATGGAGGTGACTGCGCGGCCGGCCATTACGGCACTCACCGGAAAAAACTCGCCCGTATCAATGCGTCGCGCCTCTGCAAACTCCTCTGCGATGCCCCTTCGACCCACGACAGACCCCTGACGAACAAAAAACAGGGTGTCAACCGGCCCAGAGCTTGGCTGGAGAATCACTTCATCCGGTTCAAAGTAATGCTCTGCCGATGACTCGATGAACAAGTCCACGTGCGCTGGATCCATCTCTGCAAACGGCATGACCTGAATCAGTTGCCGATGAAGGTTGATGACCAGGCTTTTTGATGGAGTTGAACTGGATGGCAAATCAGTCATGGGTCTTGGCACTCCTTTGCAGCCTATCGTCTCAGAACTCTACAGGGCCAGGCCAGTCAGGTCGTTGACCCAGGTCATGATCACGCAACACCACAAGGGATAACGCGGTGATCATCACAGGCGATTCGCCACTAGAATAAGTTGGTTCATCAAAAATTAGGCCCTTCCGAGAGACCCATGTCAACGACAGCCAGCACACTTGCCTTCAGCCAAACCACCGAAATCGTTGCCGCCGCGATTTTTGCGGTCGCAGTGCTACACACGTTCTCCACCAAAATCTTCGAGCGC
>JBEDMQ010000075.1:0-6827 GCA_041171045.1 Pseudomonadota bacterium
GCCCTGCGCGAAAAACTCATTGGCCTGCTGAATGGGCACACGGCTGCCGTCTCGCAAAAACTCTTGCTCACCCTTCAGGCTGGCCTCAACGTGCTGGTCACCCTACTGGGCTGGCTGGTGCTAGTTCCGGTGGTGCTGTTCTTCCTGCTCAAGGACTGGGCGCGCATCTTCTCCAAGGCCTTGCTCTTGGTGCCAGCTCGACACCAGCAAGCCGTATCCGAGACCGGATGCTCCATTCACCAGACGCTGCAGGCTTATCTAAAAGGCCAGGCCCTGGTGATGCTCGCCCTGGCGGTCTACTACGCCACGGCTCTCTTCATCGGTGGCCTGCAGAGTTGGCTCTCCATTGGCATCCTGACCGGGCTATTGGTCTTTATCCCCTACATTGGCTTTGCCATTGGACTGACCATTGCTTTGGTCTCGGCCACCCTCGAGCTCGGTTTCTTCCCTGGTCTGCTCACCATCGCAGTGGTCTACGGACTAGGGCAGTTGCTGGAGAGCTTCTACCTGACGCCCAAGCTGATTGGCCATCGCATCGGCCTACACCCCCTGGCGGTGATCTTTGCCCTGATGTTCTTCGGCGGTCTGTTTGGCCTGCTTGGTGTCTTGCTGGCCCTGCCCATGGCCGCGGTCTTGGTGGTGATTGGTCAGCGACTGATCAACAGCCGAGCTGATCCGCCAGGTCGTTGAAATCCACCGCGTGAAACTGAAAGTCTGGCTCCACAGCCAGGTCAACTGACACACCCGCCCCATATTCCAAGGGTCTCTCCACAAAAGCGGTCTGACAGCCATGTGAGGCAGCCGCCCGCAAGTCATCCTTGTGACAGGCGACCATCAGCATCTGCTCCGGCCTGATATCAAAGACTTCGCAGACCCCCAGGTAAGTCTCGGGGTCCGGCTTGTAGTGACGAAAGACCTCTGCCGACAGAACGCAGTCCCAGGGCAGACCCGCGGCTTTGGCCATGTTGGTCAACAAGCCCAAGTTGCCGTTGGACAAGGTGGTGATGACAAAGCGTGACTTCAGTCTGGCCAATCCAGAGACGGTGTCTGGCCAGGGGGTCAGGCGATGCCAGGCTCTGTTCAGATCAACCCGGGCCTCCTCGGGTAGGTCGACACCCATGTCGTCCAATACCCCGTCCAAAATCATCCGATGCAGGTCGTCGATCTTGGTCCAGCCCAGCTCACCTGAGCGCACACGTGCCATGGCCGGTTTATAGCCAGCACGTAGGGCGCTCGCAAATACGGGGCCATCAACCGGTCCATCTCGCCCTATGAGGCGCAAATCTGCGACCTCTCTGGCAATCGAGCCATGCCAGTCCACGCAGGTGCCAAAAACATCAAAGGCCAGCACCCGAATCTGCCCGGCCGGGGAGGATCTGGACTGACTCACTCGTCGGCCTCCCCAGCGAGCTTGGGAATGGCTGTCGGATGGGCCCCAGGTGCTGGGACGTTGTAGACCGTGCGATGCGGATAAGGAATCTCAATGTCATGGCGATCAAAGGCCAATTTGAGACGCCGCAGGAATTCCCTGCGAACACCGAACTGTTCAAGGGCGATGGTCTTGAGCCGGCAGCGAATGATGACCGAAGAGTCAGCCCATTGATCCACGCCCGCGATGTCCAAGTCTTCCAGGACCTTGTCCTTGAACTCGGCATCTGCTCGCAACTGTCCCGCGACCTCCCGCATTAGGGCATAGACCTGGTCCAGATCAGCCTTGTAGCCCACGCCAATGTCCATGACCGCATAGGCAAAGACTCGGCTGCGGTTGGTGACCGTGGCGATGGCCCCATTCGGTACAAAGTGAACCGCGCCCTCGTAGTCACGCAGGCGCACGTACCGCAGGGTGAGTTCCTCCACCACGCCAGCCTTACCGGCCACTTCCACCGCATCGCCCACGCGGATCTGGTTTTCGATCAGCATGACAAAGCCAGTGAAGTAATCCTTGACCAGGCTCTGCGCGCCAAAGCCCACGGCCAGACCAGCCACCCCCGCAGTCGCCAGAATCGGGGCGATCGAAATGCCGAATTCTGAGAGCACCAGCATCACGGTGATGACCGCCAGTACGACCGTGACGATGTACTGCGTTACTCGCTCCAGGGTCTCCATGCGTCGACGATCATCGGCAGTCTCTTGGTTTTCGATCAGCCGCTCATGCGCCACACGCACGATTCGTCGGAGTGCCGCACGCAACACCCATGCCGCCACCAGAATCAGCACCACGTTGGAGATGGCGATTAAAAACTCAAGCCAGGCGGGCGGCTGGGAGAGGCCCATCTGGGCGAGCAGGCGATGAATCCATTCTTTTCCCATGGTCCAAGTGTACTGTGAGACCACCGACACAGAAATCACCGCATAATCAATGGGACATGAATACACCCCCACTCATCGCTGACAATGCCCACCTGCCCCGACCCGACTTTTCGGTCTGTGTTTTCTGTGGCTCACGCCTGGGCCACCACCACGAGTGGGCTGCCACTGCTGCAGACACCGGCAAGGCCATCGCAGACCGCGATTGGGGACTGGTCTTTGGTGCGGGGCGCTGGGGGCTGATGGGCACCCTGGCTCAGGCGGCCATTGAAGAAGGCGGCTGGGTCAGCGGCATCATTCCCAAGTACCTCACAGAGATGGAACCAGTCATCGCCGGCCTGGCCGATTTGCAGGTGGTGGAGACCATGGTCGAACGCAAGGTCCGCATGGTGGAGCAGTCAAGCGCCTTTTTGGTGCTACCAGGTGGCATTGGCACGTATGAGGAACTCTTTGAAGTCTGGACCGGCCGGCAGACCGGCAGCCATGACAAGCCCATTCTAATTGCCAACCTCAATGGGTTTTACGACAAGCTACTTGACTTCGTCAAAGATGGTTTGGAACACGGTTTCTTGACCGACCGGCACATGATCTCGGTCGAGGTCCACACCCGAATGGCCGACGTCTTTGCCTCTCTGGATGAACACGCGGCTGCACTACAGAACAACCAGCCCTAACCGGTGGTGGTCTTTTAGATGCCCAGACTGTCGTGCAGAGCCAGGTCGATCAGGTGGTCGGTCTGGGCCCACGCCATCAACTGAAAACCAAGACCCTGCGAAGCGGACTGCACCACCCTCAGCTGATTAATACCGGCATTGGGAATGCCCCAGTCACGGGGTGATGAGATGTCGATGCCCTGGGCGATCCGATAGACCATGTCCAGCACGCCACCATGGGTAAAGCAGATGACCCGGCTGGCACCAGCCGCCAACGCCCGATGGGCCACCGCGTGAAGGCCCGCCTCGACTCGGTCGCGCAGCATGATCAGGCTCTCCCCTCCTGGTGGACAGAAGTCAGGCGTTCTGGCCTGCCAATGGGCGGCGGCCTGAGGATCAATACGCGCCATGTCATCAAAAGACTGGCCCTGCAGATCCCCAAAGTGTCGCTCGGCCAAGGCGGCTTCCAGCACCACCGGCAGAGACAAGACCTGAGCCAACGGCAGTGCCGTCTGCTGGGCACGGCCCAGGGGGCTGCTCACCACCTCATCAAAGTCGTGATTCGCCAGTGCCTGTGCCAGTCTCTTGGCCTGGGCCTGACCCAGAGCATTGAGAGGAACATCCAGCTGCCCCTGGATCCGGCGAACCGCATTCCAATCCGTCTCACCGTGCCGACACAGCCAGAGTTCTATTGTCTTGCTCACACCAGCCTCCCTAAGCCCAACGCATGGCAATGAGACTCGCCAAGGCCACCATCAGAAACCCGATCATGACATTGATGGTCAGGGGTTCGCCTAGAAACAGACTGCCCCACAGCACCCCGAAGGCGGGGATCATGAAGGTCACGGTCGTGGCCTTGGTCGGTCCCACCGCCTGAATCAAGCGAAAGAACAAGAGATAGGCAAAGGCAGAGCAGAGCAAGGCCACCGCAACAACCGCCAGACTGGCCTTCAGGGTGAATTGGGCCTCTGGGAGTTGCATGAGCCCAAAGGGTAACAAGGCTGCCGATGCAAAGGCCAGGCTGTAGAGTGCGCTCTGAAAAGACGAGATCCCATGCAACCAACGCCGCGTCAAAATGCCCGCTATCGCATAGCAGATCGTTGCGCCGACACAGGCCAAGGCCGACAACAGGAAACCCGTGGTCATGTCCACCGGGCTCCATCCCACCAGCACCACAATGCCCGTCATGGCCAAGGCCACTGAAAAGACCAGGGTCAGGCGAAGTGGCTCCCTCAAGATCACCACCGCCAGCAACCCAGCCCACATGGGGACCAACGCATTGAGAATTGCCATATAGCCCGCCAGCATCGACTGAGCGGCATAGCTATACAGGGCGAACGGAATGGCACTGTTGAGCAGCCCAATCATGGCAAAACGCTGCCAAGGCACTGGGACCTGCATCCGATGCAAGCGCCAGACCAATCCCACCAGCCCCAAGGCCATAAAAGCCAGCAACACCCGAAGCAAGGCCACCAGCCAGCTGCCAAGGTCTGGCACAGACAGCCTTAAAAACAGGAAAGAAGCACCCCAGATCGCCGAGAGCGACACAAACAGCATCGCTGTCTGAGCAGGAGTGATGGGCAAGGGACTACTGCTTGGAGAAATTGATCAGGTCGGTGCGCGTGTGACGCGCCACGTTTCGATCTTCGGCGTTGCGTGCCAGCGAGACCGACTTGTTGCCGATCGCTACCTCAAATACAGAGGGGTCGTGAACCACAATAAAGATGGGCAGCTGGTCGAACTTGACCGTCTGTCCCTGCGCCACGCCAAACTGGCGCACCTGATCGCTGGCGTCTCGGACCCAGATCCAACTTTTCTGTTTGGCTGTCAGGGTCATGGGCGTGTCGACGATGCTCTTGACACTGGCCTGCCCATCATCCGTCTTCTTTGGTTCTGGGGCCGGGGTTTGCGCCGGCTTGGTCTCGGGTGGCTTAACAGCCTCTGGCTTGACGACGTCTGGCTTCGCTGGGGCCGCAGCTGGCGCTGCAGCCGCCGGTGTCGAGGTCGTCGGATTGGCTGCAGGCGCCTGAGAGGATTCGGGCTTGGCCGAGTCGGCAGCAGGACCGGCAGACCCAGCGGGACCATCGGCCGGGGCGGCTGTTGGCGCGGTAGTGGTCGGCACGGACACAACCGGTGCAGGGGCATTCGACTCGGTCATCTGAAGTCCCACGGCCACGCCAACGCCCACCAGACCCATCAGGGCCAAGACGCCAACCAGCCGCGCCACTGTCTTGGTGCGAGGGATCTCGGATTCAGACAAGGTGGTGCGTTCCTGGTCGATGGCACCGGTGTCATCAGCCCCATCCGCATCATGCACGACGGGCTGAATGGAAACCTGCTGGGGCATCGCTGGCCGAGCGTCTTCTTTTGTCGGGGCTGCCGGCTCCGACGGAACCACGACCGGCGTGACTGTTGGCTCTTGCGCGGACTCTTCCGGCTTGACCGCCTCGACCACCTCGACCACTGGCGGAGAGACCATCTTGGCAATAGCCGCCTCTGAGAAATTCAAAAGGCGGGCATAGCGCTTGAGCAGGTCAATGAAGAACTTTTCGTTGTAAAAACTCTTGGGATTGCCCGACTCGATTCCCGCAATCTGCATGCGGGTCACTTTGAGCTCACGCATGACCGCATCCACGGAAATATCCTGGGCCAGTCGCGCATCTTGTAATCTCTGGCCTGCGGCCTTTAGGTGCGCATTGGATGGGTCAAGATATGGGCTGGGCATGTCTGGCATGTTAGCGGATCGCCTGCCTACTTTCATGGGAATACAACTAATGGAAACGCTGATTCGCTGGACCGGTTCGGACACCATGTCCTTTGTGGCAGAGACTGGATCAGGCCATGCCTTTGTGATGGATGGGGCTCCCGATGGGGGCGGCCGAAACCTGGGGCCTCGCCCTATGGAGGTGGTGCTGTCCGGCAGCGCCGCCTGCACAGCCTATGACGTGGTCCTGATTCTGCGCAAAAGTGGCATGGACATCCAGGGCTGCACCGTCAGCGCACAGGCCGAACGCGCCGAGACAGACCCCAAGGTCTTCACCAAAATCGTGCTGATCTTCCGGATCAGCGGGCGCAACCTCAAGGCCAACCTGGTCGAGCGGGCGATCTCGCTATCCCACGACAAGTACTGCTCGGCCACCAAGATGCTGGGCATGACCGCAGAGATCACCACCCATTACGAGCTCACCGAGTTGGCGTGATCGGGCGAAACCGACCTTCGTATCCATGAAAAAAGCCCGCTCAAGAGCGGGCTTTTTTGTGAGGACCTGATTCTGCTTACTTGTAGATAAGCAGGTCAGCACGACGGTTCTCCGCATAAGCGGTTTCCGTCTTGCCAGTGTTGCGGGGCTTCTCTTCACCATTGCTCACGGCCTCGATGCGCTTGCCATCAGCCCCCAGGGCCTGCAGGCCAATGCTAACCGCCTCTGCGCGGCGATTGCCCAGAGCCAAGTTGTACTCAACGGTGCCACGCTCGTCGGCATTGCCCTCGATGCGGACCTTGGCAGCCGTGTCGAGCGACAGGTAGTTGCCATAGGCAGAAATGGTGCCGTGGTACTGCTTCTTGATGTCGAATTTGTCGAAATCAAAGTAGACAGCCGACTCAACACCGGCCAGGCGCTTCTTGGCGAGTTCCAGCGCATCAGCGGCAGCCTTGGCCTTGGCCTTGGCAGCAGCGTCAGCAGAGGCTTTCGCCTTGTCGGCATCCGACATGGCGGTCTGTTGGGTTGCACAACCTGCGAGAGCGAGAGCAGCAAGTGCTGCGACGACGAGAGATTTCATTCAAAACTCCTTCCTGAGGGCATCCTGATATGTTCTTGTTTGAGATGCAAAAACATCAAAAATTGTTACAAATCTAACTATACAACA
>JBEDMQ010000076.1:0-5490 GCA_041171045.1 Pseudomonadota bacterium
ACCACCTGACCGTTTTCGACCACAGCGCGGTCTTTGGTGGCATGAATGCCCAGAATGGCCGACTGGGGTGGGTTGATGATGGGCGTGGACAGCATGGAGCCAAAGACGCCACCGTTAGAGATCGAGAACGTACCGCCGGTGAGTTCTTCGAGCATGATCTTGCCCTCGCGAGCGCGAACGCCAAAGTCGGCAATCGTCTTTTCGATCTCGGCAAAGGTGAGTTGGTCGGCGTTGCGGATGATGGGCACCACCAGGCCACGGGGCGAGCCAACGGCAATGCCGATGTCAAAGTAGCCGTGGTAAACAATGTCGTTGCCATCGACCGAGGCGTTGAGCACGGGGTATTTCTTTAGGGCTGCGACAGCAGCCTTCACAAAGAAGGACATGAAGCCCAGCTTGACGCCGTGCTCCTTCTCAAACCGCTCCACGTACTGCTTGCGCATGGCCATCAGTGGCGCCATGTTGACCTCGTTAAAGGTGGTCAGGATGGCGTTGGTCGCTTGGGACTGCAGCAGACGCTCGGCCACACGGGCGCGCAGTCGGCTCATGGGCACGCGCTGCTCGGGACGACCCTCGAGCATGGCCTCGGGCCCCAGGTTGACAGGAACGGCTGGCAGGCTGCTGGCGGCGCTGGGCGCTGCGGGCAGGCTGCTGGCCACTGCAGACTTGGGTGCGCTGGCCGCCGCAATGACATCACCCTTGGTGACGCGACCGTCTTTGCCGGTGCCTTGCGAAACGGACACACCGGTCTCGGCCATGAGCTTGGCAGCAGATGGCATGGCCACGGTGCCACTGGTCTTCTGAGGCGCAGCAGCCGCTGGGGCGGCCTGGGCGGCAGCAGCAGTGGCAGATGCCGCAGGCGCAGCAGCACCGGCCTTGGCCTCGGTGTCGATCTTGGCGATCAGCTCATCGGAGACCACGGTAGAACCGTCGCCCTTGATGATCTCAGTCAGCACGCCAGCCGCTGGGGCTGGGACTTCAAGCACAACCTTGTCGGTCTCGATCTCAATCAGGATCTCGTCGGCTGCGACGGCCTGACCGGGCTGCTTTTTCCATTGCAGCAGAGTGGCCTCGGCCACGGACTCGGAGAGCTGGGGAACTTTGACTTCTTTGATAGACATGATGAAGTGGGCTTTCTAGATTCTGGACGTTGTCGTGACGGATCTGGTTATATGACCTGGGCGTGTTTCAGCTTGGCAAAGGCGTTCTCGAGAAGCTCTTTCTGGCGTGCCAGGAACTTCTCGTAGTAGCCCGCAGCCGGCGAGGCCGAGGCGGGACGGCCCGCATAGCCCAGCTTCATGCCATCGGTCATGTGCTCACGCAGGTTGTGCTGAACCTGGAACCAGAAGCCCTGGTTCTGAGGCTCGTCCTGCACCCAGACGATCTCGTTCAAGCTGGCGTATTTCTTGACCTCTGCGCCAAAGACCTTGTGCGGGAAGGGATAGACCTGCTCCACCCGAACAATGGCCACGTCGTCACGGCTGCGCTCTTTGCGCTGGGCGACCAGGTCGTAATAGACCTTGCCCGAGCAGACCAGCAGGCGCTTGACCTTCTTGGCATCGATGCTGCTATCGGTCTCGCCGATCACCGTCTGGAACTTGCCCTTGGCCAGGACCTCGAGTGGCGAGGCAGCCTCTTTGTTTCGCAGCAAGGACTTGGGCGTGAAGACCACCAGGGGTTTGCGGAACTGGCGAATCATCTGACGACGCAGCAGGTGGAAGATCTGGCCGGCCGTGGTGGGCTGGCAGAGCTGCATGTTCATGTCCGCACAGAGCTGCAGGAAGCGCTCGGGGCGGGCCGAGGAGTGCTCAGGCCCTTGCCCTTCATGGCCGTGGGGCAGAAACAGCGTTAGGCCGCTCTGGCGGCCCCACTTCACCTCGCCTGAGGCGATGAACTGGTCAATCACCACCTGGGCGCCGTTGGCGAAGTCGCCAAACTGGGCCTCCCAGATCACCAGGGTATGGGGGTCGGCGGCAGAGTAGCCATACTCAAAGCCCAGCACGGCTTCTTCAGAGAGCACCGAGTCAATGACGGTGAAGGGAGCCTGCCCGGGTGCAATGTGCTCCAGGGGGACATAGGTGCCCGCGTCAGTGCGTTGGCGTTTCTGGTCGTGCAAGACGGCATGGCGGTGGGTAAAGGTGCCGCGACCGCAGTCTTGACCCGACAGGCGAACGGCATAGCCACTAGAGACCAAGGAGGCATAGGCCAGGTGCTCGCCCATGCCCCAGTCCACGTTCATCTCACCACGTCCCATGGTCCGGCGGTCGTTGACCACCTTCTCGACCAGCGGGTGCAGGGTGAAGCCATCGGGAATGGTGGTGATGCGCTCGGCCAGGCGGCCCAACTCGCTGGCAGGCACAGCCGTGTCGGCATCGTCGGTCCACTTCTTGTCCAGGAACGGGGCCCAGTCCACGGCGAACTTGCTCTTATAGTTGGTGAGCACGGGTTCGCGGGTGTGACGTCCCTCTTCCATGGCGGCCCGGTAGGCCTTGACCATGTCATCGGGCTCGTTTTCTTTGAGCACGCCCTGGGCCACCAGCTTGTCACCATAGAGCTTGCGGGTACCTGGGTGGGCGCCGACCGCGCGGTACATCATGGGCTGGGTCAGCGATGGGGTGTCCTGCTCGTTGTGTCCCAGTTTGCGGAAGCAGACCAGGTCAATGACCACGTCCTTGCCAAAGGTCATGCGGTAGTCCACCGCCAGCTGGGTGACAAAAATCACAGCCTCGGGGTCGTCGCCATTGACGTGGAAGACTGGGGCCTCGATGGACTTCACCACGTCCGTGCAATACAGCGTGGAGCGGGTGTCACGTGGGTCAGAGGTGGTAAAGCCAATCTGGTTGTTGATGACCAGGTGGACCGTGCCGCCCGTTCGGTAGCCACGGGTCTGGGCCAGGTTCAGGGTCTCCATGATCACGCCCTGGCCAGCAAAGGCCGCGTCGCCGTGGACCAGAATCGGCAGAATCTTGTCTCCATCGGTGTCCCCGCGGCGGTCTTGACGGGCCCGAACCGAGCCCTCGACCACGGGGTTGACGATCTCTAGGTGAGACGGGTTAAAGGACAGGGAGAGGTGAACCGGGCCACCAGGGGTGCTGACATCACTGGAGAAGCCCTGGTGGTACTTGACGTCACCAGCCGGCAGGTCATCGGCATGCTTGCCCTCGAACTCTGCAAACAGGTCGGCGGGCATCTTGCCCAGGGTGTTGACCAGCACGTTCAATCGACCGCGGTGGGCCATGCCGATCACCACCTCTTCGACACCGGCCTCACCGGCCTTCTGAATGATCTCGTCCATGGAGGCGATGAAGGACTCACCGCCCTCGAGTGAGAAGCGCTTCTGGCCGACGTACTTGGTGTGCAGGAAGCGCTCCAGGCCCTCCGCCGCGGTCAGGTTCTGAAGGATGGATTTCTTTTTCTGGGGGCCAAAGTCGGGATTCGTGCGGGTGGATTCCAGCCGCTCCATGATCCAGCGTCTGGCCACGGGGTCCGAGATGTACATGAACTCGGCGCCGATCTTGCCGCAGTAGGTCTCGCGCAGGGCTGCGATCATGTCGCGCAGGCTCATCTGCTCGGACCCAAAATACAGGTTATCCGCCCGGAAGGCGGTGTCCAGGTCGGCTTCTGAAAAATCGTAAAAGGTCGGCTCGAGGTCGGGGATGGCTGGACGCTCGCGCAGACGCAGGGGATCTAGGTCGGCCCACTTGTTGCCCAGGTTGCGATAGGCCGCAATGATCGACTGAACGTGGACCTGCTTTCTGGCCACCGACAGGTCGCGCTCTGCGACCCTGGGAAGAAACTGGTTGTGCTTGGCCCGTTGGGCAAAGGACTCGACGACTGGGGCATGGGCCTGGTCTCGGGCGTCGGGACTGCCATCGGCCGCGGGGACGAGCTGCAGGCTATCGAAGTAGGCGCGCCACTTGTCAGATACGGAACCGGGGTTGTCTAGGTAGGCCTCGTATAGCTCTTCTACGTACGGGGCATTGCTACCAAATAGGTAGCTGTTGAGCGCAAAGCTCTTCATCATGTTGCTTCACCTTTCATGGCCGATGGCCGAAAACGATGCAGGGAATCCCTTCTACGCAGGCTGCGACGCTGCCCTTGTAGATTGCTAAGTGGTTGCAATGTACCACCACGTTCCATCCAGTGGAACCCCTCCTCGTGCGTTGCTCCAAAAAACAAGGGGGTCTGATGCCCCCTTTGTTCCCTCTGCTTACCGCTTGGCCATGGGCACGACGTCCCGGCCAGTGTGCCCCGTGTACAGCTGACGGGGACGACCGATCTTGTACTCCGGATCGGTGATCATCTCTTTCCAGTGGGTCACCCAGCCAATGGTTCTGGCCAGGGCAAAGACGCAGGTGAACATGGAGACCGGAATGCCCAGGGCGCGCTGGACAATGCCCGAATAGAAGTCCACGTTCGGGTAGAGCTTGCGCTGAACAAAGTAATCGTCTTCCAGGGCGATCTTCTCGAGCTTCATGGCCAGCTTGAAGATGGGGTCGTTCTCCAGGCCCAGTTCCTGCAGCACCTCTTTGCAGGTCTCTTGCATCAGCTTGGCGCGTGGATCGAAGTTCTTGTAGACGCGATGGCCAAAGCCCATCAGGCGGGCGCCCGAGTTCTTGTCCTTGACGCGCTCCATGTACTCACCGACCTTGGCGACACCGCCCTCGGCCTGAATCTGCTCGAGCATTTCTAGGCAGGCCTGGTTGGCGCCACCGTGGGCAGGACCCCACAGACAGGCCACGCCGGCGGCCACGGCCGAGAACGGGCTGGTCCCCGAGGAGCCGCACAGGCGCACCGTCGAGGTCGAGGCGTTCTGCTCGTGGTCGGCGTGCAGGGTAAAGATACGGTCCATGGCACGAACCAGCACGGGGTTGGGCTCGTACTTCTCGCAGGGCGTGCCAAACATCATGTGCATGAAGTTGGCTGCGTAGGACATGTTGTTCTGGGGGTACATGTAAGGCTGGCCGATGGAGTACTTGTAGGCCATGGCCACCATGGTGGGCATCTTGGCAATCAGGCGAATAAACGAGATGTCCTGCTGCTCGGGCGAGTTGATGTCCAGGCTGTCTGGGTAGAAGGCCGCCATGCCACCGGTCAGACCGGTCAGAACTGCCATGGGGTGGGCGTCCCGGCGGAAGCCGCGAACCGCAAACTGCATGGCCTCATGGACCATGGTGTGGTGCATGACCAGGCTCTTGAACTCCTCAAACTGCGAGGCACTGGGCAGCTCACCGTAGTACAGCAGGTAGCAGACCTCCAGGAACTCGCAGTGAGTGGCGAGTTGCTCGATGGGATAGCCGCGGTACATCAGCTGGCCTTTGTCGCCGTCGATGTAGGTCACCGTGGATTCGCACGAGGCGGTCGACATGAAGCCGGTGTCGTAGGTGAACTTGCCGGTCTGACCGTAGAGCTTGCGGATGTCAATGACATCGGGGCCTACGGTGCCCGACATGATGGGGAACTCGATCGAAGGGGTGCCGTCGGTAAACG
>JBEDMQ010000077.1:0-2533 GCA_041171045.1 Pseudomonadota bacterium
TGGGCACGAAGGTAATGATCATGGTCCGGCGAACCCTGGCCGCGAACGTCGATATTGCAGCCATGGCCTGCTCGGGGGCATAGTGAATCAATGAATCCATGGCCATCAGCACATCGAAACGGCCGAGCCGTGCATCGAGCATGTCACCCGCATGAAAACAGACTGACCCTGGTGCCAGGTCATTCGGATGTCGGCGCTCTGCCACCTCAATCAGCTTGGGAGACAGGTCGGTGGCGACCACCTGCGCCCCAAGCCTGGCCAGATCCACTGCCAGCAGTCCGGTACCACAGCCAGCATCCAAGACCGTGATCTGCTCTAGCGGGTGTGTTTTTGGATCCCCGTTGGGCTCCTGCCGACCCAGTCGCTCCAAAAGCCAACCAGTCATCAGTTGACGCATCTCGGCACGGCCAGCCCGAACCGTCGCCCGAACGCCACTGACCGGTGCATCCGATGTCAGGCGCTCCCAGGCCTCTGCGGCCGTTCGATCGAAGTACGACTCGATCTGGCTCCTGCGTTGAAAATAGCTGTGGTCGCTCATCAGTCAAATCCCAATAGGTCAAAAATCTCCCGGTCTTTCAGGGAATCGGGTGCCATGGGCGCCGTGCCGGCCCACAAGGCGGCCGCCAGGCGCAGGTACTCCTGCTGTACCGCCTCCAGCTCGGGCGAGGGCTCCATCTCGAAGAGTGTTGATTTCTTGAGCCGACTGCGACGAATCACATCCAGGTCAGGGAAATGGGCTAACCTCGACAAGCCCACTCGATCGGCAAAGCGATCAATCTGATCCGTCTGGGCGCTTCGATTGGCGATGACGCCCCCAAGTCTGACCTTGTAGTTTTTCGCTTTTGCGGAGATAGCCTGAACAATTCGATTCATGGCAAAAATCGAGTCAAAGTCGTTTGCAGCCACAATTAAGGCCCGATCGGCATGCTGGAGTGGTGCCGCAAAACCACCGCAGACGACGTCACCGAGAACATCGAAGATCACCACATCGGTCTCATCCAGAAGGTGGTGCTCCTTGAGCAGTTTCACCGTCTGACCCACGACATAGCCGCCACAGCCGGTTCCGGCAGGTGGCCCACCAGCCTCAACGCAGAGCACGCCGTTGTAACCCTCGTAGACAAAATCCTCGGCCCGCAGCTCTTCGGGGTGAAAGTCCACCTGCTCGAGCACATCAATCACGGTGGGCACCAAGGTCTTGGTCAGGGTAAAGGTGGAGTCGTGCTTGGGGTCGCAGCCAATCTGAATCACCCGTTTGCCCAATTTCGAAAAAGCCACGGACAAATTGGAGGAGGTGGTGCTCTTGCCAATGCCACCTTTTCCGTAAACAGCAAACACCTTGGCCTGACCAATGGAGAGGTTGGGGTCTAACGAGACCTGGACTGATCCCTCGCCGTCGGGGGGGCGACCCGTTCGGCGAATCTCGCTAAAGGGTACGGTTGCTATGTTCAAGTCGATGCTCCTTGATAAAGGCCTTCTATGCGGTCTTCGAAGAGGTCGTTGGCCTCTCGGAGGGCCTGCAAGGTCTTGGGGTCTGGCGTCCAGTAGTGGCGGTCAGAGGCTTCCAACAGTCGGCCGGTTAACTTGGCCGATGCATTGGGGTTGAGATCAGCCAGCCGGTCGCGCATGGTCTGATCCATTAGGAAGGTCTGGGTCAGTTGCTGATAGACCCAGGGCTGAACCTGGCCAGTCGTTGCAGACCAGCCCATGGTGTTGGTGAGGTGCGCCTCAATCTGGCGGACCCCTTCATAGCCGTGGGAGAGCACGGCCTCATACCACTTTGGATTGAGCACACGCGTTCTGGCCTCCAAGGCCACCTGCTCAGACAGCGTTCGAACCACACCGGGCCCGGCTGTCTGATCGCCGATGTAGACCGGCGTCTCCGTGCTCGATCCCTTGGCCTTGCGAATCAGCCGACTCACGCCGCCCAGCGTGTCGAAATAGTTGTCAATCGAGGTGATGCCGACCTCAAGGGACTCCAGATTCTGGTAGGCAAAATCCACGTGCGAGAGCGCTGCTTCCAAGACCTGGGGCTGGCGAACCGGCTGCCCCGAGCGACCGTAGGCAAAGCCCTTTCGACGGGCGTAGCAGTCCGCCAATTCGTCCTCGTTCTGCCAACAGCCCTGGTCGACCAGGTGGTTGACGTTGGCACCATAGGCACCATCGGCATTGCCGAAGACACGCAGAGCAGCGGTCTCGAGATCGACGCCCTGTGCGGACATGGTCTCTTGGACATGGCGACGAATGGCATTCTGATCCAGCGGCTCATCGGCCTGGGCGGCCAACAAGGCGGCCTCGGCCAACATGCGAATCTGCAAGGGCAACAGATCTCGGAAGATGCCGGACAGGGTCACCACAACGTCAATCCGTGGACGACCCAATTCGGATAGCGGGATCAACTCGGCGCCCGCCAGGCGACCAAATCCGTCAAATCGGGGGCGAGCGCCCATGAGCGCCATGGCCTGGGCGATGGGCCCGCCCTCTGTCTTCAGGTTATCGGTTCCCCAGAGCACCATGGCCACAGACTCGGGCAGTT
>JBEDMQ010000078.1:0-2655 GCA_041171045.1 Pseudomonadota bacterium
TCCGGACCGTCGATCTGCGGCTCTGAATTCAGGTCTGGATTCTGATTGGGTTCGGTCATGGGCTTGGCGGTGTGGCTTGAATCTGGAAGTTTTCTTTGAGGCGCTCAACGTCGGCATGGGCGGCCAAGAGATTGACCTCTTGGGCACGGACATCCATCTTGGCACGGCAGGACAGCATGGCCTGGATCCATGGACCCGACCGAATGGTGATGACGGCATCGGCCAGCAGCGATCGGCCGTCTGCATCGGGGCGGACTCGAACGGTCGCTAGCTTGGAGTTGTCGCGATCCACCAGGCTCAACTCAATGAACGAGGTCCGACTGTAGCGATGGTGACGACCGACGAGCAGATAGGACTCATCGTCCATGATGAAAAAGATCTCATAGCCCGGCGGATCGCCGATGGCATCGACCACGTCAACCTGTGTAATGCCAATCTTGCCGTGCCAGACCATGTCAGCCGCCTGGGCCTCTTCGTTCTTGCGATTGAAATGACGAAGGCCCTCGTAAATCTCATAGAGCGTGAGCGGCAGGCGATTGGTTCGAGCGAGCGACTTGAGGGTCTCGACCTTCATCTCGACTTCCTGGCGCTCGTCCTTGAGTTTGTTCTCCAGTGACCGCAGGTTCTCTTTGAGTTGGTCCTGCAGGGACTCCATGCTTCGCATGGCATCGCTCCAGATGAACTCCATGTCACTGGTTTTTTCCATGGGCAGTCCCGCCTGCGCACGCTCACGCAGACGCTGACGCTCCGCCGCCTTGCGCTGGGCACGTCGCTTGGCGCGAGCATCGTCAAACCACAAGGCAATGCCCAGCAAGACGGCCAGGGCCAGGGCCAGCAGCGTGAGGGTGAGTCCAGGGCGCATGGAGACCACGAATTCAGTCACGGGCCAACTCCTGCTCGACACACCAGTGGGCTGACTGGCCAACCAAACGTCCGAGGTTGTCAGGGGTCCACTGCTCAGATACGAAATGCAGCCGACCGTTCAGGGAGCGCAAGAGCGTCTCCAGTGCATTCATCTGCGAACCGCTGCGTTGATCAAACAAGATGGTGGTCGGACGCTTGAGGCTGGGAATGATTTTGGAGAATGAGGCAAAGGGCAGGCAACGCGCCAACTGCCACCAGGAGATGACTCGCGGGGCCCAACAGCCATGGTCATTGGCATAGGCCACGGACACCCGCTTGAAAAAGCCAGACAACCAGGAGACCCGGGCCAGGCGTAAGAGTCGTTCACGCAAGGCGTCCCAGCCACCCACCTGCAGGCTACTTACCGACAAATCAAATCCGAGGAAGGGGGAGACGGCCACCACACCGGCCAGCACAGGACCTTCGGTGCGCTCGACTTGTTCGAAAATCGTGCCGCGTTCGGTGTTGGTTCGCTTGGCAAACTGACGCTTGCCATCGAGCAGATCTGCCCAGAGGGCCAGGCTGGCCGACAGGCCAACACCACACAAGACCACCGCCGATCCAGGTTGGGTCTTGGTCATGTTGCGGATGTCTTCGAGAATGCTTCGCACCGCCTGGTCACTGCCAAGCATGCTGCCGACCTGTTGCATGACATGTACGGGAAAACCCTGTTCTCGCAAGGATTGGGCCAGTCGATTGACCAGTGGTGCATCCTGCGCGTCGGCGTCAAGCAATAGGATAAATGGATGCACTTGCTCCATAGTGCCGAGTATATACTGGTGCCATGGAGATCCTGGTGCTTGCTGTTGCGATTGCGATGGCCATTTTGGCCCTGGTGCTCTATTTGGAACTCAAGCGCACGCAAGACCGGATGGACACGGTGAAATCGGAACTGGAGCTGCGCGTTCGGTCCACCATCAACCAGGCCATTCACGACACCGCCGAAAAAATTCCGGCCATTGAACATCGGGTGGATGAGATGGCCGAGAAAATTGCCCATGCCGAAGCAGAGCTCTCTGAAATTCGCAGTGGAAAAGCCAAAGAAGCCAACGTTCAGGGACAACAAGGCGGCCCCGTTTTATAAGGTCAGAGTGGGCGTGGCGGGTTCACGGGCCCGATGTTGCTAACGCCCTGACAGACGTAGCTCCAGATCGCACTCTCATAGCCAAACGGACGCAGCTCCCGCCAGGTGGGGGATCGCAGTCCAACGGCCTCATAGACCGGCTGACCACCCGCCTTAGGCTGGCCAAAGACCGTCACCGCCGTGCGAGCGTAATGACCATGGCGGCAGTTCACCTCAACACGATCCAGCCTTGAGCGGTATTGGCCAAAGCTGGGGCGATCCAACCCCAGGGTGTTAGCCGGCTGGTCTTGCTTGAAGTCCAACAAGACCCAGGCCTGCACGATAAAGGGGTGCGCCCGCTGAACCAGGCTGGGGTCCACCGCCACCACCACCGTGGGCAGGTCGGCCACCTGAAGGAACTCGGCCTGGGCGGGCCGGGTCGGCAGCAGCATGCCGTTGGTCGCAACCAGGACCAAGGCAATCGAGGACAGCAGGGCAGATAGGGCAACCTTCTTCATACAGAAGAAGTAACGGCATGGCGCAGGCTGGTGTTAAGCCCAGACGGCAGGAAAAGTAGGCCGTGTAGGACTTGAACCTACGACCAAAGGATTATGAGTCCTCTGCTCTAACCAACTGAGCTAACGGCCCAAACCGGTGAAGACCTGGGCTGCTTGAACAGCCCAGGCTTA
>JBEDMQ010000079.1:0-3790 GCA_041171045.1 Pseudomonadota bacterium
GCCGCCGCTCTGAATCAGCGATGGGGTCAGGCTCAAGTCGCAGTGGTCACCCAACAGGCTGCGGCCTAAAGACAGCGAACAGGCACAGGACCCATGAACGATCTGCTCACTCAGTTTCAAGCCTTTGGTAGCGACCTGCTGGGTGGAGCCTGGCCGGTGGCGTGGACCCTGATCAAGATCATGGCGGTGGTCTTGCCCTTGCTGGGAGCCGTGGCCTACCTCACCCTTTGGGAGCGCAAACTCATTGGCTGGATGCACGTTCGTCTCGGGCCCAACCGAGTGGGTCCTCTTGGTCTGCTGCAGCCCATCGCCGATGCGCTCAAGCTGCTCACCAAAGAGATCATTCTGCCCAGCGCCGCCAACAAGGGCCTCTACCTGCTGGCGCCAGTCATGACCATCATGCCAGCCCTGGCCGCCTGGGCGGTCATGCCCTTTGGACCCGAGGCCGTCTTGGCCAACATCAACGCAGGCCTGCTCTTTCTACTGGCCATCACCTCGTTAGAGGTCTACGGCGTGATCCTGGCCGGCTGGGCCTCCAACTCCAAGTACGCCTTCCTGGCGGCCATGCGCGCCTCCGCCCAGATGGTGTCCTATGAACTCGCCATTGGCTTTGCCCTGGTGGTGGTGCTCATGGTCAGCGGCAGCCTCAACCTGATCGACATTGTTCAGGCCCAGGAGAAAGGCCAATTCGCAGAACTCGGGCTTAACTTCCTGTCTTGGAACTGGCTGCCCTTGCTGCCCGTGTTCGTGGTCTATTTCATCTCCAGTGTGGCCGAGACCAACCGCCATCCCTTTGACGTGGTCGAGGGGGAGAGCGAGATTGTGGCGGGCCACATGGTGGAGTACTCGGGCATGTCCTTTGCCATCTTTTTCCTGGCCGAGTACGCCAACATGATTCTGCTGTCGGCCCTGGCCTCGATCATGTTCCTCGGTGGCTGGAGCGCTCCACTCGCTGCTCTCGATTTCATACCAGGCTGGATTTGGCTGGGCCTCAAGACCTTCCTGGTGGTGAGCACCTTTATCTGGATGCGGGCCTCGTTTCCGCGCTACCGATATGACCAGATCATGCGCCTGGGCTGGAAGATCTTCATTCCCGTGACCCTGGTCTGGCTGGTGGTGATCGGCATCTGGATGCAGACCCCCTGGAACATCTGGCACTAAGCTCGGACCTAAGGCGACCAACCCATGTCATCCATCGTTCAGTTTTTCAAGTCCTTCCTGCTGCTGGAGATGCTCCAGGGCATGGGCGTGACCCTGCGCAATCTCTTTGCCCGCAAGATCACCATCCAGTACCCCGAAGAAAAGACGCCGGCCTCTCCGCGCTTTCGTGGTCTGCATGCACTGCGTCGCTATCCCAACGGCGAAGAGCGCTGCATCGCCTGCAAACTCTGCGAGGCCGTCTGCCCAGCCAAGGCGATCACCATTGAGTCGGCTGTTCGCGAGGACGGCAGCCGTCGCACCACCCGCTATGACATTGATCTCACCAAGTGCATCTTCTGTGGTTTTTGCGAAGAGAGCTGCCCGGTGGATTCCATCGTTGAGACCAACATCCACGAGTACCACGGCGAGAAGCGTGGTGACCTGTATTTCACCAAAGAGATGCTCCTGGCCGTTGGCGATCGGTATGAGCAGGACATTGCCCGTGCACGCGAATCCGACGCCAAGTACCGATAAGCCATGACCGATACCCTGACGCTTTTCTACATCTTTGCGGCCATTCTGGTCTTCGCGGCCTTGCGGGTCATCACCACTCGCCATCCGGTCCACGCTGCGCTCTACCTGGTGCTGAGTTTCTTCACGGCCGCAGCCCTCTGGCTCTTGCTCAAGGCTGAGTTCCTGGCTATTACCCTGGTACTGGTCTATGTGGGTGCGGTCATGGTGCTGTTCTTGTTTGTGGTCATGATGGTGGACCTGGATCTAGACAAGCTCCGCCAGGGCTTCTGGCAGAACGCCAAGGTCGCCCTGCCCGTAGGACTGCTGATCGTTTTTGAGATGGGGGCCATCTTGCTGCGCAGCTTCCAGGTACCGGAGTCGGCCGTGCCGCTGGCCAAGCCCATCAGCAACACCAAGGCGCTGGGGCAGGTGCTCTACACCGACTACTTCTTTGCCTTTCAAATCGCTGCGGTCATCCTGCTGCTGGCCATGGTAGCGGCCATCGCGCTCACCCTGCGCCATCGCAAGGACGCCAAACACCAGGACCCTGGTCAGCAGGTGCGGGTTCAGGCCAAAGATCGCCTCAAGATGGTTCAGTTTCCCAAGGCAGACCAGTCGACTGGCTCAGCAGAGACCGCCAGCTCGAAAGGAGAGGGCGCATGATGACCCTGTCGCATTACCTGGTACTCGGCGCCATTCTGTTTGCCATTAGCATCGTTGGCATCTTCATGAACCGGCGCAACCTGATCGTGCTGCTCATGGCCATTGAGCTCATGCTGCTGGCCGTCAACCTGAACTTTGTCGCCTTCTCCCATTACCTGGGCAATCTCGATGGCCAGGTCTTTGTCTTTTTCATCCTGACGGTGGCGGCGGCCGAGTCAGCGATCGGTCTGGCCATCTTGGTCATCTTGTTTAGAAATCTCAAAACTGTCGAGGTCGAGCGCCTTGACGAGCTGAAAGGCTAGGGCATGCAGTCTGTCTATCTTCTGGCCGCATTGGCCCCCTTGGCCGGCGCGATTCTGGCGGGGTTCTTTGGGCAGTCTATTGGTCGGGCCAACAGTCACCGGGTGACCATTGCAGGGGTGGCGGTCTCGCTGATCGCCTCGGTCTATGTCTTGATGGATGTGCTGGGCGGCAATGTCTTTAATGGCACGGTCTACACCTGGGCCACGATCGGCGGCATCCGCATGGAAGTCGGCTTTCTGATCGACAGCCTGACGGCCACCATGATGGTGGTGGTGACCTTTGTCTCGCTGATGGTCCACATCTACACCATTGGCTACATGGAAGAAGACCCAGGCTACGCCCGGTTCTTCTCTTACATCTCGCTCTTTACCTTCAGCATGCTCATGCTGGTCATGAGCAACAACTTTCTGCAGCTCTTCTTTGGCTGGGAGGCGGTGGGCCTGGTCTCCTACCTGCTCATTGGCTTCTGGTTTAAAAAGCCAACCGCCATCTATGCCAACCTCAAAGCCTTCTTGGTCAACCGCGTGGGCGACTTTGGCTTCATTCTGGGCATTGGTCTGCTGCTGGCCTATACCGGTAGCCTTGGCTACAGCGATGTCTTTGCCCAGTCGGGCAGTCTGGCCAGCCAGACCATTGAGTTGATCCCTGGCATGCCTGTGCCTTTGTTGGCTGTGGCCTGCATCTGTCTGTTCATCGGCGCCATGGGCAAATCGGCTCAGTTCCCCCTGCATGTCTGGCTGCCAGACTCCATGGAAGGTCCAACTCCCATCTCGGCCCTGATCCACGCGGCCACCATGGTGACGGCCGGCATCTTTATGGTGGCTCGCATGTCGCCGCTCTTTGAGTTGTCTGACATTGCGCTGTCGTTTGTCATGGTGATTGGCAGCATCACGGCACTCTTCATGGGCTTTCTGGGCATTGTCCAGAACGACATCAAGCGGGTCGTGGCCTATTCCACCCTGTCGCAGCTGGGCTACATGACGGTGGCCCTTGGGGCCTCAGCCTACAGTGTGGCCGTCTTCCACCTGGTGACCCATGCCTTCTTCAAGGCCCTGCTGTTCTTGGCGGCTGGCTCGGTCATCATCGGCATGCACCACGAGCAGGACATGCGTCGCATGGGTGGGCTCTACAAGAAGATGCCCATCACCTATGTGGTCAGCCTGCTGGGGTC
>JBEDMQ010000080.1:0-4501 GCA_041171045.1 Pseudomonadota bacterium
GAGCAGCAAGTGCTGCGACGACGAGAGATTTCATTCAAAACTCCTTCCTGAGGGCATCCTGATATGTTCTTGTTTGAGATGCAAAAACATCAAAAATTGTTACAAATCTAACTATACAACAGCAACCCTTCGATGTGCCCACCTTTGTGCACCAAAATAGCCCCCGTGCCCCTTAATTGAGCCTTATGAACTCGACTCCTTCAGAACCAAGACTCACCAGCCTGTCCCATGGTGGGGGGTGCGGCTGCAAAATCGCCCCCGGCCTGCTGTCTGAAATCCTGCAGACCACCATCGCCCTGCCAGTTCCCCCGGAGCTATTGGTGGGCATCGATACCGCAGACGATGCGGCCGTCTATCAACTGACGCCGGACCTGGCCCTGATCGCCACCACCGACTTTTTCATGCCGATCGTCGACGACCCGTTCGATTTCGGCCGCATTGCCGCTACCAATGCCATCTCGGATGTCTACGCCATGGGAGGCAAGCCCATCATGGCCCTGGCGATCGTGGGCATGCCCATCTCTGTGCTCTCCAAGGAGACCATCGGTGCCATCCTGTCTGGTGGGCAGTCGGTCTGCAAGGAGGCTGGCATCCCCATCGCAGGCGGTCACACGATTGACTCGGTGGAGCCCATCTACGGTCTGGTGGCCCTGGGCCTGGCCCATCCCGATCACATTCGGCGTAACGCTGCCGGCCGTGCCGGGGACGACATCATTCTGTCCAAGCCCTTGGGCGTGGGCGTGCTGTCGGCTGCCCTGAAAAAGGGGGTGCTGGACCAGATCGGCTATCAGACCATGATCAACCTGACCACCAAGCTCAACAAGCCCGGTGCCGTGTTGGCTCAACGCAACGGCGTCCATGCCATGACCGACGTCACGGGCTTTGGCCTAGCGGGTCATTTGCTGGAAGTGGCCAAGGGCAGTGGCCTGTCAGCCAAGTTGAATTGGTCCGTCATTCCCAGTGTGGCGGGTGTGGAAGACCTGATCAACCAGGGCTGCCTGACTGGCGCCTCTGAGCGCAATTGGGCGGCCTATGGCCATGAGGTTGGTCTGACGGCAGACCTACCAGCAGCAGCCAAGACCCTGCTCACCGATCCGCAGACCAGCGGTGGTCTGCTGGTGACCTGCTCAAAAGAGCAGACCGCCGGAGTCCTGCGACTGCTCCATTCGGAGGGATTCGAGCAGGCCGCAGTCATCGGCGAGCTCGTCAAAGGAGGCGCAAAGCCCCTGGAGGTTGTGCTCTAAAAAAAAGCCCGCTTCGATTGAGGCGGGCTTTCAAAGGAGACTTCTGAACAAAAAGGGGTTAGCGAGCCTCAGCACCACCGGTGATGCGAACCGCGAGGGCCGCCTGAGGCTTGCCGCCATGGGCCAGGCCCTCTACAAAGGCGCTCATGGGTAGGCGAACCTGCGCAGTCGACACCACGGCACCAGTCTCGTAGTTCATGACGCGGGCGTTGACCATGACGTAGCGGCCAGCCAGGCTATAGGTTCCGGTGATGATGCCGGAGGCCTGGAACTGTTCCTTCAGACGACGATGCTCACGCGACAGGCCGAACTCACCAGCGCTGTTCACGGAGACCGCATTGGCCAGGCGAAGCTCGACCAGATCCCAGCCACGAACCTGCAGTTCATGAATCAGGTTCTCACTCAGCAGTTGGCCCAGGTGGGAGCTCTCTTGAAGACGATTCAGGTCAGAGAAGCTGGTCAGGATGAAGACCTGTCCTGCACGTCGGCCCATGTTCTGATTAAGCTGGCCCGCCAGTTCGGCGACAGCCTGTTGAAAGACCTCTGCCTCACTCAGCACCGGTGCTGGGCGAACAGGCATCGGGGCCGGCGCCGCTGCGGCAGGTGCAGGAGCAGGCGCGGGCTGCTGGGCCACGGCGGCACAGCCGGCGAGGTACAGCGACGAGAACACGAGTGCTAGTTTCTTCATAGGTCTTCTTCCTGAGCCCAAAAAATGATGTCGTGTCGTTTTTACGGCCCGACACAGCCCGAAGTTTAGGCGCAGCAACCACTTAATCATTTAGAAAACCGTTTCCGTAACCCTTTTCACGTGGTATACAGGAGTTGTGCTGCGCACAGAATGGCTTAAAAATTCGTAACACACTGATTAAAAATGACATTTACAAAGACTTCCCGCCCCTTGACCCGCCTGCTCAACCAGGCGGCCGCGCTGGGCATGGTCTTTGGCCTGACCGCCTGTGCAAGCCTGCAACAGACCACCCAAGACTTCATCTCTCCCAAGCCAGCCTGTAAAAACAGCCTGGAGGCCAATCTGCAGTCTGTCAGCCTGCAGCCCATCATGGACGGCATGACCCGTGAACTCATGGGCAATGCCTGTGGCATCGGCACACCCGGTGGTTTCGTGGTGACCGACCTGGTGAGCATGGCCGACCTCAAACCGGGTGTGGCTGGGCTCGTCATGGGTGAAGTCACCCGCTCGTCCCTGACTCGCCTCAATTGCCAGCGCGTCTTTCAGGTCGAGGCAGCCAACCTGCTCACCCTGAATGACAAAGGCTTTATTGCCCTCTCCCGCTCGGCCACCGAAGTCCGGCCAGAGATCGGCCCCGTCCGCGAGGCCGTGGTGGGCTCCTATCACGCCTGGCCAGACAAAGTGCTGCTGGTTCTGCGCCGGATCAATACCCAGACTGGTGAGCTCACCCAGTCGGTCTCTCGCGAAATTTCCTTTGGCTGTAAGGCCCGCTAATCATGCTGCTCAGTAAAAAACTCAAAATTCTGGTGACCAATCAAAAAGGCGGGGTGGGCAAAAGCTCGCTGTCGGCCAACCTGGCCGCCTACTTCGCCATCGAAAAAGACCAGCAGACGGTCTTGGTCGACTTCGATCGCCAGGCTACCTCGTCGCAATGGGTGGTTCATGCCAAGCCCCATCCCAAACTGCGCGCCGAGAGCGTGAGCCAAGTCATCCATGGCGGCAATCGTCTGAGCCTGTTTACCGCCCGATCCACGATCCGAGACGCAGCCTCCAAGGCGGATGTCCTGATTACCGACATCACCTGGTCGCCGGTGATCGGGCCTGACATCCTGGATGTCTTTGATCTGGTCTTGGTCCCCACCTCGCTCTCAGAGCTCGAGCTGCTCAGTACCATCGGACTGCTGCGCGACCTGCGCATGGGTCTCACCAAAGCTGGAGCCCCCAAGCTGGTGCTCTGCCCCAACAAGGTCCACCCCTTCCAGCGCAAGTTCAATGCCATGGCCGCCCAGCGGTTCCCAGTGCCTTTCTTGTTGGCTCCACCCATCACCCAGTCCAAGGAATTCGAGGTCCACTACCAGAAGGACTTCATCATCCGAGCAGGAGAACCAGAGGTGCAGGGCAAGTTCCGCCAGTTCTGCCAGGCCATCGAACAGGCCGCTGCCTTCGTGCCCAACGCCCTGTCCGCCAATACCAGGCCGGCGAGTGCGCCGGCTACCGAGGCCATGCGTGTCCTGCACGAGCGCACCCAGAACGCCCCGGCCAATAGCCCAGTGGTCCAGCCGGCTGTGGAACAAATCCCCTCTATAATCAGGGCCAAGCCGGCAGGCTTCTAACCAAAAGCCTGCCTGATTACTGCTGATTAATCAGAGGATTCCCATGCTGAAAGCCCTGCTGTCGATGCTCTTTGGTGGCTCCAAGAAGAAGTCACTCGACCCCGCTGAACAACAGAAACAAAAGGCCTACCAGCTGCGCACCGACCTTGAAAAAGGCATCAAGGCCAAGCTCATCGCCCAGAAAAAAGACCCCAAAGCCGCAGGCGAAATCGCCGAGCTGGTCGTCAACTACATCTTCGACTTCGGCGAGTTCGGATTCGAGATGTCCACCGGCAAAGACATCAAAAAAGTGGTGGGCGCCGAACTGCTCAAGGTCTGCGAATACAAGCTGGTCGACCCGATCCAACTCTGCGTGGCCCTGACCCAACGAGCCTTGGCCAACAAGAAGACCGGAGAGGTCTTTGAGTCTCACCTGCGGGATCTGTGGATTCTCTGCCTGGTGCCCATTGGCCCCTTCACGCCGCCAGACTCAGCCTTCCCAACGTCTCAGCAGCAGCTGCTGGCCAAACGCATCCGCGAGATCGCCATCACGCACAAGCAGGTTGAGAACTGCATCAAGGCCTGGCCTGGCCACATGCTGGTGCCCCACATGCAGAAGTGGCACGAGGCCACGCTGGCTGCGCAGGCCGAGGGTCACTGAACTCTGCCCCAGCAACGCCTCAGCACTGTCTGATCGCCGTCTGACCAAAGCCCGCCGCCACAGTGCCGCGGGCTTTTTTCTTCGGTATCTAAGCCTTGGAGTAGATCCACAGAACCGACTCTCGCCAGTCTTGCACCGGCAGAGTCTGGCTCGGCTTGCGGCCAGGAATCTGGAAGCTGTTGGAAATCAAATACGCACCCCGATCGGCCTGCTCGTCAAACTGACCGGCCAATCGCGGCATCGGGTCCGGCGATAGAAAGCAGTAGACCAGGTCAAAGCCTTTGAGGTCCAGATCCCAGATGCTCTGCCGCCGAAT
>JBEDMQ010000081.1:0-10509 GCA_041171045.1 Pseudomonadota bacterium
GGAGTGGACTGGGCTCTGGAGGCGCCTCGCTATCGCGATGCCATCTGCCGTCAGCTCGAAGACACCATCTGCCCTGGGCTGTCAGAGGCCATTGTGACCTCGCATTGGATGACACCACCAGACTTTGAGCAGGACTACATGGCCTACAAGGGGGCCGCTTTTGGCATGGAACCACGCTTGTTGCAGAGTGCCTGGTTTAGGCCCCACAACCGAAGTGAAGAGATCGAAGGTCTGTTCATGGTGGGCGCCGGCACCCATCCGGGAGCCGGGATTCCTGGTGTGCTGACCTCAGCCAAGGCCTTCGACGCCCTGATGCCCGCAGCGCATGAGTGGGATGGCTACGGGCCCAGAGCAGCCGCGGGCGAAGCACCCAAGCCCCGTTGGGCCAAGGTCTGATATGTACAGTCAGGCGCTGGTGCGACAAACGGCTCGGCAGTATCGAGCCGCCCATCTGAAGGCCTTCTCGCAGGGCGGATGCGACGCCCTGATGCGCCAGGGTTCTAAGTCGTTTTATGCCGCCTCGCGACTGCTGCCGCTTGATGTTCGCCGGCCGGTCTTGGCCCTCTACGCATTCTGTCGGGTCACCGATGACGAGGTGGACGGATCAGACCAGATGGCGACCGTCATGCAGGACCTTCGACAGCGCCTGCAGGCCATCTACCGCGGTCAGCCTCGCAGTCTGTTGGCCGATGAAGTCTTTGCCCAGGTGGTAGACCACTACCAACTCCCATTGGCCTTGCCGGCCGCCTTGCTAGAGGGCTTTGAGTGGGATGCTGAGGGGCGGATCTACGAGACGGTTGATGAACTCTGTGACTATGGGGCTCGCGTCGCGGGCTCGGTTGGGGCCATGATGGCCCTGATCATGGGGGTTCGAGAACCCTGGGCCATGGCCCGGGCCTGCGAACTCGGTGTGGCGATGCAGTTGACCAACATCGCCAGGGATGTTGGAGAGGATGCAGCCATGGGTCGGTGCTACCTGCCGCGTCAGTGGCTGCGTGAGGAAGGTATCGATGCCGAGCGTTGGCTCAGGCATCCAACCCATAGTCCCGGCATGGCGCGGGTGGTGGCCCGTCTATTGGACCACGCCGATGCACTGTATCAACGCGCTGAGCAAGGCATCTCGGCCTTGCCCCGCAGCTGTCGCCCGGCGATTCTCTCGGCCCGAACCATCTATGCCGATATTGGCCAATGCATCCGGCGGCAAGGGTGTAATTCGGTTGACCATCGAGCAATGGTCTCCAGGAGCCGAAAACTGTACCGGGTGCTTCAGTCCTCTTCCTCGTTTCTGCTGGCGCCAGCCTGGCGCAGAGGTCATCGTCCCATTGAAGCGGTCCAGTTTTTGGTCGAGGCGGCGCTGCCATCGATGGCCGTGATCGCACCCAAGACCGTCTCTGACAAGGCGGGCTGGATGATTGACCTATTTCTGGAGCTTGATGCACGCGGACGGGCGCAACACCCCCGACGATCAGGGCCGTCGGGGCATTCGCCAAGGTAGCATCCACTGGACCACCGGTGAGACCAGACGTTTGACGTCCAGCGTCTCGTGCATCAGGGATACCGTCTCTCCATGTTGATTCAGATGGGCCATTGACCGCGCATAAAAAGGGGTGTCCTCCAGGGTGCTCAGATGCTGTGGTGGAGCGCCTTCGAATCTCAGTTGCCGTTGGATACGCCAACCAGTCACGCCAAGCGAACGTCGAGCAGGGGGCTCAAAGGCCTCGATTCGGCCGTCTGGACAGTAGCGTTGGGCCAACAGGTTCTCTTGGCCATCGCGTTGACGAACATCGTAGATCACGCTGCAGCTGCCATCGGGCTGGTCTGCACGTGACCAGTCCCAGTCTCTAAAAGGCATCTCAATGGGCTCGTCGCCCTCGTTCGAGTCAAGGTACCCGTGACCAGACCAACGCAGGCCAGGCTTTGGAAAGTCCACCTCTATGCGGGCCATTGGTGCAATCGGCCCCCATCGATGTCGGCCGTTGCCGTCGAGTCTATCGACCTGTCGAAAGAGCTGTTGGGGGTGGAGAACGACTCGGCCTTCGACTCGGCGAGGCAGGGGGTTGGCCCATTCTTGGACCGAGATGACCAGTCGATCGCCCTCCCAACTCATTTGACTGGGGCCGAGGCGATAAAAGTCAGCGCCCCTTTGAAGGTGTCGACTGCCGCGCTCGGTCATGGTCCATCGCTTTTGGCCTGGGCTGTAGAGCGCCACGTTGATGGCACAGTGGTCCTCCGGGTTGACGACGGTGCCTTGTCGAGTGGCTCGACGGTGTGCCGATCGGTAGTAAGGCGAAAAGACACTGCCTACAAAAACAATGATCGTGATGCCGTGTTGGCCGCAGTCGCTTAGGCCATCGACATACCACCAGAGATAACCACCCGACGGGACGATCTGGTTGAAGCAAGGTCTTCCGTCAGGCAGGCGGCCGCCAAGCGGCCCGACAGGGCTGCCATGGGAACGCCAGCCCCCGGATGAACGGTCCCTCCGGCCAGGTAGAGACCCCGCATCGGGCCCCGACTCGAGGCCCTGTGAAAGACCGACAGCCATCCATGGGGAGCTCGGCCGTAAAGCGCTCCCTTGGAGCCCGGGAAGCGCTGCCCAAACTGGGTGGGTGTTTTGATCACCATGGGGGCCTGCATCGAGAGCCTCAAGCCCGATTGGGCCAGGCGAGAAAAAACCCTGTCTTGGCATTGCTCGATCTCCTCTTGTCGGAATGCGCTGCGAGAAGTCTCGCGGGCTGGGGCATTGATCAGCATGAACAGTCGCTCATTCATCCCGTCGTTGGTCATCTGGCCAGCCCGACCGGCCAGGCGATCCTGGGCGCAGACATAGACCGTCGGTCGCTCTGGCATGCGGTGATGAGCAAAGATGGCGGTGAATTCATCCTTGTAGGGATTTTGGAAAAAAACGTTGTGGTACTGCAGGCCAAATCCCTCCGCCTGTAGAACGCCGGACCAGGTCATGGCCGACAGGGAACTGGGGGCTCTTTGGCGAATGGGAATCTGTCGTCGTTGGGCCGGTAGGAGGTCTGAGGCCTGCAGCGCTCCAATGTCACCGTTGAACACGACCGCATCAAACTCGTACCGTTCGGGAGTCTCGCCAGCCTTGGCTGCCAATAGGCCGCAGACACGCTGGTCTTGCTCCATGAGTTGATGGACTTGCGTTCGATATCGGATCTCTGCACCGAGTTGCTCGATGGCCTTGGCCATGGCTGTGGCCAGGGCCTGCATCCCACCCGAGATGGCCCAGACACCCCGAAGTTCGACATAGGCAATCAGCAAAAGGGTGGCGGGGGCCTGCCACGGGGACCCACCGCAGTAGGTGGCATACCGGGCAAAGAGTTGCTGAAGACGGGGATCCTTGAAGCGACGTCCCAGGACTTGCGCCAGACTCTGCAGGGGCCCTAGTCTTGTGAGCATGCCGAGGCCGGTAGGACCCAAGGCCTTTGTCATACCGAAGAAGCTGGGTCGCTCGCCTCGCATGTAGATCGGCTCTAGTCGGTGATAGACCTCACGAGCCTCTCTCATGAAATACTCGAAGGCGACCGCCTCGTCTCGACCTGCGAATTCAGAGATGGCCTGACTGCTCCGCTCGAGGTCGGTGTAGAGGTCGAGCAGACTGCCGTCCGGCCAATGGTGACGTGCGAGAACGTCCAGTGGCTGCAGGACGACCAAGTCGTCGAGTTGTCGGCCAGAAGGTGCCAGCAGGTCATCGAAGACCCACCGCATGGTCATGACGGTCGGACCACTGTCGATGCCCTGACCAAGGACCTGCTCTTGGTGAATCTTGCCCCCTGGCTCTGCATGCTGCTCAAACAGGGTGACCCGATGACCGGCCTGAGCCAAGTCATAGGCGGCAACGAGTCCGCCAATCCCCCCGCCAACGACAGCAATCCGCTGGGCCCGAACGAGACTAGTCATACGGGCGTCCCTTCCACTGACCCTGAGCCTGCAGCAATTGAAAACGGGTAAACATGGACTCAGAGAAAAAATGACGACCATAGGCCGCGGCGATGGCACGTTGATGAGCCCCGGTATGTGCGTAGCGAAGCAGCAGAGACTCCTCCCGCCATAGGCTGAGGGTGGCCTGTCGAAAGACGGGCATTTCCCCTAGGCCGATGGCCAGTTCACAGCCGTCGGCCTGTCCCAGATCAGCCTCTGCGGCAGGCGATTGACGCCAGAAATCCACCGCCTTGTTGGGCCGGATGCTGGCCCGAGTGAGGGAGACAACGGGCCCGGAGGTTGGCTGGTCTGCTACGGGTTCGATGGAGAACCCTGACCAACTTCCTCTGGATTGATAGGCCTGCAGGGTCAGGATGAGACAGTCCTGGCTGCGCTCTCGATAGCGTTGAACCATATGGCTTTCGCTGATGAATGCGTCGGCCTGTTGCCTGGAGGAGAAAACGCCAAACCAGGCCTGGTGATCCAGGCTGGGCTTGAGTTGGAAGCCGCCTCGGTGACCACTGCCAAGCCATTTCTGAAAGACGAGGCCATGACCAGCGTCAGGACGTTGGGGGGGTGTGATGGCGGCGAGAGGCAGACGCATGAGACCCCACAAGAGGTGTTGAGGCTGCCAGCGAACCAAGATGGCGACGGCCGTGGCGCTCATGTGCTGGCCGTCGACTGCCTACTGCAAGTCGCCGCGATCTAGGCCGAAGCGACGCATCTTGACGTAAAGACTCTGTCTGGAGAGGCCCAGCATGTCAGCGGCTGACGCACGGTTATTTTTGGTGAGCTTGAGTGCAGCCTCGATACAGAGTTTTTCGATCAGATCCACGGTCTCACCGACGATCTCTTTGAGGGGCATCCGACCCACCAGATCTGAGAGGTCTTCATGAGATCGGGTCAGTCCGCTGGCTTGGCTTGGTTGGGGTTGTAGACGTCGACCGGTGTCCCGTATGGTGAAGGCAAAGAGAGGCTCCTTGTCTTGCGGCAGGCTGATGCCGGAAATTTCTGCGGGGATGGCTGCGCCCGCGTCGGAGACTAGTTGGGTTGAGAACAGTCTGACCACGCCACCCTGCTGTAAGCCGTTGATCAGGACTTGGAAGTCGGTGTTGGCCCGTCCGAGCCATCGGCTGATGGGCTCACCCAGTACCTGTCCATGGTGAGGCGAATGGATGATCTGGGCAAAGGCCGGATTGGCATGCAGGATGATGCCTCTGCGGTCGGTAATCACCAGGCCGTCGGTCATGAGCGACAGAGTCTCTTGGAGCAGGTGGTTGTCTACAAGCTGTCCGTTGGACTGCGAAGCCGTGTCGATACGCAGTAGGAACGCCGTCTCGTTTTCATGTCGAAGGTGCGCCACGTGAACGGTAGATTTCTGCTTGTGCTGACCAAATCGAAGGCTGGCCTGCCCGGATCGTCCTGAACCATCCACTTCCCGCAAGACCTGGTTGAAGGCGCCCAGAGACGGTGCGCTCACCAACGTCTCGAGCTTCTTGTCCAGTAACTGTCCGCCCGATAGGCCAAAAAACGCCTGGCTCGCTTTGTTGGATTCGAGGATGCGGCCGTGCCGACCCTCGATCATCAGGATTGGATCGCGGATGAGATCGAAGAGGGTCCGATATTGGTTCTCGATGGATCTCATTCGCAGATAGTCTTGCTCAAGCATCTGTTGGGCTTGAAGCAGCCTGGATTGCAAGGAGGCCATGGAGCGCAGGTCTCGACCAATGGCCGTGAGGCGATCATCGCTGGGACTCTGGGCCAGCGAGTACAGGACCGGAAACTCAGTCTGGTCTTTGAGAACGTGGTTGATATGGCGCCAGCGGGTCGGGCGTCCAGTCTGTTTGGCCTCGGTCAGCATCTCCTGGACTTTGATGCGACTCTCGCTGGTCACGGTGTCCAGCCAGTTTCGCCCGATCCAGTCCTGGCCCATGGCGGGCATATCCTGCAGGCCGGAACTGGCCTGGCGGATGATGCCGGCGGAATCGATGTCTAGGTAAAGATCTGCAGCCGCTTTGAAGAGATCAGAGGGAGCCTGCTGCGCCTGGGCCTGACGTGCCTTGTTACTTGACTTGGGCACCGGCCTGATCGCGTCTGCGCTGAATGTGGATCTGGGCCGCCGCCAGTGCCTCTGGGGCATCACCCGAGATCAGGTCTGCCTGGCAGGCAGCCGCTAGTTCGGGAAAAAGGGAGGGGCCGGGGCCGCCGATCATGATGATGGGGGATGTCTGACTGGTCGATTGTTTGAGCGCGAGTATAAAGGTGGGCGCGTCGATCATCTCCTGTTCACAGCTTAAGGAAACCCCTAGTAAGTCGGGCGCGTAACGCTTGGCCTCATCGCAGATCTGTCTGGTCGTCTCGCCAAATGACAGGCCTGTTTGCCAGCCGGCCTTGCAGAAAAAGGCGCTGATCATTTGAACGCCAAGTCGGTGTTGGGCAGCGGGTGGTGTGCAGAAAAAAGCACTCGGTCTGGACCGATCGCCAGTGGGGCATAGGCCCGCAGTCTGCTGTCGGGGTTCGGTCTGGAAGTCGTGCAGCAGCCGATGAAAGAGCTGTTGGAGGTGCCAGAGCCCTGTGGTGACATCTACAAAGCTGCAGCTGTCCTCCTTCCAGCGCGACCCCAGGATTCTGGCTGCGGGTTGAAGAACCTCCAAAAAAATCGACTCCAGGCCAAGGCCGCCGTCTCTGAGTCGCTGCAGGTATTGCTCACAATCGGGCAGTCCCGCCTCAAGAGTCAGCAGGGCGAGTTGGTGGGCCAGCGCATTCGGTCGGTCTAGGCTCTCCTGGTTTGGGATGTGACTGCCCAGCCGGTCCAGGGGATGGGCCTCCGGCACACCAAGATCGAGCATCAGCAACCTTGGAATGAGTTCGTGCTCCACGACGTCTTGAATGTCATGGGCATGCGCCGGACTGCTTTGCTGTGGTGGTGGGCTATGGCCCCCGCTTGGTCTTGTCATTATTCGCCCCCTTTGTGTCAGGCCCGACCGGATTTGAGCAGGGGGTCCTGCCCAGATCGGAGAGCTCGCACGCGAATTCAGTTCTTCCATCTTCCTCTCTTTTGGGGGGATGTCCACGACTGACGACAATTTATTTTGTCTAGGACATTGCAGTTTGTCAATTTAACTAGATGTCAGAATTTATTGACAATTTTTCCCCAGACTCCTAGAGTTGGATTCATCAGAAATTGTGGACGGGGAGGCCGAGGACCATGACCGATTGGACGGTTCGGGGGCTGGAGATCAAAACGCAGGCTCAACGCCCCGTGGTCTATTCGCCGGACGAGAGACGCCGGCGAGACGAGACGGGCTGGACACTGGTGCAGGGGATCCTGGCGCCAGTTCAATTTGTTGTCTTCCTGGTCAGTCTGGTCTTGGTGGTTCGCTACCTTCTCACCGGGGATGGTCTGGATGTGGCTGGCTGGTCCGTGGTCATCAAGACGGGTGTCTTGCTGTTGATCATGTTGACCGGTGCCATCTGGGAGAAGGTGGTCTTTGGTCAGTATCTCTTTGCCAGACCTTTTTTCTGGGAGGACATGGTCAGCATGCTGGTCATCGCTCTACACCTAGCCGTGACCATGGCCTGGTTTGACTGGGGTCTTCACCTCAGTGCAGAGGAGGCCATGGGCTTGGCGCTTCTGGCTTATGCCAGCTATCTCATCAATGCTGCACAGTTCCTCCGTAAATTGCGTCTGGCTCGCTTAGAGGCGCGTTATGCCTAATCGAGTTCTGGACCATGAGGCCTGCGACTCGGAGGGGTCGTCTACGCTGGCCGCTGGGCTCGGTCCGACGGTGGTTCGGGAACGCGGTCAGCATGAGGTGTTCTGTGGTCTGACCAGCATCGTCTGGTTACATCGAAAAATGCAGGACGCCTTTTTCCTGGTCGTTGGGTCTAGAACCTGTGCCCACCTGGTCCAGAGTGCAGCGGGAGTCATGATTTTTGCAGAACCTCGTTTTGGGACGGCCATTCTGGATGACCGTGACCTGGCCGGATTGGCCGACGCCCATGACGAGTTGGATCGAGTGGTCGATCAATTGCTGTCGAGGCGGCCTGACATTCGTGTCTTGTTTTTGGTGGGATCCTGTCCATCTGAGGTCATCAAGCTGGATCTCGGGCGCGCAGCCGAACGGCTGTCTGCACAGTATGGGCCGGGGCAACGGGTGGTCCATTTCTCAGGCAGTGGCATTGAGACCACGTTTACCCAAGGGGAGGATGCCTGCCTTGCGGCCATGGTCAGCCAGCAGGTGGACCGTCTGAGTCCAGGAGATCCAAGAGGAAGCGATGCAGCAGAGCTCGTCTTGGTTGGTAGCCTCGCCGATGTCGTCGAAGACCAGTTCCGCTCCTTGTTGAGTGACTTGGGTCTGAAGCGAATCAGCTGTCTGCCTGGCCGGCGTGGCGCAGAGAGGCTAATGGTCAACGACCAGACCCGGTTTGTCTGCATGGCCCCCTACCTTGCGGAGACGGCCCAGCGTTTAGAGGCAGCAGGCTGTCGTCGAATTCCTTCACGCTTCCCATTTGGTCTGCAGGGCACCACCGACTGGTTTCTCTCAGTTGGGGAGGCCTTTGGACAACCGAGCGATCGCGTTCTTCATGTGATCAAACCCGCACAGCGCCGGGCCCAGCTCGCGCTGACGGCCATGCGTCCGATGCTCGAGGGCAAACGGGTCTTTTTCTTCCCAGACAGTCAACTCGAGATCCCACTGGCCCGCTTCCTGGCAGAGGAAATGGGCATGAAGGTGGTCGAAGTGGGCGTGCCCTACCTTCATCAGGCCATGATGGCCGAGGAACTCAGGCCACTGTCTGCCGAATGGCGCATCGTCGAAGGACAGCACCTGGAACAACAACTGGCCCGCTGTCGCGCGGCAAGGCCAGATCTGGTGGTCTGTGGTCTGGGCCTGGCCAATCCATTGGAGGCCGAGGGCATGAGTACCAAATGGTCTATCGAGTTGGTCTTCACGCCAATTCAGGGTTTTGACCAGGCCGGTGACTTGGCCGAGCTCTTTACACGCGGCTTTGCACGCAAGGCACGCCTCGCCCGTCGCATTCCGATTGGGGTCGCCGCATGAAGCTCACGCTCTGGACCTACGAGGGCCCTCCGCACATCGGAGCCATGCGAGTGGCCTCTGCGATGAAGGATGTTCACCTGGTCTTGCATGCACCGCAGGGTGATACCTACGCCGATCTGCTCTTCACCATGATCGAGAGAAATGACCACCGACCACCGGTCAGCTACACAACATTCGGGGCCCGTGACTTGGGCAAGGATACGGCGGCCCTCTTTCAAAACGCCATTCGAGAGGCCGTTGAGGTCTACAAGCCCAAGGCATTGATGGTCGCAGCCTCGTGCACTGCAGAGCTGATACAAGACGATCCGGCCGGACTGTCATCCGCTCTGAATCTGCCGATTCGGGTGATTCCCCTCGAGTTGCCGGCCTACCAGCGCAAGGAGAATTGGGGCGCATCGGAGACCTTTTATCAGATGGTGCGCCATTGTCTGATGGGCACAGATCAGGGCCTTAAAAGGGCTCATCAGAATGGCCCCGTCTGCAACATTCTGGGTTTCATGGGACTCGGCTTTCGTCATCGGGACGACCTGAAGGCCATCGAAGAGCTGATTCGGGCCATGGGCATTGGCATCAATGTGGTCGCTCCTTGGCAGGCCAGTCCCGAGGATCTGCAGCGTCTACCACTCGCCGATTTCAACATCATGCTCAACCCAGAGCTCTCAGAATCAACCGCTCTTTACCTCAAGCGCCAGTGTGGCCAGCCCTTCACCCAGTCCATTCCGATTGGTGAGCAGGCCACCGACGCTTTTGTGCGGGAGGTGGCCCAATTGGCTGGTCTGGACCCCGATCAGGCTCTCTTCCGTGCGCGTCAGGCTCAGCCTTGTCGTGCAGCCTGGTACGCCGCCTCGGTCGATGCGACTTATCTCACCGGCAAGCGGGTCTTTATCTTCGGCGATGCCAGTCACGCCGTTGCTGCAGCCAGGGTGGCTACTCAGGAGATGGGCTTTGATGTGGTGGGCTTGGGCACCTACAGCCGCGAACAGGCTCGGCTGGTGCGTGAGATGGCCACGGAGTTACATCTGGAGCCTCTCATCACCGACGACTACCTGGAAGTCGAACGGGCGATTGCGGCCACCTCGCCAGAGTTGGTCCTGGGCACGCAGATGGAGCGCCATATTGCCAAGCGGATGGGCATCGCCTGTGCGGTGATCTCGGCCCCGGTTCATGTTCAGGATTTTCCTGCGCGCTATGCCCCCCATATGGGTTACGAGGGCGCCAATCAACTCTTTGACGCCTGGGTGGCGCCGCTCATGATGGGTTTGGAGGAGCACCTGCTCAAGATGTTTAAGGAGGACTTTGAGTTTCATCCTCAGGCTGTGGCCTCCCATCTGGGAGTTCAGCCTGTCGCACCAGAGGTGGACACACCATCAGACGAGCCGCGTGAAACTCCGCTGGCTTGGAGTGACGAGGCTCAGAAAGAACTGGGACGAATTCCATTCTTTGTTCGCAGCAAGGCCAAGCGCAACACCGAGCGCTACGCCCAGGCGCATGGCGTGAGCATGATCCA
>JBEDMQ010000082.1:0-3624 GCA_041171045.1 Pseudomonadota bacterium
CAGTCGATTGGCGATGCAACCCAGGGCCACTGCGTGGCGATTGATGCACGCGCCCCCATGTATGACGGCGGCATTGTGACCAGGATCGACTGCGTCTCGCTGGGCATTGTGGTCAACAAGCATGCGCAACGGTTTTATGACGAAGGCGAAGACTTCTGGCCCAAGCGCTACGCCATCTGGGGTCGCCTGGTAGCCCAACAACCAGACCAGGTGGGCTACTCCATCATCGATGCCAAAGCCCAGGGGCGTTTCATGCCCCCCGTATTCCCGGGCGAAACGGCGCATACCATCGCTGAGTTGGCCCAAAAGATCGGCCTCGATGTCGAGGCCCTGGAAAAGACCGTGGCCGACTACAACGCGGCGGTGGTGCCAGGACAGTTTGACCACGCTGTGCTGGACAACTGCCACACCGAGGGTCTAACCCCTGCCAAGACCCACTGGGCTCAGCGGCTAGAGACACCGCCGTTTACGGCTTATCCGCTGAGGCCAGGTATTACCTTTACCTACCTGGGTGTGCGTGTGAATGACCAGGCTCAGGTCTTGTTCGACGATTACTCACCTAACTGTTTTGCCGCGGGCGAGATCATGGCCGGCAACGTATTGGGCCAAGGCTATGTGGCCGGTGTCGGCATGACGATTGGTACCGTCTATGGCCGCCTAGCCGGCGAGCAGGCCGCCAAAGCGGCTGCAACGATCAGCGCCAACTTGAATCACTCTGAATCTTCGAAGGCTGCCGCATGAGCAAGGTCATTCCTCTTTCACTCGAGACCCCAGCCACCCAAGAGGCGGCGAGGGTCATGGGCATCTGCAACTCTTGTCGGTATTGCGAGGGCTTTTGTGCGGTGTTCCCGGCCATGGAAAGGCGGCTGAACTTCACGGCCCAAAGCATTCATTTTCTGGCCAACCTTTGCCACAACTGCGGTGCCTGTTACCACGCCTGTCAGTACGCGCCTCCTCATGCCTTTGCCTTGGAGTTGCCCAAGGCCATGGCCAAGGTTCGTAAAGAGAGTTACGCCCACTTCGCCACACCGAATTGGCTCGGTCGTTTGTATCAACAACAAGGTCTGACCCTGAGTCTGGGCAGCCTGGTGGGATTCGTGGTGATCTTTGTCTTGGCCTACCTGCTGGCGGGTGGCGAGACGGCCAGACTCTGGCAGGCCGCCAGCACCAAAGAACTCTTTTACGAGATCACGCCCCACAACACCCTGGTGGCGATTTTTGGACCCGTCTTTCTATGGGCCGTATTGGCCATGATCCTGAGCGGCCAGAGGTATTGGCAGATGCTCAAAGGCTTGGCACCCGAACAGGCCTTTCTGTCCAAAGAAGCCAGCCAGACGGTCAGTGACATTGTCCAGCTGCGTTATCTGGATGGCGGCGGACAAGGCTGTGCCGCGGAGAGCGACAAGCCCACGAAACAGCGTCGCGTTTCACACCAGATGGTGTTTCTGGGCTTCATGCTCTGCCTGGCCTCGACCAGCGTGGCCACGCTGTACCACTACCTGCTGAACTATCCAGCGCCCTACCCCATGACCAGCCTGCCCAAGCTGCTGGGCATCTCCGGTGGCCTGCTCATGGTCGTGGGCTGTATCTGGCTTCTGGCCCAAAGACCCAGCCGGCATCAGGCCCTGCAGGATCCAACCCAGCAGACCATGGACGTGGGCTTTGTGAGCCTGTTGTTGGTGATCGCCGCCACCGGCTTGGCCTCGATGTGGCTGAGGACTACTGCGGCCATGCCCCTGCTGCACCTGATTCATCTGTCATCGGTACTGAGCTTTTTTCTACTGATGCCCTACTGCAAGTTTGTTCACGGGCTTTACCGTGGGCTGGCCTTGTGGTGGCACAACCGAGAACAGGCCAACCCGTCTCGCCTTCAACTCTCCGAAGGTTAAGGCTGCTAAAGGGTGTCTAGACCCGGGTGGCCTGGTGCAGGGCGACCACCCCCGCGGTCATGGTGGTGAACCGCACCACGCCAAAGCCGGCATCGCGCATCATCTGGGCCAGTTCCTCTGGGCCCGGGTGCATGCGAATGGATTCGGCCAGGTAGCGATAGCTGTCGGCATCCTTGGCAATCTTGTCGCCCAGCCAAGGTAAGACCTTGAAGGAGTAGAAGTCATAAAGCTTCTCGAGCGGCTTGGCGACTTTGGAAAACTCCAGCACCAGAAGCTTGCCGCCGGGTTTGAGGACGCGAAGCAACTCGGACAAGGCCCGATCTTTGTGGGTCATGTTACGAAGACCAAAGGCCAGGGTCACTCGATCAAAGGTCTGATCGGCAAAGGGCAGAGCCTCACAGTCGCAGACCATCGCGGTCAGATTCTTGCCATGGTCCAGCATGCGGTCTCGGCCTCGACTGAGCATCTCGGCATTGATGTCGCTCATGATGACTCGACCAGTTGGGCCGACCTTGGGGGCCATGGCCAATGCCAGGTCACCGGTTCCACTGGCGACATCCAAGACCTGATGACCCTCGCGCAGGTGAGCCTGGGCAATGGTGAAAGACTTCCAGAATCGGTGAAGGCCTGCCGACATGACGTCGTTCATGACATCGTAGTTGTGGGCGACCGAATCAAAAACCCGGCGAACATGCCGAGCCTTTTCCTGTTCTGCGACCTGCTGAAATCCAAAGTGTGTCTGTGCCATGCCGTCAGTGTACCGGCATGGCAGGGACCTCAAAGGGCAGACACGACCGCTCCTTATATGGATTCGATCTTGGCGGTAAAGGTCTTGCCGTTACCGGAGGGGTTTGAGGGGGCCTGAGCAGCGGGCGAGGCAGACTTGCCATGGCTGGCGCAGCCCGAAGCCGACGGCGTTGGTGGCGCATTGGGGTCTGGGTCTCTGGAGGCGCCCGCAGCCGCGAGTCGATCCAGGTAATCCTGCCAGAGGGCGGCCTGGTGATCAGCCAGCCAGCGCAGATAACCCCAGGAAAAGATGCCGGATGCGTGGCCGTCGCTGAAAGTTGGCTTGACCGCATACAGGCCCACCGGCTCCAGACCGGTGATGGTGACGCCGCGCTTGCCGACCTGAAGCACTTCTTGGCCTGGACCATGACCAACCACCTCGGCTGAGGGGCTGTAGACCCGCAAAAACTCGAATGGCAGGCGAGCCGCGCCAGCGTCATAGCCGAGCTCCAAGACCTGGGACTGGCTGTGGACCACGATGCTGCTGGGGGGCTGGGCTGGGGTGTTGCTGTTGTACTCGGGGATGTGGGTCTGGGCTGACATGTCTGGGCCTTGGTTAAGGGAATTTTTCAAACTGGTTAAAGTGTCATGGAACTGTCATGTTGTCCGAATACAGTAGCTACCCATATGGCAAGCACAATATTGGTCGTAGAAGACGAACCAGCCATTGCCGAGCTGGTCGCCGTCAACCTGAGCTTCGCAGGCCACAAGGTGTTGCGTGCCGCTGATTCTATTCAAGCCGACACCCTGATACGAGCGGAATTACCCGACCTTATTCTGCTGGATTGGATGCTGCCGGGTATGAGCGGGGTGAATTACGCCAAAAAGCTGCGCACCGATGAGCGGACCCGAGACGTTCCCATCATCATGCTGACCGCACGCTCCCAAGAGGGCGACAAGGTCGAAGGCCTGGAGAGTGGCGCCGACGACTACATGACCAAGCCCTTTT
>JBEDMQ010000083.1:0-9273 GCA_041171045.1 Pseudomonadota bacterium
AGACCTGTCTGTTTGCCTCCATCAAGAAGCAACTGGCAAAAGACCCTGGCTTCTACCAGCGCCACTTGGATGCCGTGATCGGTGTGACCGAAGAGACCACCACCGGTGTCCATCGCCTGAAGGAGATGAGTGCCAAGGGCACGCTAGCCTTCCGGGCCATCAACGTGAACGACTCCGTGACCAAGAGCAAGTTTGACAACCTCTATGGCTGCCGCGAATCCTTGGTCGATGGCATCAAACGTGCCACCGACGTCATGGTGGCCGGCAAAGTTGCCGTGGTCGCGGGCTATGGTGACGTGGGCAAGGGTTCCGCCCAGGCCCTGCGCGCCCTGTCAGCCCAGGTCTGGGTCACCGAGGTCGATCCCATTTGTGCCCTGCAGGCTGCCATGGAAGGTTTCAAGATCGTCACCATGGAATACGCCGCAGACAAGGCCGATATTTTTGTCACCGCCACTGGTAACAAAGACGTCATCACCTATGCCCACATGGCTGCCATGAAGGACCAGGCCATCGTCTGCAACATCGGACACTTCGACAATGAAATCGACGTGGCTTCTCTGGCCAAGTGCAAATGGGAAGAGATCAAGCCTCAGGTCGACCACATCATCTTCCCTGACGGCAAGCGCATCATCCTGCTGGCCCAGGGTCGCCTGGTGAACCTGGGCTGTGGCACCGGCCATCCCAGCTTTGTGATGAGCTCTTCTTTTGCCAATCAGACCATCGCCCAGATCGAGCTCTTTTGTCACAGCGATTACTACGAGAAGGGCAAGGTCTACGTGCTGCCCAAGCATCTGGACGAGAAGGTCGCCCGACTGCATCTGAAGAAAATCGGTGCGATGCTCACAGAGCTCAGCAGCGATCAGGCCCGATACATCGGTGTGCCCGTAGAAGGCCCTTACAAGCCTGAAACCTACCGCTACTAAGGGTTCTTATGCAGATCAGCCTGGAGTTCTTTCCGCCTAAAACGGAAAGCGCCCAGGCGTCTCTGGCCGAGACGGCCAAGGCGCTTGCGCGGATTCACCCCCACTATGTCTCGGTCACCTATGGGGCTGGTGGCTCGACCCGCGAGGGTACCCTGGCGACCGTTGCCCAGATGCAGAGCCTCTTTCAAAAGGTTGCTCCGCACGTGTCCTGTATTGGTGCCAGCACCGCCGAAATGACCAGCCTGTTGTCAGACTACCGGGATGGGGGCATCTCCAAGCTGGTGGCCCTGCGAGGCGATCTCCCAAGTGGATATGGTCAGGGTGGTGCCTTTGCCCATGCTGAAGACCTGGTTCGGTTTATTCGGCAGTCTTTCGGCGACGCTTTCGAGATAGAGGTCGCGGCCTACCCCGAGGTTCATCCTCAGGCCAAGACAGCCCAGGATGACCTTCGGCACTTTGTCAGCAAGGTCAAGGCTGGGGCGAACGGGGCCATTACCCAGTATTTCTTTAACAGCGATGCGTATTTTCGGTTTGTCGATGAGGCCTATCAGCAGGGGGTTGAGATTCCCATCACCCCGGGCATCATGCCCATCACCAATTACAGTCAACTGGCCCGTTTTTCAGATGCCTGTGGGGCAGACATCCCCCGTTGGATTCGACAGAGGCTTGCAGGCTTCGGAGATGACGTGGCCTCGATTAGAGCCTTTGGCCAGGAGGTCATCACGGACTTGGTTGACCAGTTGGTGACGGCCGGTGTGCCCGGGCTGCACTTCTACACCATGAATCGCGCCGAACCGACACTCGCGATCATCGATGCACTGGGGTTAAAAGGCCGATAGCAGTGAGACGCTGGGGCGGCCTAGACTGGTCTGCCCTAAAAATCCCGCCAGCCTCTCTCGGTCAGAACCGCATCGAGCTTCAGGTCGTGTGGCTCGGCTATTGGCATGGGGATCAGGTTGTTGGTGAAGGCCACACCATAGAGGCGCGGTCTGGGCAGACCATTGGCCTCCCGATGGGCCATGGTTCGGTCATAAAACCCTTTTCCAGCGCCGAGTCGGTAGCCGAGTTGGTCAACGCCCACGCAGGGCACCACCCAGGTGTCAAATTGGGCGCTGGTGGTTCTCGGGTCATCCACGCTGGGGGCGGGCAGCCCCATCAAGTCCTTGAGCATGGGACTGCCAGGTGTCCAGTCTGTCAACTGTAAGGGTGCGTCGTGGGCCTGTACGACCGGCAGGCCCAGGGCAATGCCGCGTTTGTGCCAAGCCCGCCAGACCATCACCAAATCGGGCTCACCCTTCCATGGCAGAAAGACCAATACCCTCTGCCAACCCTCGGTCACAGCCCTCGCAGACAAGGCATCCGCCATCTGCTTTTCAAATTTCTGCCGCTCTTCCGGCAGCAGAGAGAGGCGGCTGCGGAGGAGCCATTTGCGCCAAAGCGATTTGTCCGGAGAATCTGGGGGTGGTTCCGCCATCAGAGGCTCGTTACTCATTTGTTGTCTCTCCGTTATATCGTAGGGTCATGTTGCCCATGATTCGACCCCTATTCGCAACCCCTGGCACCAAGACCAGGGGCTGGGCTTGGTTGCGCCTGCTCACGGGTCTCATTGTGCTGACTTGTATGAGCTTTGGGGCTCAGGCAAAGCCCCAACCCCGACCAGCAGAGCAGCCTGCGATCGTGGCCGCCAAAAAAGCTTTCGATGCCAAAGACAGCCGCGGCCTTAAACAGGCGGCTGACCGCCTCGCAAAAGACCCTCTGGCCGTCTGGGCGGACTACTGGCTGGTGAGGCTCAACGTACAGCAAAGACCCTTTGACAAGAAGGTCATGACGGAGATCGAGGCCTTTCAAACCAAGCACAACGGCCATGTTCTGACGCAGGCGATCCTGAAAGACTGGGCCATTGTCAGTCTGGACCAGGGCCCCTGGGCCCAGTCATCCGCGATCATTCGTGGCCTGCCTGACAACCTTGACCACCCGGCCATTGCCTGCGCCCGAGCCAGGCTCAGCGGCCAGCCCACCGCCGGCCAGGCGGCCTTGGTGGTGGGCCAAGAGTCCAGCAAGACCTGTATTGGATTGGCACAAAGCCTGATTGAGGCAAGGCTCATGGGCCGCTCGGAGATCATGCATCGCGCTCGGTGGGCCGCGCTCGCCGGAGACCTCAGCCATGCGGAGCGTCTCTGGCATACGGGCAAAACCGTTGGTCTGATGCCACCAGCGCATGAAGACGGGCTGCTGAAGCTGCTGGCCGCCTCTCGCATTCACCCCACACAGGCACTCGACAAATTCCAAACGCTCTCCGGGCAATGGTCCGCCGAGCAACGCGGCTTTGCCCAGCTCAGCATCGGTGCCTGGCTGTGGGTCCGCTCCCACCCCAAGGCCTGGACCATGACCAAATCGGGTCTGTCCTCGGTGACTCAACAGCCCTCGCAGATACAGGAGCTCGTGGCCCGCCAGGCCCTCCGACAGGCGGACTGGCAGGCGGTCCTGGCCGCAACCGACAACATGCCCGACGAGACTCGGCAAAAAGATGTCTGGCTGTTCTGGCGATCCAAGGCACTCGAGGTGCTGGGGCACCCCGACACTGCGAAAGACCTGCTTCGGCAGGTAGAACCTGGTCTGGGCTTTTACAGCCTGCTGGCATCAGAGGCCCTCGGCCGTGACTGGCTAGAGCCCTATCTGGCATCCCCCAAACCCGAGGCCATCAAAGCGGCACATCAAAGGCTGGTTCATCATCCCAGCACCCGTCGGGCTCTGAGTCTGGCCAAAGCTGGCTTGCGTGCAGAGGCGGTCATTGAGTGGAACCACCTGACAAGCGGCCTGCGTGACCCAGAACTCGTCGCATTGGCAGACATTGCCTACAAGGCCAACGTGCCTGACCGGGCCATCGCTGCAGCCATACGGACCAAGCAGCTTCATGCACTCGATTTGCGCTACCCCAGTCTGTTCGCACAGGAGGTCGTGCAGAACAGCCAACAAAAAGGCGTCTCCGGACCGTGGGTGATTGGTCTGATTCGACAAGAGTCTCGGTTCATCACCGACATCAAATCCCCGGTCGGTGCCATGGGGCTTATGCAGATCATGCCCAGCACTGCGCAGATGCTCGCCAAGGAGACTGGGGATCGACGATTTAAGTTGGGTCAGCTGTCCGATCCAGGGGCCAATATTCGACTGGGCACGCATTACATGGCCCAGTTGAGAAACCAATTTGGCGGCTCGATCGTGCTGGCCACCGCCGCCTACAACGCTGGGCCCTCCCGCAGCAAACTCTGGCGTGCCAGTCTCAGTGGCGCAATCGAAGGGGCTGCGTTTGCTGAATCCATTCCCTTTACCGAAACCCGCGATTACGTCAAGGCGGTCACCGCGAACACGGCTGTCTATCAGCGGCTCATGGACCAGGGCCTCATCAAGGTCTCTCTACAACAGACACCGCAACGACTGGTCGATCTGCTGGGTACCATCACGCCATAAAACCTCCTCAAGGCATCATGCTGACAAACGATCCCAACACCCTCATCACCATCATTGGCGGCTCTGGCTTTATTGGGCAGGCCCTCGCCGCCCGCCTGGTCAGACTGAGACAAGGCAGTGGCAAGGGTATTCGGGTGCTATCGCGGGGTCTGGCCAAGACCCATCCTTTGCGGGTCTTACCTGGCATTGAGATTGTCCAGAGTCCATTGGGGCAGGAAGGTGAGATCGCCGAGGCTCTGCAGGGCAGTCAGGTGGTCATCAACCTGGTTGGCATCTTGCAATCCAGAGCGGGAAAGCCCTGGGGACCCGACTTCGACGAGGCCCATGTGAAGCTACCCGCTCGAATCGCGCGAGTCATGCAGCGTGGTGGTATGACCCGGCTGATCCATGTCAGCGCTCTTGGGGCTGCAGAAACCGCGCCATCGATGTACCTGCGATCGAAGGCGGCCGGCGAATTGGCCTTGCGCCGAGCGGGACACCTCGATCTCACGATTCTTCGTCCCTCGGTGGTGTTTGGGCCAGGAGATGCCTTTCTCAACCTGTTTGCTCGGATGCAGTCTGGGTTTCCGATTCTGCCGCTGGTCACACCACATGCACGATTTCAGCCCATCTACATCGGAGACCTGGTCACTGCCATGACCAGCTGTATCGACCGGCCAGAGACCGTCGGCAAAATTTATGAATGTGCAGGGCCAGAGGTGCTGAGCCTCTATGAGATCGCCTATTGGGCGGGGCACTATGCCAATTGCCGAAAACCCATTCTGGCGCTGCCAGATAGCATGGCCTGGCTACAAGCGGTGATCATGGAGAGGCTCCCGGGCCGGCCTCTGCTGAGCCGAGACAACCTGGCTTCAGCCAGTCAGCCCAATGTGGCCAGTGGGCCCATGGACCCCATCCTCGGCGTGTCTCAGCCCATCGGGCTTCACACCGTCGCGCCACAATTCCTAGGGCAGGCTCAGGCCAACCGACTGCTGCATCGACGCAGCCGTCATCTGGCCCGGCAACAGCCGGTTGATCGGTAGGCCGACGGACCTGATGATGGATCCGATTTCCGCCGTCTTGAAGTCTCTGGCGCCGAATCGATCCGACCGCCACACTGCCCTGCTACCCAGTACGGCAAGACTGTTCTGTGTCGGCGGTGCGGTTAGAGACGCCTTGCTGGGTGAACCCAGCGCAGACCGGGATTATCTGGTGGTGGGCTGCCGCCCAGAACATTTGTTGACTGCTGGTTTTACGGCGGTCGGGAAAGACTTCCCGGTTTTCCTACACCCGACTAGTCATGCCGAGTACGCCCTCGCAAGAACCGAGCGAAAGACGAGTCGAGGCTACCAGGGGTTTGTTTTTCAGGCTGACGAGTCGGTCACGCTCGAAGAGGACCTGGCCAGGCGGGACCTCACCATCAATGCGCTGGCCGTCGATGAAGACGGCGTCCTGCATGATCCCTACGCAGGCCTGGCCGATCTTCGTGCCAAGAGGCTGCGACATGTCAGCCCCGCCTTCGAGGAAGACCCTGTCAGGCTGATTCGTCTGGCTCGATTTCTAGCGAGATGGCCTAACTTCACCGTGGCCAGCGAGACCCGAGCACTGTGTGAAGCCATGGTCTCCAAGGGAGAAATCGATGGGCTTGTTCCGGAGCGGGTCTGGCAGGAACTGCTCAAGGGGCTGCAGTCCCCCAAGCCCTCAGCCATGCTGAGTTTTCTGGTGGAGACCGGCGCCTGGGGGCCCATCGTTCAGATGCCTGCGCGGTCCGCCAGCCAGTGGCCCATGCTCGACGCGATGGCCAACGCCGGGATGGCAGGTGCCGTCTTGGCTGGCTGGCTTTTGGCCGATGGGGCCGGGCAGCTCACCAAAGTACTCCCCAGACCCGTGCAGCAATGGCAGGGGTTCTTTGCCAGCCAGGGTCCGGAGACCTTGGCTGGGCTGGTCCAACAACTGATGGCCAGCAAGGCCGTCTTAGACCCCGCTGAGCAAGACAGCGTCCTCGAGGGTCTGGCTGCGCGTGGCGTCCAATGGCTCTCTCGCTATGACCTCTTTCGAAGACCAGAGCTGCTGGATCAGATGGTGGGTCTGGTGATCATCATGGGTCTGGTCGAACCGGCCTGTGCCCGTTTGCTGGCCAAACAACTGGAGACGGTCGCCAGGGCGCCAATGGGACTGGCCGCGCAAGCTGCCGCGACCGCTGGTCGAGACATCAAGACCGCGGTCTTGCAGGCGCGGCTTGACCTGCTGCGCCAGACTCTGAAATCGTCATGACCAGGAAAGCCTGGCCCATGGCCGCATCCGAGAGCAGCGTCTGGAGACCCGCCAGCTGACGAAGCTTGATTGGGTCGTTGGGCACCTGACCCGGCTGCTGGCCGTCACTGAACAAATGGCGCTGCGCCATTTCCAACACACCCTGTTCTAAAAGCCAGTCCGCCTGTGTCTGCAGGCTGATCTGACCACTGCTATGAGGCGCTAGGGCCTGGTGCAGCGCCGTGAAGTCCACATGGGCCGTCAGGTCCATCTGGCCCGGCTGATCCAACAAAGCCTGCCAGTCATCGACCCGCCTGTGCCGCAAATGCCCTACCAAGGTGCCTCTGGATCGATCGGCGTGGTCCAACTCGACTCGCTCATAGCCGTAGTCAAGAATCAGGCACTCTCCCCAGTGTAGGCCCCGGAGCAGACTGGTCGCCCAGGGCTTGAGCCAGGGTGACCACTCTCCCTGGTGACCCTGCTGCCAATCTGGCAAATCGGGACGGGCCTGCCGGTACTCTCGATGCCGATCTCTTACCGCCCGCTCAAGCGATGTGCTCGCAGGCCTGCTCTGCCAGGTGAGCTGCCCTTGGTCGCAGCCAACGCCCCATTCCAGCACCGAATGTTCAAGGCCCCGCCATTCAAATCGCTTCACCGGCAAGGCATCGGCCACCTCGTTGGCCAGCACAAGGCCAGCGCGTGAGCCCTGATAGGCCGACCAGGTCACACGCTCGAGGATAGACTGGGCCTCAACCGCTCCGAATGCCTGACTGAGTTGGGCCCCAATGGTCTGTCGTTGAAGTTCTACCAAGGCGGGGCTCACCTCAACCAACTCGTAACGACTGGGCAGGACCCCGGACCGCACCAAAGCCACCAGACATTCAGCGGCCAGCTGGCCGTTGCCTGCGCCGAATTCGGTGATCGACAAATCATCCGGGTTGTGACCCAGGGCGAGGGCCTTGGCCCGAAGGTTATGAAATGTCTGGGCGAGCACCAGGCCTAGCCATGGACCAAGCATCGGCGCTGTGACAAAGTCACCTCGGCTGCCAAAAGGGCCCTGTGGCTGATCAGGGGATCGGGCTCGGCTGTAGTAGCCCTCTAACGGGTGGGTGAGAGCCAACTCCATAAATTGATCAAAGCCCAGCCAACCCTCCTGACCCTGGGCCAGCGCCATCAATTCATCGATGAGGCTTGTACGCATGCTGGGAGGGTATCAAAGCTACACTTGCGCCATGGCATTCGATCCCTCCAAAGGCTTGGCCTTGATCACCGGCGCTGGTCGTCGTCTTGGCGCGGACATCGCCCAGGAACTGGCACGGCAAGGTTGGGCCGTAGCTCTGCACTGTCATCGATCTCGGCACCAGGCCGATGCCCTGGCTGCAAGCATCAACCGTATCGGTGGCCTGGCACGCGTCTACACCGCGGACCTCGATGACTTGGGACAACAGCCAGATGGTCTGCCATCTGCGAAGCCGCATGACTGGCTCGCCGGCATCGAGACCGACCTTCAACAGCCCATTCGGCTCCTGGTCAACAACGCCAGCCGCTTCCATGTGGACACGCCGGCCGATGCCAGCGGGGCTGGTTTGTTGGCCCATTACCAGACCAATCTGGTGGCCCCCATGCTGCTGACCCAGGCGCTTTTTGAGTTGCGAAGGGGTGAACGGGATCAGGTCCAGCAAGACGGCTGCAGGCCAGCTGCCTGCGTGGTCAACCTCTTGGACCAGAAACTTGAAAACCTGAACCCCGATTTTTTTTCTTACACACTATCCAAGGCCGCACTGCTGACCGCGACCACCCTGATGGCCAAGTCCTTTGCGCCCGTCTTGCGGGTCGTTGGCGTCTCCCCTGGCATTACGCTGCCATCGGCTGATCAGACCATGGCGGAGTTCAAGCGAGCCCACCAAATGACCCCGCTTGGCGCCTCCAGCACACCCCAGGACATTGCCCAGGCCATCGCTTGGCTGGCGGGTGCCCGAGCCATCACTGGGGTTAACCTATTGGTCGACGGTGGCCAGCACCTGATTCCCTCTGACCGTGATGTGATGTTTCAAATCCGATGACTGCACTCCTAGACCCCAGACTTTCCGACTGTCGCCGTATTTTTCTTCAGGAGTTCTCCTTGGAGGCTTCGATTGGCTTTCATGATTTCGAGAAGGAAGCTCGTCAGCGCATCCTGGTGAGTGTCGAGCTCTTTGTCCCCAAGCAAGTATCTAGTTCGAGCCGGGATGATGTTCAGGACGTCGTGGATTACGACTTTATTCGAATGGGCGTTCACAGGCTCACCCATAGCCGCCATTACAACCTTCAGGAAACCTTGATCGACGACATTGTCCGGCTATGTTTTGAGCCACAAGGCGTTCGAGCGGTCCGGGTCACGACCCAGAAGCCGGATGTCTATCCAGACTGCCAAACGGTTGGCATCGAGGTGTTTGAATGGCGACCCAGCTAGTCTCCATCGACCACCTGTCCTCGCGTCCTCGGGCCCTGCGCAACCCAACCGAGGTCAACAAGCTCTCCAAGCGACTGCACCGCCAGGTCGGTGAGGCCATTGCTGACTTCAACATGATTGAGGCAGGTGATCGGGTCATGGTCTGCCTATCCGGGGGCAAAGACAGCTACGGGCTATTGGACCTGCTGCTCTCTTTGC
>JBEDMQ010000084.1:0-3800 GCA_041171045.1 Pseudomonadota bacterium
CCGCCATGAAGCGTGGCTATACCGCTCTGGAATACAAGAGCATCGTGCGCAAGCTTCGGGCCGTGAGGCCCGACATCTCTCTGTCAACCGACTTCATCGTGGGCTTTCCCGGCGAGACCCAGGCCGACTTCGAGGCCAGTCTCAAGCTGATTGAGGACTGCCAGTTCGACTGCGCCTACTCCTTTGTCTACAGCGCCCGACCCGGTACACCGGCCGCCGATTTGCCAGACGACACGCCTGCCGAGGTCAAGCTGCAGCGACTTCAAACTCTGCAGGCTGTGATCGAGGCCAAGGGCGACATCTACGCTGCAGGCATGCTGGGTCAGATCGAGCCGGTCCTGATCGAAGGCCCGGCCCGAAAGAATCCCACTGAACTAATGGGCCGCACCAGCAACAACCGTGTGGTGAACTTTGCTGGTCCTGCCAGTCTGATTGGGGACATTCACGCAGTCCGCATCACCCAGACCAACCCACACACCCTTCGTGGTGAATTGGTGAACCAGTAATGGCTCGTCAAAAAATTCAAGCGACCAAAAAACGGTTGACGCTGCTCGATGGCGATAACAACGGCCTGGCCAACCTCTGCGGACCCCTAGAACAAAACCTTCGGGCAGTCGAGACTGGTCTGGATGTGGCCATCCGTCGGCGTGGCAGCCTATTTGAAGTCTCGGGGCAGCCCGATCCTGTCGAACTGGCCACGCAACTGCTGGCCAACCTGGCCAAGAAGGCCAAAGACCCCGTGAGCCTCGACGATATCCAACTCGCCGTGGTCGAGCGAGAACCAGAGCCACTGGCCGAGCCCATCGACCTGCACACCCGACGAAAGGACCTGCGCGGACGAACGCCCACGCAGCGCGACTATCTCAAGGTCATCTCCGAAAACGACATCTCATTTGGCATCGGCCCAGCGGGCACGGGCAAGACCTACCTGGCCGTAGCCTGCGCCGTGGATGCGCTGGAGCGCGATCTGGTCTCTCGCATCGTGCTCACGCGTCCCGCCGTGGAGGCCGGTGAAAGACTCGGCTTTCTGCCTGGCGACCTGACCCAAAAAGTCGATCCTTATCTTCGCCCCCTGTATGACGCTCTCTATGACCTCATGGGAGCAGATCGAGCCGCAAGGCTCTTCGAGCGGCAGGTGATTGAGGTGGCGCCACTGGCCTACATGCGTGGCCGAACCCTTAACCACGCCTTTGTCATTCTGGACGAAGCCCAGAACACCACCGTTGAGCAGATGAAGATGTTCCTCACGCGCATTGGGTTTGGCAGCAAGGCCGTGGTTACCGGAGACCCATCCCAGGTCGACCTGCCCAAGCACCAGACCAGCGGCCTGCTGCATGCCGTCTCGGTGCTGTTAGACGTCCGGGGCATTGGCTTTACCCAGTTCAGCAGCGCCGATGTGGTCCGTCACCCTCTGGTGGCCAGAATCGTAGATGCCTATGAGCGCGCGCAAAACCAGTAAGCTCAAGTCGCCAGACCTGAGTCTGAGTCTTCAGGTGGGCACAGGCCTGACAGCCAACTGCCCCAATGACCAGTGGCCCATCAGCCGTGCACGCCTGCGCAGGCTGGTGATGGCCAGCCTCGATGCCCGAACCAGCTCTGCGCAGATCACCCTGCGACTGGTGGGCCAGGCCGAAGGTCGGCAACTGAATCGCGACTTTCGTGACAAGGATTACGCCACCAATGTTCTGACCTTTGACTACAGCGGACCGCCTGAATTGGCGGCCGACATCGTCATCTGCCTGCCCGTCATTCAAAAAGAAGCCAAGGCCCAGAAAAAGACCGTCGATGCGCACCTGGTGCACATGGTGGTCCATGGCCTGCTGCATGCCTGTGGACTGGACCACGAATCTGACGAGGAGGCCGAGGCCATGGAGGCCCTAGAGGTCAGAATTCTGTCGCGGTTTCGCATTGCCAACCCCTATGGCACACTAGGGGCTCCATAACTTCCCATGCTCTCGCATGACTGACCCAGACCCTAGGCCCTCGCGCCTGAGTCAACACCTCAAAAGACTGTTGGGCCGACTCACCGGCCGCGCCGACGAAAAAGAAGAGCTGCTCGAGCAGCTTCGCGAAGCCCAAGCCCAGGAAGTCATCGATGCAGATGCCGTCTCCATGATGGAAGGTGTTCTGCAAGTGGCCGATCTGCAGGTCCGTGACCTGATGGTGCCGCGAGCCCAGATGGATCTGGTCAATATCAACGACTCACTAGAGGACATTGTGAGCTTTGTCATCGACAAGGCCCACAGCCGCTTCCCGGTCATGGATGGCAAGCGCGACAACATCATCGGTGTGCTGCTGGCCAAGGACCTGCTGCGGGTGCTCTCCGAAGAATCGCGTGACATTCGTGGTTTGCTGCGTCCAGCAGTGTTTGTTCCCGAGAGCAAGCGGCTCAACGTGCTGCTGCGAGACTTTCGACTCAACCGAAACCACATCGCCATGGTGGTTGATGAGTATGGTGGCGTGGCAGGTCTCATCACCATTGAAGATGTGCTCGAGCAGATCGTCGGGGACATCGAAGATGAGCACGACGTCGACGAAGACGAGGACAACATCGTGGCCCTCGCCCATGAACCCGGCCGCTTCCGGGTCAAGGCCATCACCACCCTGGAACAATTCAACGAGACTTTTTCCGCCAGCCTGAGCGACGAGCAGGTCGACACCATCGGTGGCTACGTCACCGACCACCTGGGGCGCGTACCCCGCAAGGGCGAGACCGTTGGCCTAGAGGGCTTTGAATTCGAAATCCAGCGGGCCGATGCCAGGACTGTCCAGATGCTCCTGGTCAAACGTCTAGAAGAGGCCAGCGAGGCCGATCCCAGCAAGCCCCAGGAAGATGCCGGCCTGGCTGCATAGCCTGCTGGTCTTGTTTTTTCTTGCCCTGCTGATTCACCTCTGGCAGCGCAAGGAGCGGGCCTCCCGCTGGCTGGCCGCTGGACTGCTCTGGGCGGCCAGCCTCTACAGTGTTCACTGGATCTACATCAGCCTGCACGATTACGGACAGATGGCCGCTCCGATTGCGGCGGTCGCCACCGGTCTGCTAGGCACCTACCTGGCGCTCTATGGCTGGTTAGCGGCCTGGATCATGCGCCGTTGGCTCATGGGGCTCACCCCATCGGCCCCCACCCAATTACCCCGCACCGCCCTTATTCAACCCTTTGCCATCGCCGGGCTGATCACCCTGCTCGAGTGGCTTCGAGGCACACTCTTCACTGGCTTCCCATGGGCCAACTGGGGCTACCAACAAATAGACAGCTGGCTGGCTGGCTTCGCGTCAGTGGTCGGGGTCTATGGCGTGGTGTTTGTCGCGGCCCTCTGTGCCGCCTGGCTCGCCAGCCTGAGGCCCAAGGCCCTGCTGGCGGTGGTGGTGGTGCACCTGGTCGGCGGCGGTCTGGCCAGTCAGACCTGGACCCGACCACATGGTCAGCCCATCAACGCAGCCCTGTTGCAGCCAGCGGTACCGCAGCAGATGAAGTTTGACCAGGCCGCCATGCTGGCCAATGAGAAAACCCATCTGACGCTTGCAGCCGTGGCCGCCAGTCCCCCGGCCAAGGTTGATCTGATCGTACTGCCCGAGACCGCCTTCATTCGTCCCTGGCAAGACTTGTCAGCCCAGACCCGTGCCAGTCTCCTGGCCGTGGCCCAGCGCAGCAGCGCAACCCTTATGACCGGCATTCCCTCCCGGGATGGGCAGCAGTGGTTTAACAGCGTCATCGCACTCAGCCCATCGGGACAGACCGAGCTCTCTCAGCCCCCCCAGCCATCGGGCCGCTACGACAAGTACCACCTGGTGCCCTTTGGTG
>JBEDMQ010000085.1:0-12636 GCA_041171045.1 Pseudomonadota bacterium
CCTTGGCCTGAAGCTGCCATCGCTGAGCGCCGTGAGCGGTCGGGGCACTTGGCTCAATGCTGGTCACTCGAAGTCCACAGTGGAGTTGCACGCCCCGCTCGGTCAACCAGGTCTGCCAAGGATCCAGGGCATCCTGACCCAGGTTGGTCAAAGGGTGCCAACACCGGCTCATGGCTGCTTTGGGGTCGAGTACTTCCGAGAGGGTGTTGAGAAAAACCGAGGCACTGGCCTGGTCCACTGGCGTATTCAGCATGGCCTCGACCAAGGGCCCATAGAAGCGTCTGTAGAACCCATCCGACAGACCAAGGGACTTGGCCAGGCTCGCCGTGCTCTGGTCGACGTGCCGCTGGCCTGGTGGAGTTCGCTGGCTGCGCGCCGAGCGAACGGCCGAGAGCAGCCTGAACAAGTCGATGGGCCAGACCATGGCCAGGTGTTGCCGCTGGACCCTGCTCTTGGCCCTGAGCCACAATTGCGCCAGGGCCAACTGCCAGAGGGGTCCGTTGCCCAGCTGCAGCTGCCGGCCAGCCTGACGATCCCGCCAGATCAGGGGGTTGCTCTGCCATTGGGTCTGCAGAACCCCAAGGCGGGAGAGCCAGTCCAGGGTGCGCCGGTGGGCCCCGAGGATAAGGTGCTGGCCATTGTCGATCGGCGCTTTCAGTGTTGGTTCACTGGGGTGTTGCCAGAACAAGCCTTTGGCCCGTCCACCGATCGCAGGAGCCGCCTCGAGCAGATGGACCTCTGCACCGGACTCGCCCAGCCGATCCGTGAGACGGCTGGCCGCTGCCAGCCCAGCCCAACCACCGCCAATGACGGCGATCCGCGGCCTTAACGAGGGAGCCATCCCGCCACGGTCTTGAGTCCCAGCCAGAGCTTGCGAGTCGGGGTCAGGGCGATGCGCTGGTGGAGCACCTCGTAGTTCGATTCTTGGATGACCCGCAGCAAGTCTCGATAGATGGCGGCCATGACCAGTCCGGGTCTCTGCTGGGCCACCGCCGCGGCTGGCAGATCGGCCAGGGCCTGGTCGTATAACTGCTGGGCCCGTTGGGCGAACTCAGCCAGTGCCTGGACGAGCTGCGGTGTCTCGGTCAGAGAGAGAAGATCCCTGCGATGAAGCCCATGGGCCTTTAGAAGCGTCTCAGGCAGATAGACCCGTTGGCGTCGGGCGTCTTCGCCGATGTCGCGAAGAATGTTGGTGTACTGAAGAGCCAGGCCCAGGCCGCTGGCATACCGAAGCACCGCCTCGTCGACCTGGCCAAAGATTCGGGCGGAGAGACGACCCACGGCACCGGCCACCTGGTCGCAGTAGTCATCCAGGGCTGACCAGTCGTCGAACTGAAGTGGGTAGAGGTCACGCTCCACCCCGGTGATGATCAGGGCCAGGTCGTCGATGGGCAGGCCAAAGTCGTCGATGACGGGTCCCAAGGCCTGGATGACCGGGTGACAGACGCTACCCGGGGCATGGACGTCTGAATCTTGCCTGCTGGTCCCGCCGGTCCGGCTGGCCTGGTCGGCGCGTTCGATCAATTGGGCGCGCCACCAGTTCAGGGTGGTCTGGGCCACGGCCTGATCCGAGCAGTCGTCTGCCACGTCGTCGACCTCCCGACAAAACGCGTAGAGGGCCTCCATGGCCGCCCGGCGCCTGGGATCCAATAGTCGAAAGGCGGCCGTAAAGCTCGAGGAGGCACTGGCAGCCTTCTGGGCGCAATAGGCTTGTGGCGTCATGAGGCCCGACTGTAACGGAAGAGCGCCGACCAGAAGACTTTGACAAAGCTCAGCCCTCCAAGCTTTGGGCCTTTTCGCCAACAGGCCAAAGGGTCTTGTCGAATGCGGGCTGCCATGGCCAGGCCACCAAGCCGGGTGGCCTCGATTTCGATGCTCAGCCGAAACCGCAGCTCGGGCTCGAGGCTGGATTTGAGCTGTCCGAGCAGGGGTTCGCCGCTCTGCAGGCAACGCTCGCCACGCTCGAGCAGGGCCATCACCATCTGGGATCGTGTCTGGGGCGCAAGCTCGGGCCAGCGCTCGAGGTCCTCGTGGGGCCATTCCGATCGGGGCAGGGTGGGCCGGGTCCGCGAGAGGTCCTGGCCAAAGTCTTGGGCAAAGTTAACCAGTTGCAGACCTGTGCAGATGGCGTCGGCACTGGCCAGGGTCAGACGCGCATCGGGCGCCGTCGCGGTGCTGTCCTCGCAGTCCAGGCCAGCGAGACCGAGCATCATGCGGCCCACCGGATTGGCGGAATGCTCGCAGTAGCGGTAGACCGCGGACCAGTCTGCGAAGGGCTGATGGGCTGCGTCGTACTCGAAGGCGGTCAACAGCTTGAGCATCCAGTCTAGGGAAAGCCCTCGACTGGCCAGGGCCTGCGCCAAAGCCCTGCAGGCCCGGTCGTGGCTTGGCTCGCCCGTTGGGGTGCCGTTGGTGAGGCAGGCCCGGATGGCCGATAACCTGCTCAGGCGCTCGGCGCTGGTCAGGCTGCCCTCGTCTGCGATGTCGTCAGCCAGTCGAGCCAGACGGTAGACCGACAGGACCTCGGCCCGAAGTCCCGCTGGCAGCAGGATTGAGCCAACCGGAAAATTCTCGTAGTGGTTTGCACCATGCACCGTTTCGCGGACCATGCCCGTCATTCTAGTGTTGTGGGTTTCGATACAATGCGGGTTCGACTGCGAGGGTGGCGAAATTGGTAGACGCACCAGGTTTAGGTCCTGACGCCCGTTAAGGGTGTGGGGGTTCGAGTCCCCCCTCTCGCACCATTTTTCTTTTGAATGAGTTTTTGAGATGACTGCTGATAGCACCCAAACCCTGGCCTCGAGCCTCGAGCGTAAGTTAACCCTGACCGTTGCCATGGCAGAGGTCGAGACCCTGGCCCTGAAAAAGCTCACCCAAATGGGCAAGAAGATGAAGATGCCGGGATTTCGCCCCGGCAAGGTGCCCATGAAGGTGGTGCAGCAGACCTATGGCCCCCAGGCTCAGTCTGAGGCCATCGGTGATGTGGTCAGCCGTGTCTACAGCGAGACGGTCATCGCCCAGAACCTGCGACCAGCTGGTCCGCCCGAGATCAAGCCCACCGACAGCGCATCTGCCGATGCGGGTGCGGCCCCCACCACCATGACCTTCGAGGCCACCATCGAGATCTACCCAGAGGTCGCGGTGCCCGATCGAGCCAGCCTGAGCTACGAGACGGTGGCCTGCGAGGTGACCGCGGCCGATGTGGACAAGACCATCGAGACCCTGCGCAAGCAGAAGGTGACTTACAAGACCGCGGATCGGGCCGCCCAGGACGACGACCAGGTTCGGGTTGACTTCAAGGGTTCGCTCGACGGTGAGCCCTTTGAGGGCGGCGCTGCCAAGGACTTCAAATTCATCGTGGGTGCAGGCCAGATGCTCCCCGAGTTCGATCGCGCCGTGGTTGGCATGAAGGCTGGCGACGAGAAGACCTTTCCGCTGAGCTTCCCCTCTGACTACCGCGCCGAAAAGTTGGCCGGCAAGACCGGTGAGTTCACCGTCAGCCTGCACGAGGTCCTGGCCCCTGAGTTGCCAGCACTCGACGATGACCTGGCCAAGTCCTTTGGCATTGCCGAGGGTGGCCTGGCCAAGCTGCGCGAGGACGTTGAGAAGAACCTCAAGCGTGAGGTGAGCGGTCGTTGCAAGGCCAAGACCAAACAGGCGGCCATGGATGCCCTGATGGGGGTCTCCACCTTTGATGTGCCAAAGGCCCTGGTTCAGTCCGAGTCTCAGCGCATGGCCGACGGCATGCGTCAGGACATGGTCTCTCGTGGCATGAACGTCAAAGACGCGCCCATTCCCGCAGAGTTGTTTACAGAGCAGGCCACCAAGCGTGTGCGTCTGGGTTTGCTGGTCGGTGCGATTGTTCGCGCAGAAAACCTGCAGGCCACGGAGGAGCAGGTTCGCGCCATGCTGTCCGAGATGGCCGAGAGCTACGAAAAGCCCGAGGAATTTATCCGCTGGACCTTGTCCAATCCAGAGCGCCGTGCCGAGGCCGAGGCCGTGGTGATCGAGGACAACGTGGTGAACTGGGCCTCGCAGGGTGCCAAGACCACCGTCAAATCCATGACGGTTGATGAACTCATGAAAGAGGGCAATGCCTAATATGCACAGCACAGAAGAGATCCGCGGCCTGGGCCTGGTGCCCATGGTCATTGAGCAGTCGGGCCGTGGTGAGCGCGCCTACGACATCTACTCTCGCCTGCTGCGCGAGCGCGTGGTCTTTCTGGTGGGGCCTGTGAACGATCAGTCCGCCAACCTGGTCATTGCCCAGCTCTTGTTCCTGGAGTCCGAAAATCCCGACAAGGACGTCTCGCTCTACATCAATTCACCCGGTGGTTCTGTCTCGGCGGGCCTGGCCATTTACGACACCATGCAGTTCATCAAGCCTGCCGTCAGCACCCTGTGTATGGGCATGGCCGCCAGCATGGGCGCCTTTCTGCTGGCTGCGGGCGAGAAGGGCAAGCGTTACGCACTGCCCAACAGCCGGGTCATGATTCACCAGCCCCTGGGTGGTGTGCAGGGTCAGGCCTCTGACATCGAGATTCATGCTCGCGAGATCCTGTCCTTGCGTGACAAGCTCAACGGCATTCTGGCCGAGCGCACAGGACAGTCGCTGGAGACCATCGCTCGAGACACCGATCGTGACAACTTCATGTCGTCCGATGATGCGCTAAAGTACGGTTTAATTGATCGGGTATTGGTGAACCGCGACTGATGCTGACACAAGCCGTCAGCCAAAGATTTGGGGCTTGGCCCGGAGGCATGTATGTCCGATAAGAAAGCCGCAGGCGAGAAACTCCTTTATTGCTCCTTTTGCGGCAAGAGCCAGCACGAGGTCAAAAAGCTGATCGCGGGTCCTTCCGTCTTCATCTGTGATGAGTGCATCGACCTGTGCAACGACATCATTCGGGATGAGCAGGTCGCCACACCGGGTGGCCAGACGGGCGATGAGTCCGCACTGCCCACCCCGCAAGAAATTGCAGCCATCCTTGATCAGTACGTGGTGGGTCAGGACCGGGCCAAGCGTGGTCTGGCGGTCGCGGTCTACAACCACTACAAACGGCTTCGTCAAAAGAAGAATGGCAATGCCGACATCGAGTTGGCCAAGAGCAACATTCTGTTGATTGGGCCCACCGGCTCGGGTAAGACCCTCCTGGCCCAGACCCTGGCCCGCCTGTTGAACGTGCCCTTTGTCATCGCCGATGCCACCACGCTGACCGAGGCTGGCTATGTGGGCGAGGACGTTGAGAACATCATTCAGAAGCTGCTGCAGAACTGCAACTACGAGGTGGAGCGGGCCCAGCATGGCATCGTCTACATCGATGAGATCGACAAGATCTCTCGCAAGTCGGACAACCCTTCGATCACCCGTGACGTCTCAGGAGAGGGTGTTCAGCAGGCCCTGCTCAAGCTGATCGAGGGCACGGTGGCCTCGGTGCCGCCTCAGGGTGGTCGCAAGCATCCCAACCAGGACTTTGTGCAGATCGACACCACCAACATTCTGTTCATCTGTGGTGGGGCCTTTGATGGCCTGGAAAAAGTCATCCGCGATCGCACCGAAAAGACCTCGATTGGGTTTGGGGCTCAGGTCAAGTCGGCCAAGGAGCGCAAGCTCAGCGAACTCTTCAAAGAGGTCGAGCCCGAGGACCTCATCAAGTTTGGTCTGATCCCCGAGCTGGTCGGTCGTCTGCCGGTGGTCACCACCCTGGACGAGCTCGACGAGCCCGCCCTCATCGAAATCCTGACGGGCCCCAAGAATGCCCTGGTCAAGCAGTACCACGCGCTCTTTCAGATGGAGGGCGTCGACCTGGAGATTCGAAGTCCAGCCCTCAAGGCCATTGCCCAGAAGGCCATCGCCCGCAAGACGGGTGCCCGTGGCCTGCGTTCCATTCTGGAGCAGGTTTTGCTGGACACCATGTACGAGCTGCCCAGCCAGAAGAATGTCACCAAGGTGGTGGTCGATGAGAACACCGTGGTGGGCGAGGGCGTGCCACTGCTCATTTACGGCGAAAACCCCAAGGTTTCAGGCAGTAAACACGCGTAGGGCTTGAAATAGGGCTGGCTCATCCCCAGTTTCGTAGGACACCAAAGGAATTCATCATGTCCAAGACCGAGTTACTCCCTGCTGACCAGACCGTGCTGCCCATGCTGCCACTTCGAGATGTGGTGGTCTTCCCGCACATGGTGATTCCCCTGTTCGTCGGCCGACCCAAGTCCATCAAGGCGATGGAGCGGGCCATGGAGTCGGGCAGTCACATTCTGCTGGCTGCCCAGAAGTCGCCCACCCAGGACGACCCGAGCATGGACGACATCTACAAGATTGGCTGCCTGGCCAGCATCCTGCAGATGCTCAAGCTGCCGGATGGCACCGTCAAGGTGCTCGTTGAAGGCAGCCAGCGGGCCACCTTGCTGGACATGCAGGACAACGGCGAGCATCTTGTCGCTGAGTGCCGGCCGATTGTGCTGGACGAAAAAGAAAACCCTGAGACCGAGGCCCTGCGTCGGACCCTGCTCGCCCAGTTTGATCAGTTCGTCAAACTCAACAAGAAGATTCCCGCCGAAATCCTGAACAGCCTGGTCAGCATCGAGGAGCCTGGTCGCCTGGCTGACACCATTGCCGCCCACCTCCCCATGAAACTGGAGCAGAAGCAGGAAATCCTCGAGGTCATGCCCGTGGCCGAGCGGCTTGAAAAGCTGCTGGCCCAGATCGAGACTGAGCTCGACATCCTGCAGGTTGAAAAGCGTATCCGTGGCCGCGTGAAGCGTCAGATGGAAAAGAGCCAGCGCGAGTATTACCTCAATGAGCAGGTCAAGGCCATTCAGAAAGAGCTTGGTGAGGGCGAGGACAACGAGCTCGATGAGCTCGACAAGAAGATCAAGGCCGCCCGCATGCCCAAAGAGGCTCGTGACAAGGCTCAGGCCGAGCTCAAGAAGCTGCGCATGATGTCGCCCATGTCAGCCGAGGCCACGGTGGTGCGCAACTACATCGATGCCTTGGTTGGTCTGCCCTGGAAGAAAAAGAGCAAGGTCAACATCGACCTGGTCCATGCCGAGGAAATCCTCGACAAGGAGCACTTTGGTCTGGAGAAGGTCAAGGAGCGCATCCTAGAGGCCTTGGCGGTTCAACGCCGTGTCGACAAGGTCAAGGCGCCCATTCTCTGTCTGGTGGGTCCTCCGGGTGTGGGCAAGACCTCACTGGGCCAGTCTATTGCACGGGCCACCAACCGCAAGTTTGTTCGCATGGCCCTGGGTGGTGTTCGCGATGAGTCCGAGATTCGAGGCCATCGTCGCACCTACATTGGGTCCATGCCCGGCAAGATTCTCAGCAGCCTCTCCAAGGTTGGGGTTCGCAACCCACTCTTCCTGCTCGATGAGGTCGACAAGATGGGCATGGACTTCCGCGGGGACCCAGCCAGTGCCCTGTTAGAGGTCTTGGATCCCGAGCAGAACCATTCCTTCACCGACCACTATGTGGAGGTGGAGTACGACCTGTCCGATGTCATGTTTGTGGCGACGGCCAACTCCCTGAACATCCCGCCAGCGCTGCTGGATCGCATGGAGGTGATTCGTCTGTCCGGCTACACCGAGGACGAGAAGGTCAACATCGCCCAACGGTACCTGCTGCCCAAGCAGATCAAGCTCACGGGCCTCAAGCCCGAGGAGATCTCGGTCTCCGAGGACGCCGTTCGCGAGATCATTCGCTCCTACACGCGGGAGGCCGGTGTTCGCAGCCTGGAGCGTGAGATCTCCAAGATCTGCCGCAAGGTGGTGCGCATGATCCTGACTCAGAAGGCCGAGGGTGCTGTGGCTGTCACAGGTGACAACATCGAGGAATTCCTGGCGGTCAAGAAGTTCACCTTTGGGGTGGCCGAAAAAGAAGACCAGGTGGGTGAGGTCACCGGCCTGGCCTGGACCGAGGTGGGCGGTGAGTTGCTCATGATCGAGGCTGCCGTGATGCCTGGAAAAGGTGCGATCACCCGCACTGGCTCGCTGGGCGATGTCATGAAGGAATCCGTTGAGGCGGCTCGCTCGGTGGTCAGGGCGCGTGCCCGTCGCCTGGGGATTGCCGATGACGTCTTCGAGAAAAAAGACCTGCACATTCACGCACCGGAGGGCGCCACACCCAAAGATGGCCCGAGTGCTGGTATTGCCATGACCACCGCCATGGTCTCAGCCCTGACGGGCATTGCCGTGCGGGCCGATGTCGCCATGACGGGTGAGATCACCCTGCGTGGAGAGGTGCTTCAGATTGGTGGCCTAAAAGAGAAGCTGCTCGCGGCCCACCGTGGTGGCATTAAGAAGGTCTTGATCCCCGAGCAGAACGTTCGTGACCTGGCTGAGATCCCAGCCAATGTAAAAAACGCGCTCGAGATTGTTCCGGTCAAATGGATCGACCAGGTGCTGGAGCATGCCTTGGCCGAGACGCCCACACCCCTGCCAGAAACCGTTGCCAGCCCTGCGCAGGCTGCTGCGGTCTCTGCCGAGCCGGCACCGGTCACTTCGACAGACACTCTAAAACATTGATTTGTCGCAAAACCGCTTCCCGCATGGCTTTGCGGGGAGTGGTTGACTTGACCTTAGAAGCGTACAGGGTTTAAATAGATCAACTGATCACGCCTACACAACAAGCTTTTCATCACATCAACTCAGGGAATCCTTCATGAACAAAACAGATCTCATCGAACACATTGCCAAGCAGGCCGACATCTCCAAGGCTGCTGCAGGACGTGCACTCGAGGCCGTGATTGGCGGCGTGCGGACCACGCTTAAAAAGGGTGGCTCCGTCACTCTGGTCGGGTTCGGCACCTTTGCAGTGAGCAAGCGTGCAGCACGTGCTGGCCGCAATCCTCGTACCGGTGAGACCATCAAGATCAAGGCCTCCAAGCTGCCCAAGTTCCGTCCAGGCAAGGCACTCAAAGACGCTCTGAACTAATCCCAGAGCAGGCGGTGCACCAGTGCATCACTGGTGCGCAAACCAGAAAGGCGCGTTTGATAGACGCGCCTTTTTTCATTACACTTTGCGGTCTTTGCAATGCCCGGGGTGCTTAGCTCAGTTGGTAGAGCGGCGCCCTTACAAGGCGTAGGTCGGGAGTTCGAGCCTCTCAGCACCCACCACCGGTGCATTGTCGAAGGCTGATGTAGAATGCTGTTTTTCTTCGCGCGGAGCGGTAGTTCAGTCGGTTAGAATACCGGCCTGTCACGCCGGGGGTCGCGGGTTCGAGTCCCGTCCGCTCCGCCAATTTTTCTCATGCTCGAGTTCATTCGCGGTCACCGCCGCATTCTTCAGTTTGTCCTGCTGCTCTTCATCGTCCCATCGTTTGTGGTGGTGGGCGCTTGGGACTTGATCTCTCCGGGTGCGGGCCAGGCCACCTTGGCGACCGTCGATGGTCAACGCATCGAGCGTTCTGACTGGGAGCGAGCTCACCGGGCGACACTGGATGGGCTGGTGGCCCAGCTGGGTGGACAGGTGTCGGTGGGGGCTCTAGACACGCCTGCCGCTCGAACGGCCAGTCTGGATCGGCTGGTGGTTGATCGCATGATGACGGTTGCGGCCTCTCAGCGTGGTGTGGCCCCTAGTGATGAGACCGTCAAGTCGGTCATCGCAGGAATCCCTGAATTTCAGAAGCAAGGCCGCTTCGATCTCGAGACCGCCAAGGCGTTCTTGGCTCAGCGTGGTCTGACCACCGATCAGTTTGAAGCCAATCTGCGTGGCGATTTGGCCACTGAGATGCTGCCCAGGGCGATGTCCGACTCTGCGATTGCCTCGCGCACCCTGGCGCGGCGGCTGGCCCAGCTCGACACCGAGAGCCGGCAGATCCGACTTCAGATCTTTTCAGCCGCTGATTTCCGAAAGGGCCTCACGCCACAGACGGGAGACCTCGAGCGGTTCTATCAAGAGAACCAGGCGCTCTATCAGTCTCCAGAGCGCATCGATCTGGAGTTGGTGGTGCTGGCCTCGCCCACCTCGGCTGAGCAGATCGAGCGTTTTACCAATCTGGTCTACGAGCAGAGTGACACCTTCGAGTCCGTGGCCAAGGAGCTCAAGCTTCAGGTGACTCAGGTCAAGGGATTGTCGCGTGATGGGAAGACCAGCCAGACCGGATTGTCCCCAGCGGTGTCCGCCGTCATTCAAGACGCTAAATTTCGCACCAAGGTCTTCTCCGCAGAGACCATTGCCGATCGACGCAACACCGAGGCCTTGGAATTGCCCAATCGGCGTTATATCAGTGCCCGGGTCCTCGCCCATGCACCCGCTCAGTTGCTGCCCATGGCCAGTGTGATGGATCGCCTCCAGGCCGATTGGCTCCAGGCTGAAGGCTCCAAAAAGGCGGCCGCTGCGGCGCAGGCCTGGCTGAGCGCACAGACCGACAAACTCAAGACCGCAGCCGCCACGGCCGACCTGGCCGGCCTGCCATTAGAGGGCCGACTGGTCGCACTGGCGCGCAGTAACTTGGCACAGGCCAGCAGCCAACTCGGACTGCGACAGCCTGCCGATGTCTCCGCGCTGGCCCAGAAGATTTTTTCGTCTCAGCTGCGACTTCGCTCGGGCGATGTGGTGACGCTGCCGGCCGATGCCAGCGTGGCGGCTTTTGTACTGGTGGGGCAGCGCCTTGACAGCGCCCAGGCTCCCTTGGTCAGCCAACGTCTTGGGCAGGCCTATGAGTTCGTTCAGAACTACGAGCGAGAGCAGGCTACGACCCGTTGGCTGCGCGACCTAGAGCCCAGGCTCAAGGTCAAGCGTTACGCCGATAAGCTGGCGGCCGCCGCGTCGTAATCTGCCTGGCCCACCGAGGCCATCGGCAGTCGCTGTGCCGCGACCACCCTCTGAAAGTTTCTCTTGATCGAGCGCTGATAGGCGGGGTCGTAGTGGTGAATCAGCAGATCCTGTACCAAGCCGTTCCAGTTCTGATCGGCTAGAAGCTGGCGCCAGCGGTCCACGGTGGCGTGGCCGGCCAGGTCGATGAGCTTGTCGAATTGCAGCTGCAGGGGCCGTGGGTCGCTCAGAAAGTGGGCGTACTCTTCGCAGAGCAGTCTGACGCGTTGGTCAATCGGCATGTCAATCTGTATGCAGTCACTGGCCCGCATGCGCTGCATGAGCTCGTCGGGCACATGCAGATTGCCCACCTTCTTGCTCTCGGACTCGACAAAAATCGGCTCGCTGGTCTTCATGCGGCCAAGTGCCTCGAAGATCAGGGATTCAAAGGCCTTCTGGCTGGGCTGCGGACGGTGTGGCTCGGCTCCCAGCAGAGACCCTCGGTGGCAGGCCAGGTCCTCCAGGTCCAAGACCTGCCGGCCCTGGGCTGCCAAGGCCTTGAGCAGGCGGGTCTTGCCAGACCCGGTAGGGCCACAGACCACCCGAAAGTCATGCTGCTCGACGAGGCGTGGAAGTTGATCGATAACCAGACTCCGATAGGCTTTGTAGCCACCCTCTAGCAGGCTGACCCGCCAGCCGATCTTGGCGAGCACGGTCGCCAGCCCACCGCTGCGGTTGCCTCCTCGCCAGCAATAGACCAATGGTCGCCAGTCTTTGGGCTTGTCGATGAGGGCTGACGCCAGGTGCTCGGCGATGTTGCGGGACATGAGGGCTGCACCGATCTTTTTGGCAGTAAAGGCATCGCCCTTGTACTGCGTACCAACCTGGACTCGCTGTGCATTGTCCAGAACGGGCAGGTTGATGGCGCCGGGTAGATGGTCTTCCTCGAACTCGGCCGGCGTGCGAACGTCGATGACCGCGTCGAAGCGATGCAAGGCGCCAATCGCCTCTTGGGCGCTTACAATGGCGGGATTCGTCAAGGGCTTGCTCATCATGAAGGTGTTCAATTTACAGTGTTCTGCTGGCCATCGTTTTGAGGGCTGGTTCAAGTCATCGGAATCCTGCGAGGACCAAAGGGCGCGGCGTCTGTTGACCTGTCCGGTCTGCGATGGTCTGGACATTGTGAGACTCCCATCGGCGCCTCACATTCAGACCTCTGCCTCGGCCTTGAACGATCGATCTGCTCCGCCATCCTGTGATCCTGCCGCATCTGAAGAGCCCGCAGCATCTGGCCGGTTTCAACCAGCACCAGTCCATTCGCTCAGCGACAAGAGGGCCCTGGTTCAACAGCGTCTACTGGAACTGGCCCGGGCCTTGGTCGAGAGCGCCGATGACGTGGGTCGAGATTTTCCAGAAGAGGCCAGGCGAATTCATTACCAAGAGGCGCCCGAGCGCATGATCATGGGGCAGGCCACGGCCGAGGAGACCCAGGCCTTGCAGGACGAGGGCATTGAGGTCGTGAGCCTGCCTTTTGTGGCCAAGCCCGACAGCGGCAAGCTGCAGTAAATCAGACTGGCGTTGCGTTAGGCCTTGCCGGTCTGACCAAACAGCAGGGCCCTGGCCTTGTCGTCGGTCAGTGGCTTGCGAAGGTCTGCGAAGAGGGACAGGCCTTTTTGCACCGCCTTGCGCTCGTTGATCTTGTTGAACCACTTGAGCACATTCGGATACTGGTCTAGATCGACTCCTTGGTTTTTGTGTGAGGCCGTCCAGGGCCAGCAGGCCATGTCAGCAATCGTGTACTGCCCGGCGGCCAGGTAGCCTGTTTTGGCCAAGGCCTTGTCGAGAACGCCATAGAGTCGATGAGCCTCTTTGGTGTAGCGATC
>JBEDMQ010000086.1:0-2522 GCA_041171045.1 Pseudomonadota bacterium
GATCAATGCCATTGGCCGCCAAGGCCTGAGCCACCGCCTGGTCTCGCTCAATCGCCCGGGGTTCATAGTCTTCGGCGCAGATGACCCGCACGGCGCCCAAGGCCTTGGCCAGGGCAGGCATGGCTTGGTGGGCGCGTCCGTGGGCCACCAGTAGCCCACCGCCAGCCTGCACCAACTCGGCCTGGAGCAAGCCTAGGGTCTCGTGCAGAAAAACCACTCGCCGATCGGTCGCCGGCAGGTCATCCAGAATGTCGCGGTCAAAGACAAAGACCGGCACGATGGGCTCGGGGTGTTGGAGAGCCTGGGCCAGGGCCGCGTGGTCGTCCAGGCGCAGGTCACGCCGCAGCCAGACCAGCTGGCAGGGTGAGGAGGGCGATGCGCTTGGTGGGAGCGACTTGGAGGGGCTTGCGGTCAAAGGCTGGTCATCCGTCTAGGTTCAGGGTTAGAATCAGGCCATGGGTCAACGCTGGACTGACGATCACAATCATGCCGTGGAACAGGCCACACAGGAGGCCCAATTGACCAAGGATTCCACCAATTTCCCCAGTGTTGCCGGCCAGTTGCTCGTGGCCATGCCCTCACTCATGGATCCCACCTTCGGCGGCACCGTGGTCTTTGTGGCCGAACACAATCCACAGGGCGCCATGGGCATTGTCGTCAATCGGCCTGCGGACATGTCGCTGGCCAGTCTGTTTGCCCGCATCGACCTCAAGCCCGAGACCAACGACCTCTGCGCAGCCGACGATGGCTCCGATGTCCCGGTCATGATCGGCGGGCCCGTTCAGACCGATCGTGGTTTTGTCCTGCACGAACCCGTTGGTCAATGGAGTTCCACGCTGCGTGTGGCTGGTGGACTACCCGAGATCGGTCTAACCTCTTCGCGCGATATCCTCGAAGCGACCGCCAAGGGCCAGGGCCCGGATCGCCTGCTGGTGGCCTTGGGTTACTCTGGCTGGGGTGAAGGACAGCTCGATGCCGAGTTGGCCGCCAATGCCTGGCTGACCGTGCCGCTGCACGATGCCGATGTCTTGTTCTCGGTTGCGCCCGAGGATCGCCTCAACACCGCCTTTGCCATGCTGGGGGTCGATCCGCTCAACCTGTCGGGGGCCGTTGGCCACGCCTGACGGTCAGGCCGGCACCCTGCTGGCCTTTGATTTTGGCGAAAAGCGCATTGGCGTTGCCATTGGCAACACCCTGACTGGTGGCGCCAGGCCGCTGGCCCAGGTTGCCACAGACCCCAAGGCCGCGCGCTTTGCCCAGATCTCAGAACTGATTGCCCAATGGGAGCCCATGGCCTTGGTGGTTGGACTGCCGGTCTATCCCGATGGACAGCCTCATCCTTTCGCTGAGCGTTGCCAGCGATTTGCCAACCAACTGCACGGCCGCTTTGGCCTGCCGGTTGTCTTGGAAGATGAGCGCTACACTTCTGCCTGTGCGCCAGAGGCGGGCGACATCGATGCCCAGGCTGCAGCCATTCTTTTGCAAGGTCACCTGAATGCCAAGATCAATTCAGCTTAATTCGCGGGGCGAACTCACGCACCTGCTGTCGACCGAGGGCCTGCCCAGGGCCATCGTCCTGGAGATCCTGTCGCATGCCAAGGATTTCCTAGACCTGGAGCAGATGACGGTTCGCAACGCGGATCTGTTGGCCGGCAAGAGCATCTTCAACATCTTCTTTGAGAACTCCACCCGCACCCGCACCACCTTTGAGATCGCCGCCAAGAAGCTGAGCGCCGATGTGGTGAACCTGAATGTCAATGCCTCGAGCACCGCCAAGGGAGAATCCCTGCTCGACACCATCGACAACCTGGTGGCGATGCGGGCCGACATGTTTGTGGTGCGTCACAACCAGAGTGGTGCACCCTATCTGATTGCCAAGCATGTCAACCAGGTGGCTCCTCACATTCACATCATGAACGCCGGTGATGGTCGTCATGCGCATCCCACCCAGGCCCTGCTCGACATGTTCACCATCGCCCACTACAAGGGTGACTTCAGCCAGCTGCGAGTGGCGATTGTCGGCGACCTGCTGCACTCGCGTGTCGCCCGCTCCGACATTCATGCGCTCACCACCCTGGGGGTGCCAGACATTCGCGCCATCGGTCCTCTGACGCTGCTGCCGTCTGGCTTGCGAGAGATGGGCGTCACGCCCTACACCAGCCTGGCCAAGGGCCTCGAGGATGTTGATGTGATCATCATGCTGCGGCTACAGAACGAGCGCATGCGCGGCGCCATGCTGCCCAGTCCGCAGGAGTACTTCAAGCACTATGGCCTGACCGAGGAAAAGCTGAGGCTGGCCAAGCCTGATGCCATTGTGATGCACCCAGGTCCCATGAACCGGGGTGTGGAAATCGATTCGGCGGTGGCCGATGGCGCGCAGTCGGTCATCCTCTCGCAGGTGACCTTTGGTATCGCCATCCGCATGGCGGTGATGAGCATTCTGAACAGGGCCAAGCCATGAACCCAGTGCAATCCAAAGCCCACCCCCAGGCGCTGCCCCATCAGCCAGCCGCCTTTCCGCG
>JBEDMQ010000087.1:0-4000 GCA_041171045.1 Pseudomonadota bacterium
CCCCGAAGAGCCAGCAGTCCAAAACGCAAGGCCAAGTAGCCCACCAGCACGCCACCCAGATTGCCCATCAACAGGTAGGCCATGGTCTGAACGCTGGGCGAGGGCGTGTCCTCGCCGGCCCAATGCCAGATGAGCGCCCGCAGCGTCACATTGAACAGGCAGGCTAGGAGGGCAAAAACCGCCAGTGTCTTGGGGCAGGCATTGACCTCAATACCCGGTCGCCACTTTCGGACCACCAACAGGGCCAGCAGCGGGGCCATGGCGGCGGTCAGAGTCGAGAGCAGCATGACTGACAGAGACAGGTCTTTGAAAACCAGTTGAGTCAGCAGGTGCCCCAGACCAACCCCGATCGCCCCTGCCACGCCAGCAGTGGCCACCGCCACCACTCGTATGAAAGCCGGCAGGTAAATCAGGTAGACAAAATCTGGGATGACCTCAAAGAAACCACGAATGCCAAGATTGACCCAATAGGCCAAAAAGAAAGCCAGCGCATAGCCAGCGATCCAACGATCCGCATGCTGCAGCGGCCAGAGTGGCCCAAAGTCATACCACCGCATTGGTCAGTCTCTCCCACCCCTACTTTTTATTATCTGGGGATGAGGAAAGACTATCAGAACCAGGCCAAATGAAAAGTGTCCCTTGGTACTTAATCGCAGCAGCCAGACCCCGAGCGTCTAGGCGGACCTCTGGGCCTTGGCGGTTAACCAAAGACCACCAGCAATCAAGACAAAGCCCAAGGCGTGGTGCCAGTGGGGGGCTTCAGACAACAGCACGAGGGACAGAATCGCGGTAAACAAGGGAATGAGGTTAGCGGCCATGCCGGTCACCGCTGGGCCTGTTCGCGCAACGGCCAGACCCCAACATCGATAAGCCAAAATCGCGGGGCCTACGGCTACATAGACGACCCCCAACACCAGAGGCCAACTCCAGGCCAATGTCTGACCCGTGCCCGCACCTTGACCAATCCACATCCACTCCAGAGCAGCAAACAGCGCACACCAGACCAACCCCATCACGGTCTGCGCCTGTAAGTGGGCCGCCCAGTCAGCCTGAATGTCCGGGTCAGCACCTCCCGGCCAAGGCCTGGCCAAGAGCCAGCTGTACCAGGCCCACAGAATGGAGGCCAGGACCATGAGTAGGTCTCCCGGTACCAATGACAAGGCCAGGAGTCTGTCCAACTCCCCTCGACTGAGCACCACCATCACCCCAAGCATCGAGAATGCGACTCCGAGCCATGACAATCGGGCCACCGCCTGGCCATAAAACAGGCGACCCATCAGCAAGGTAAACAACGGAATGGCGGAACTCACCAACGTCACATTGATGGGACTCGACGTTTCCAGCGCCTGATAGAGCAGCGTGTTGTAGCAGCCCATGCCCAGAAAGCCCAACAGCATGTAGCGTGGCCAATTTCGCCAGAGCGCGGAGTTCGGTCGCAATACCCATCCACCCAGTGGGATCAAAAGGGCAAAGACCAGACCCCACCTCAGCAAGTTGAGCATAATGGGGGGCACGAGATCCTGGAGCAACCTCGCCACCAACGCATTGCCGGCCCACAGCAGTGGTGGTGTCATGAGCAACGCCACTGTCCCTAGGCCGATAACTTGGCCAGCAGGCGATGGCGAGGATTGCGGTCCGGTCATCTCACCATTTTGAACGAGCTTTGCAGTCTTCACCCAACCCTCACCACTCAACGATTCCAAGACCCATGTCCAGCCCCAGTTTCAAAGTCGATGTCCAAGTCACCTACCTGCCCCACGAGTCAGCACCCGATGATGACCTCTGGGGTTTCGCCTATACGATCACCATCACCAACACCGGCGATATCGCCGCTCAACTCATGGGCCGGCACTGGGTCATCGATGACTCCAGAGGAAACCACCAAGAGGTCAAGGGCCTGGGTGTGGTGGGCAAGCAGCCCTATTTACAGCCAGGCGAGTCCTTTCAGTACACCAGTGGCACCCGGATTAAGAGCCCGGTGGGCAGCATGCAAGGGCGGTATTTCTGCATAGCCGATGACACCACCACGTTTGAGGCCGTGATTCCAGCCTTTGCACTGAAAGCAGAGGGTGAAGAGACCGCCCGGGTGCTTCATTAAAACTATCGACCACAAGCTAGCCAGAGGGTTGTCATCGCTCCGGTCAGCGGGGCGGGACGGTTGGCAATTTGAATATCTCCGCCCCATAGTTCAGTCAGGTTTTTAGACAGCAACAAGCCCAGACCAAGACCTGTCGGTTTCTGGGAGGTCCAAGGTTCCCCAAAGCGCCCTAAGAGGGCCTCCGGGTAACCTGGTCCATTGTCCTGAATCTCGATCACCGTGCACTCGTTGGTGGTTCCGGGGCGTTGGCGTCGCTGAACTTGAATGGACACTCTCGCATCTGCGATCGAAGCATCCGCTAGGGATTCAAAAGAATTCTTCACGATATTCAGCACGACCCGCTGCAGCATGACATCATCGGCCATGACGACGACCTCTTTGGCAGCCTCCAAGGAGAATTCCAGTTGTACGCCACGTGTCTTGGCGTCACTCTGACAGACGGAAACGACGTCGGCTAAGCAGTCAAACAACACCACCGGTTTACCCTCTGGGTCATTCTGAACCATCAAACCCCGGAGAGATGCGAGCAGATCCTCAGCCTCTCGCGTCGAACGTTGCAGTCGTCCCAATGAAGTCTCAACGCCCAGTTCAGAAGACTGGCCCCCAAGACGATGCTGGATGCTGCCAATACTCACTTGGAGGGTCTGAATGAGGTTGCTGAACTCATGGGTCAGCATGCCGAGAAAGGACGACAACATGGAGTGCTTGGTCATGTCGGCGCTCTGGAGCAAGAACCGGTCTCGGCGGGCCACCAAGTGATGCGCCTGCCGACTCTCATCGTTGGAGCGCTCCAAGGTATAGATCCAGTGCGCCAGACTCAAAAAGATAGGCCCGACAATCGCCATGAAAGAAAACAAATTGGCGGCCCACCCAAATCGAAAAATATCCATCCGGCCAGGTTGTCCGGATAGCATAAAGTCGATCAGCCGCGGAAGTGCGGATAGGCCGTAGGCCGCCAGCACAAGCATCATGACGGTGAGACTCTTTCGACCCGTCTGACGACGTATTCTCCAAATCAACAGAATCAATAGGGTGGTCATCGCGGGAATCACAACGCTCATCCAGACAAACCCGTAATGAACCGGCCATGCCAACAGAGAGGACAAGGTACTGAGCACCAACAAGGCCGGCACCACACCCCAACCAAGCCTCACAATCCTCCAATCCGCGCGCAGCTGAAGCAGGAAAAACGAGGCCATACAGAGGTAGGTCAGGCCAGCACTTAGCCAGACAAACTCGTGACTCCAGTAACGTGGTATCCAGGGTCGCAGCGCTGTTAGGCCCCCTGCGAGTGCCCAAAAAGTCATGCCAACCAGCCAGATCACGCTGGCTCGATCCGGGTATCGCCGCATCGAAAGATAGGCACCCAGGGGCAAAACAGTCTGGGTGGCCAGCGTTACCGCAATCAACAACAGGATGGCTGACTCTTGGGTCATGACCGTGATGACCTGTCCTAGGTCTGTCCTGCCAAGTACTGCTGATAAAGCGCCGCAAGCTGGGCTAGGTTACGGGCGTTAACCTTCCTCATCACGTTGCTTCGGTGCATTTTGACGGTTCTCTCCGTAATGCCCAGCTCACGTGCAATTTCATTTCCCCGCTGCCCCATGAGTACCATTTGCAGAACTTCTCTCTCCCGACTCGTTAGTCGGTCGAACATGTCTGGTCTTACGTCTCCTTTGAGCGAGGCAGGCGAGGGAGTGGCCTGCCTACTGGCAAAACAATGCTCAACCTTGCGGAGTAAATCAACCATATCGACCGGCTTGAGCAAAAAATCATGTGCGCCCGCCTTTAGGGCAGAAATAGCCTCAGAGACCCGACTTTCGCCGGATAAAAAGATAACGGGCATGTTGCACAGGCGTTTGACGCTTTGAAAAACATCTAAGCCAGTCAAGCTGCCAGATA
>JBEDMQ010000088.1:0-10961 GCA_041171045.1 Pseudomonadota bacterium
GCCGCTCCCTCAGTGGGATGCCGCCTGGCCAGCGTCACCGTGGCCTGCAGATAACCCTGCTTGGATCCGCAATCAAAGCGCGTGCCATTGAAGCGATAAGCCAAGACCGTCTCATCGGCCAGCAGTCGGGCAATGGCGTCGGTGAGTTGGATCTCGCCACCAGCGCCTGGTGTCTGGTTTTCTAGAATGTCGAAGATGCGCGGCGTCAGCAGGTAACGTCCCACCACGGCCAGGTTGGAGGGTGCATCTTTGGGGTCGGGCTTTTCGACAATGGTCTCGATGCGCTCGGTCTGAGGGCCCCAGGGCCTGCTGCCCACAATGCCGTATTTCTTGGTGTCCTCCGGCGGCACATCCTCCACAGCGATCACGCTGGCCCCATGCTCCTCGTACAAGTCCACCATCTGGGCCACGACCGAGCGACCATTGGGACCAGAGTCCATGAGGTCATCGGCCAGAATCACGGCAAATGGCTCGTGGCCCACCGCAGGACGGGCGCACAAGACGGCATGGCCCAGGCCCAAGGCCTCAGGCTGACGAATGTAGATGCAGTTGATACTGGGGGGCGCCACGCTGCGAACCACCTCTAACAGGGCGGTCTTGTTCTTGGCCGCTAATTCGGCCTCTAGCTCATAGGCCTTGTCGAAGTGGTCCTCGATGGCCCGCTTGGAGCGACCCGTGATGAAGACCATCTCGGTGATGCCCGCAGCTGCCGCCTCTTCGACGGCATATTGAATGAGCGGCTTGTCGACCACCGGCAGCATCTCTTTGGGACTGGCCTTGGTGGCCGGCAGAAACCGCGTGCCGAGTCCGGCCACGGGGAAGACTGCCTTGCGAACGCGTTGGGGTTTGGAGGAGGTCATCTGGTCTGGCCTTCACTGCGATTAAAAGTATCGATGAGCGCGACGAAGGCGCTTTCATCCATGGTCTCGATGCCAAGGCTCAAGGCCTTGTCCAACTTACTGCCCGCCTCTTCACCGGCGATCAGCAGGTCTGTCTTGGCAGAGACAGACCCAGTTACCTTACCACCGAGGCGGCGCACCTCGTCGCCAGCCTGGTCACGCGTCATCTGAGACAGGCTGCCCGTCAGGACCACGGTCTTGCCGGCCAGGGGCAGCGCACGCCCTGCCCCAGCGGCCTGCCCAGACGCGTCCGCAACCCCTGCTGCTGGCAGGGTGATGCGCAACTGCGCGACCAGGTCATCGACCTCCTGACGCACGATCGGATTGTTCATGAAAGCCAGGATGGCCTCCGCCACCACGGGTCCGACATCAGGCGCCTCTTGCAGGGCCTCCGAGTCGGCCTTGAGAAGCGCCTCCAGTGACCCAAAGTGGGTGGCCAAGTCCCGTGCGGTCTGCTCGCCGACATGTCGAATGCCCAAGGCATAGATCAGACGAGCCAGGCTCACCGATCGAGACCGCTCAATTTGTTCAAGCAGCTTCTGAGCCGATTTTTCGCCCGAGCGCTCCAGGGCCAGCAGATCGGCCAGCTGCAGGCGGTAGACATCACCAATCTGGTTCACCAGTCCGGCCGCCAGCAGCTGATCAATTCGCTTCTCCCCCAGGCCCTCGATGTCCATGGCACGCCGCCCTGCAAAGTGCCGCAGGGCCTCTCGACGCTGGGCCCCACAAGACAGGCCTGAGACGCACCGGGTCACAGCCTCGTCCTGCGCTCGCGCCACCGGTCCCCCACAGGCCGGGCAGCGCATGGGCATCACAAAGGCTCGGGCATCGGGGGGACGAAGACTGGCGATCGGCCCCAAGACCTCGGGAATCACATCCCCAGCCCGCCGGACCCAGACGGTGTCGCCAATCATCAGGTCCTTGCGACGAATCTCGTCCTCGTTGTGCAGGGTGGCATTGGTCACCGTCACACCGCCGACTCGCACCGGTGCAAGGCGAGCCACCGGCGTCAGGCTGCCCGTGCGACCAACCTGCACGTCAATGTCCAACAGCTGGGTGCTCGCCTGTTCGGCAGGAAATTTATAGGCCATGGCAAATCGAGGGGCCTTGGCCACAAAGCCCGCCTGGCGAGACAGGGCCAATGATTCCAGGCGAATCACGGCCCCATCGATGTCGTAATCCAGACTCGCGCGTCGAGCCTGCAGGTCCGCTAGAAAAGCCTGCACCTGGGACAGATCGGCCTGGCTGCAGCGAACGGCTTCCACTGGGAATCCCCAGGCCGCCAACTGGGCCAAGACCTCGCTGTGATGAACCGGGCTCACCTGACCGGGGGGCAGCTGCAATTCACCGCCCACGCCATAGGCGAAGAAACGCAGACGACGTCTGGCGGTCACCTGGGCATCGAGCTGTCGCAGACTGCCGGCCGCCGCATTGCGCGGATTGGCAAAAACGCGCTCAGATCGACTCAGCTGATCCGCATTCAGGGCCTCGAAATCTGACTTGGCCATGTAGACCTCGCCCCTGACTTCGAGCAGCTCCGGCCAGCCTTGACCCAAGAGTCGGCTGGGCACATCGGTAATGGTTCTGACGTTGTGGGTCACATCCTCACCGGTCTGTCCATCACCGCGGGTGGCGGCCAGTTCAAACTGACCCTTTCGATAGACCAACGAGATGGCCAGGCCATCAAACTTGGGATCCACCGCGTAGCGCAGATTCGAGGTCTTGAGCAGGCCAGCCAGGCGCTGGTCAAAGGCATGCAGCTCCGAGAGCTCAAAGGCATTGTTCAGCGAGAGCATGGGATGCGCATGGCGCACTGGTGAGAACTCCCGACGAACAGAAAAACCAACCGCCTGGCTGGCCGCCGCACTCTCGGTGACGCCAAGTCGCTGCTCCAGCTCGGCAAGCTCGGCCACCAGCGCGTCGTACTGCGCGTCGGAGATCTCGGGGTCGTCCTGCTGGTGGTAGCGCTGCTGATGACGCCGAACCTCCTGGGTCAACCAGTCCAGTCGCTGCTGGTCCACAGACTCGCCCATGGCCCGTTAAGAAAAGATCTTTCGGTTGGCCCAACTGCCTGGGGGAAAGCCGGCCGACGTCAGGGCCTCGGCGCGGCTGGCCACCTGCTGGGCAAATTGATCGAACAAGGTCGAATTGAGTGAGCGACCGGCATCATCCACCAGCCGACCAGAGAAGGCCTCTGCACAGGCACGCGCCAGGTCCACCAGATCGGCAAAGGCCTCAGTGGGGTTGCTCACGCGGGGCAAGTCCAGCATGAAAGACAAGTGAAAGCCTTGGTCGCCGGGTAGAACGCTGTAGACCGCCTCGGACTGCTCGTCGAGCCGAGAGAAACGTCCCTCCGCTCGCTCGCTCAGGCCCATCGCTGACAAAAAGGAGGCCGTGTTTTGTGTACTGGCGGGATGATCCGACTGCAGGTGAAAGACCAGTTGGCCATCCAGGGACTCCAGCATGCGCAGGCGTTCTCGCGACCGTGCATGACAGACCGAGAAATCCGGCAATGTGGCCATGAAGCCCGCCGCATCGACACCCGGACACTCCGAGAGGCCAGCGGCGAGCCGATCGTAGAACTGGTTGTATTCATTGAGCGAGAGACCACCCTGACGGGTGACCAGTAGCAAGGCCACCACCAAACGGTCCTGGCGGTCCAAGCCAAACCGAACCGTCTTCTGACCACATCGGTGCCAGTCTTTGAATTGCGCCAGGATCAACTCGTGCGAGACCTGTTCCAGCCCATATCCATCCAGGGTTACCAGCCATTCGTCCTGCTCGGACAGGTCGCGGTGAAGGCGCTCTGGACTGGCGGCCCGCAGACCAGGCGAGCCAACAGGCGCAGTCCCCAGACCCGGGCCCTGTTCAAAGCCTTCCGCCAGGCCTTGTGTCAGGCCCTGTGCCACGCCCTGGTTTAGACCATGCCCAAAGCCTGGCTCGGCCAGTCCATTGACCCCATGGCGCATCGTGTCTCGCGCAAATGCGGGCTCTTCTGAACCAACCGACAAGCCAGGTTCCTCAGCAGAGAAGCCACCCGCAGGCGCATCGACCGGCTCGATGCGCGACCGGACGCGGGCGGTGAGCCTGCGCAAGCGCAAGGCCTCACGGAAGTTAAGGGCCAGCACGACCATCAAGACCAGCCCAATCATCAGGCCCACCAGTCCTGGCAAGGTCTGCAGCTGTTCGAGCAGGGCCTGCACCATGCGGACCGACTCGATCAGGCCGCTTCGGCCAATGCGCTAGCGGCATCCAGGTCCACCGCCACCAGACGTGAGACGCCCTGCTCCTGCATGGTCACGCCGACCAGGTGTTCGGCCAGCTCCATGGCAATTTTGTTGTGGGTGATAAAGACGAACTGGGTGGCCGTCGACATCTCTTTGACCAGGCGACACAGACGCTCGGTGTTGGGATCATCCAAGGGCGCATCCACCTCATCGAGCAGACAGAACGGCGCGGGATTCAACTGGAACAAGGCAAAGACCAGTGCGGTCGCCGTGAGGGCCTTCTCACCACCAGAGAGCAGGTGAATCGAGGTGTTCTTCTTGCCGGGTGGCTGAGCCATCACCTGCACACCGCTGTCCAGAATCTCCTCGCCGGTAAGCACCAGCCTGGCCTCGCCGCCACCAAAGAGCGTGGGGAAGAGTCGACCAAAGTTGGCATTGACCGTGTCATAGGTGGACTGCAGCAGGGCGCGACTCTCTCGATCGATCTTGCGAATGGCGTCTTCGAGTGTCTCGACTGCACTCATGAGGTCAGTGGCCTGAGCATCCAGGAAGCCCTGGCGCTCCTTGGCCTGTTCCAGTTCAGACAAGGCGGCCAGGTTAACGGGACCCAGGGCCTCGATCTCGCGGTTGAGGCGGTTGACCTCGGCCTGCAGGCTGGCCGGTTTGGGCAGATCAGCCGGGGGCATGCGATTGGGCCACTGGGCGTAGACCGGCTCCAAGTCGATCCCTTGGTCGGCGAGTTGCTGGTCAATCTGATCGATGGTGGCCTGGGCCGCGGCCAGCGCAGCATCCGCGTGGCTGATGCGCTCCCGAATGGGGATCGCCTCACGGTCGATGGACAGACGCTTTTCATCGAGTTCGCGCGTGGCATGGGCCTTCTCATCGGCATACTGGCGGGCCTGGGTCAGGGCCTGCTCGAGCGAGACGCGCTGGCCAAGAACCTGTTGCAAGGGGCTCTGGGCCAGTGCCTGTTCGGCCGACTGGAGTTCTTGCTGGGCCTGCGTCTCCCGCTGCTGGGTCTCGGCCATGCGGCTCTGGAGCTCTTGGGCTGCGCGAACCAGAGCATCCTGACGAGCCTGCTGGGATCGCTCGGAGAGACGGTGCTCCTGCAGGCTGGCCTCCACGGTTCGCAGACTCTGCTGAGCCGCCTCGCGCTGCTGCTGGGCCTCTGCCGCAGCCTGCTGGGCCGCTGCCACAGACGCCTGCAAGGCCTGACGCTGAGCATCGGCCTGAGACTGCGTCTGCTGAATCTGGGCGATGGTCTGCTCGACCGACTGAAGTTCGGCCTGCGTGGCATCGATGGTCTGCTGAAGGCCAGCGGACTTGGTTTCAAGCCGTTGCGCCTTTTCCTGAAGACGAATCTCCATGAGGCTCAGCTCATGACAACGGGATGTGGCCTTGGCGAGCGTGGCCCGACTGGTCTCCAGACCACGACGAGCCTCTTGCACTCGGGCCTCCAGGCCCGAGAGCTGATCCTTGGCAGACGAGGCTGCCAGCTCGGCAACCCGAAGCGATTTCACCAGCCCTTCAACCCGATCACGCTGCGCCAGCAGACCCGATCCGTCGGCGGCAGACTGCCCATGCAGACGAAGGTCATGGGAACCGACCATGTGACCGTCCTGCGTCACAAAAGTCTGATGCGGCTGCAACTGCCCGCGCTTGGCAATGGCCTGCTCCAAGGAGTCGGCCAGCAGCATCTCACCGAGCCAGAAGCGCGCCATGCTGGCGGCTTCACCCTGGCCCTGAATTTTGGAGGCCAGTCGATCCGCCCCAACTGCGGGATCCTGAGCGGGTGACTGGTAGAACACCACACGGCCGGGGGGCTGGTCGGCAGCCAAGGTCAGCAGGTCCGACAGGCCGCTGCCCGGGGAGATCGCGGACATCTTCTCGGCCAGGGCGGCCCCCACTGCCGTCTGCCAACCATCCTCCACCCGCAGGGCGGACCAGAGCTTTTTCTTGTCAGCAAACTGATGGCGGGCGAGCCATGGGTCCATCTGATCGTTCGCCTCTTGTGCAGCCAACAACTCGGACTGGGCCGCGTGCTCAGCCGTCAGACGATCAAATTCCGCCTTGGTGGATTGGGATTGCGTTCGAGCGCTCTCGAGGGCGACCTCGTCCTCGGCCAGTCGGGTCGTCAACTGCGCCAGGGTCTGCTGCGCAGACTGCTCCAAAGCCTTGGCCTCTTGTAGCTGGGCCTGGACGCCCGCAAGGGCCGTAGGATCCATGGTCTCGAGCTGCGAGAGTTCGGTCTTGGCCGCACCCAGTCGGGCCGACAGCCTTTGCACCATGGCCTGCTGCTCGGCCAGCCGCGCCCCCAGCCCACGCAACTCCGCCTCGCTGGCAGCCGCGGTGGTGCGAGCCTCGTTGAGGGATTCATTGGCCTGCTCAAAGGCCTGCTGCTTGGGAATGAGGGCCTGCTGAGCCTGCGACAGGGCCGTCTGCGCCTGAGCCAGGTGGGCAGCCGTCTGGGCCATCTCTGCCGCCAAGTGCTCGCGCTCCTGGGCCCCCTGTTGCTGCTGAGACTGCAGGGCTGCCAGCTGAGCCTGGGCAGCGGCAATGGTCTGCATGGCCCGGTCTTTGTTCTGCTGCTGGGCACGGTTGTCGGCCTCGAGCCCTGCGATTTGGGTGTTGATCTCAAAGACCGCAGCCTGAGCGGCCGACAACAGGCTCTGGGCCTCATCGGAGGAGGCTCTAGCCTCTTCCACCTCACGGGCCAGGGCTGTGCCCTGTGCAACCAGCGCATCCAAGGCATTGACCTGCTCGCCACGAGCCAGTCGGTGACGGCTGAGGCCATCGAGCGACTCCTGACGTCGCAGCGCCAACAAGAGTGCCTGCTTGTCTGCTCGCTGGGCGACCTTGTCCTGATAGACCTGCGCCACCTCGGCCTGCCCAGTGAGCTGCTCAATGCGCTGACCCAGCTCCAATCGAATGTCATCCACCCGGGCCAGGTTCTCTCGGGCATCGGTTAGACGGTTCTCCGTCTCGCGCCGCCGCTCCCGGTACTTGGACACGCCGGCCGCCTCTTCCAGAAAGACTCTCAGCTCCTCTGGTTTGGACTCAATGACCCGCGAGATCATGCCCTGCCCGATGATGGCGTAAGCCCGCGGGCCTAGGCCGGTGCCCATGAACACATCGTAGACATCCTTGCGGCGAACATGCTGGTTGTTGATGTAGTAGCTGGACTGTCCGTCACGAGACAGGACCCGCTTCACCGACAACTCCGCAAACCGGCCCCAGGGTCCACCAAGGCGCCCCTGGCTGTTGTCAAACATCAGTTCCACACTGGCGCGCCCCGCTGGCTTGCGAGTGCCCGATCCGTTGAAGATCACATCGTGCATGTTCTCGCCCCGTAGCTCCGAGGCCTTCGACTCGCCCAGCACCCAGCGGACCGCGTCAATCACGTTGGATTTGCCACAGCCATTGGGGCCCACAATGCCCACCAACTGGCGGGAAATCTGCAGGGTGGTGGGATCTACAAAAGACTTAAAGCCGGATAAACGAAGCTGGGTCAGACGCACGGCAATGGGCTCCCGATAAGTGCTGCGCTATAATAACATCGGTAATTTGGCTGTTTTTATCTGCCAAATAACCCCTAAATATCGTTAATTGTCGTTAATTTCGTTTTTGCTGCGGCGATCCGCCTGCAACATCAAGGATTTGAATGTCTAGCCGACCCTCAAAAAAACTCGAGACCTTTGACAACCCCCAGCCCGAGCGGGACTACCAGATCCACATCGAGGTCCCGGAGTTCACCTGTCTGTGCCCGCTCACCGGCCAGCCCGACTTCGCGCACTTCACCATCGATTACATCCCAGACCGGCGAAACGTCGAGCTCAAGGCCCTCAAGCTCTACATGTGGTCCTATCGAGACGAGGGCGCCTTTCACGAGGCAGTGACCAACAAAATTCTCGACGACCTGGTCTCGGCAACCTCACCGCGCTACATGAGGCTAACCGCCCGTTGGTACGTCCGTGGTGGAATCTTTACCACCGTGGTCTGCGACCATCGTCAACCAGGCTGGCAGCCTGCACCCACCATCGCACTGGCTGACTTCCCATCGCAGGCCTCCGTCAGAGACCCAGCTCGCTTCTAATCCCCATCGGTCCTGAGCCACCCACCACCCCAGCAAGCCCATTTACAAACGGAGTCCCACATGAACCACGCCCAACTCGAATCGACGATCAACGCCGCCTGGGAAGACCGCACCAAGCTCAGCCCGGCCAATGCACCCGCTGACATTCGCGAGGCGGTTCAGACCGTCCTCAATGCCCTGGATGCGGGCCAGGTTCGCGTTGCCGAAAAACTCAGCGGCAGCTGGACCGTCCACCAGTGGATCAAAAAGGCGGTGCTCCTCTCTTTCCGTCTGTCAGACAATGCCCCGGTCTCGGGGGGTGACCTGCAGTTCTATGACAAGGTGCCCACCAAGTTCGAGGGCCTCTCGGCCGAGACCATGCGGTCCATGGGCGTGCGGGTGGTGCCGCCCGCCGTGGCGCGCCGTGGCTCCTTTCTGGCCAAGAATGTCGTCCTGATGCCCTCCTACGTCAACATCGGCGCCTACGTGGACGAGGGCACGATGGTTGACACCTGGGCGACCGTCGGCTCCTGTGCCCAGATCGGCAAGAACGTACACCTGTCGGGTGGTGTGGGCATTGGTGGGGTGCTGGAACCCCTTCAGGCCAATCCCACCATCATCGAAGACAACTGTTTCATCGGTGCTCGATCCGAAGTGGTCGAGGGTGTGATCGTGGAAGAGAACAGTGTCTTGTCCATGGGCGTCTTTATCAGCCAGTCCACACGCATCTACGACCGCACCACCGGCGAGATTCATTTTGGTCGTGTACCAGCGGGCAGCGTGGTGGTGCCCGGCAGCCTGCCCTCCTCCGACGGCAAATACGCCCTGTCGTGTGCGGTCATCGTCAAGCGGGTCGATGCACAGACCCGCGCCAAGACCAGCATCAACGACCTGCTTCGGGGGGACTAATTGAGCCGGTCCCACCAGACCACTGTTCGGCTCTTCGGCCTGACGACCTGCGACACCGTCCGCAAGGCGCGTCGCTGGCTGGCAGAGCACAACGTGCAGGTGAGCTTCATTGACTTCAAGAAACAGCCGCCAGATCGTGAGCTGCTGCTGCAGTGGCTCAAGCACCTGCCCTATGACAGCCTGCTCAACACCCGCGGCACCACCTGGCGAAAACTCGACGAGACCGTGAAGAAATCCATCGTTGACCAGGCCTCGGCCATCGACCTCATGCTGGCCCAGCCTTCCGTGATCAAGCGACCTGTGCTTGAATGGTCAGATCAACTGGCAGTTGGATTTTCGGACTCTCTCTACCAAGGATTTTTCTCGTGACCGATACCCTGGCGCTGGCCAAAGCCCTGATCTCCAAACCCTCGGTAACGCCTGCTGACGCGGGCTGCTGCGAATTGCTCTCCGAGCGGCTCAAGCCCCTGGGCTTTCAGACCGAGATCATGCCCTTTGGCGAGGTCACCAACCTATGGGCTGTCCGAGAAGGTGGTCGCCCTGGGCCCACCCTTGTGCTGGCCGGTCACATCGATGTCGTCCCACCAGGCCCCCGTGAGGCCTGGCAGTCGGACCCCTTTGAACCCACCATTCACAACGGTGAGCTCGTCGGTCGCGGGGCCTCGGACATGAAGTCATCAATTGCCGCCTTTGTCACCGCCTCCGAACGCTTCATCGCCAAGCATCCCAGTTTCGCCGGTCGCCTGGCCTATCTGGTCACCTCCGACGAAGAAGGTCCAGCCATCGATGGCACCGTGCAGGTCCTTCGCGAACTGGTCCACCGTGGCGAGCAGCTCAATTACTGCATCGTCGGCGAACCGACCTCCACCAAGACGCTGGGCGACATGATCAAGAATGGTCGTCGCGGCTCGCTGTCTGGCCAGCTCACCATTTTTGGTCAGCAAGGGCATGTGGCCTATCCGCACATGGCCGAGAACCCCATCCATCGCTTTGCACCTGCCCTGGCCGACCTGGCTGCGATTGTCTGGGACGATGGCAACCAGTACTTCCCGCCCACCACCTGGCAGGTCTCAAATCTTCATTCGGGTACCGGTGCGACCAACGTCATCCCCGGCTCTCTGACCGCCTCCTTTAATTTTCGATTTGCCACCGTGAGCAGCCCCCAGAGCCTGAAGGACCGACTCGAGGCCGTGCTCCAGCAGTACAACCTGCGCTACAGCATCGACTGGAACCTGGGCGGAGACCCCTACCTCACGCCAGCAGGGACACTCTGCGATGCCATGAGCCAGGCGATCGAACAGGTCCAGGGCCTCAAGCCCGTGTTGTCGACCACCGGTGGCACCTCGGATGGCCGATTCATTGCCAAGCACTGCCGTGAGGTCATCGAATTTGGCCCACCGAACGCCACCATTCACCAGGTCAACGAACGGATCGCCGTGGCCGATTTGGAGCCCTTGAGCGCCATCTATGAGCGCGCCATCGAAAAGCTCTTGGTTGAACTTCCCGCAGCCTGAGCCTCAGTGTCTCGCTGACTGGCGAGACTGGCTAACCGACGCCCTGCCCCAGGCCAACTGCCAACTGGGCCAAGGCACCCTGGATCCTTACGACGAGGCGCACTGGCTGCTCATCAGGGCGTTGGGCTGGTCCTTCGATGCGGGTGCGGATCAACTTCAACGACCACTTGAGCCATCGGAGCAGCAGCGACTCAAGGACGTCATGCACCAACGGCTAATCAAGCGGCAGCCCACTGCCTACATTCTTGGCGAGGCCTGGCTCATGGGAGAGTCCTTTGCCTGTGACCGCCGAGCCATCATCCCGCGGTCCTTTATCGCAGAGTTTCTGGTGGGGCCTCGC
>JBEDMQ010000089.1:0-3473 GCA_041171045.1 Pseudomonadota bacterium
CTTGCCGACCTGAAGCACCTCTTGGCCTGGACCATGACCAACCACCTCGGCTGAGGGGCTGTAGACCCGCAAGAACTCGAATGGCAGGCGAGCGGCACCAGCGTCATAGCCGAGCTCCAAGACCTGGGACTGGCTGTGGACCACGATGCTGCTGGGGGGCTGGGCTGGGGCGTTGCTGTTGTACTCGGGGATGTGGGTCTGGGCTGACATGTCTGGGCCTTGGTGAAGGAAATTTTTCAAACTGGTTAAAGTGTCATGGAACTGTCATGTTGTCCGCATACAGTACTAACCCATATGGCAAGCACAATATTGGTCGTAGAAGACGAACCAGCCATTGCTGAGCTGGTCGCCGTCAACCTGAGCTTCGCAGGCCACAAGGTATTGCGTGCTGCTGATTCTATTCAAGCCGACACCCTGATACGAGCGGAATTACCCGACCTTATTTTGTTGGATTGGATGCTGCCGGGTATGAGCGGCGTGAATTACGCCAAAAAGCTGCGCACCGATGAGCGGACCCGAGACGTGCCCATCATCATGCTGACCGCGCGTTCTCAAGAGGGCGACAAGGTCGAGGGCCTGGAGAGTGGCGCCGACGACTACATGACCAAGCCCTTTTCACCGCGTGAGCTGATCGCGCGTATCAAGGCCGTGATGCGCCGCCGGGCCCCGCAGCTGACGGACGATACCGTTGAGATAGCAGGGCTAAAGCTTGACCCTCAGACTCACAGGGTCTCTGGTGGTGGTCAGGCCTTGGAACTGGGTCCGACCGAGTTCCGACTGCTGCATTTCTTCATGACCCATCCAGAACGCGTCCACAGCCGCAGCCAGTTGCTGGACCACGTCTGGGGCGATCATGTCTTTGTGGAAGAACGGACCGTGGATGTTCACATCCGACGGCTGCGCCAGGCCCTGACCCCCACCGGCCACGACCGTCATGTGGAGACCGTTCGCGGCAGTGGCTATCGCTTTACCGCCCTGCCCACCGAGTCCAACGGCTAAATCAAGGTCACCCGCTGCTGCGGGAAGGTCAGCGAGAACCGACTGCCTTGGCCCACGGTACTCTGGATGTCTAGTTTGGCCTCGTGCCTTGCGGCCACGTGCTTGACGATCGCCAGACCCAGACCCGTTCCGCCCGTGACCCGCGAGCGGTCTTTGTCGACCCGATAAAAGCGCTCGGTGAGCCGGCCAATGTGCTGCGACTCAATGCCGGGACCAGTGTCGGTCACCGCAAAAGTGGCCTGCCCAGCTTCTTCTAGAGCCCAGGATAGGGTGATGCTCCCGCCAGCTGGCGTGTAACGAATGGCATTTGAGACCAGATTGCCAAATGCGCTGGCGAGCTCCTGTGTGTCGCCAATCAGCTGGACCTCGGGGGCTTGATTGTCCACAACGATGCGATGACCGCCACGCGAGAGCTGCTCGGCATCGTGGGAGAGGCGGCTCAGCATGTCGGTCATGCTGATGGCAATCTCTGAGTTGGGCTTTTGCTCGGATTCGAGTTTGGACAAGGCCAGCAGGTCTTCGATAAGGGCCTGCATGCGAGAGGTCTGCTGCCCCATGGTCTGCAGAACACCCTCACGCTGCTCATCGGTCATGGGAATGGTCTGCAGGGTCTCGACGTAGCCGGCGACCACTGTCAGAGGAGTCCGCAGTTCGTGAGAGACGTTGGCCACAAAGTCCTGGCGCATGGTCTCGAGCTTGTCGATTTGTGTGATGTCGCGAGTCAGGGCCAGGCGGTCACTCTGGCCATAGGGCACCACTTGAACCTGCAGCACCCGGCCAATGGTGGGCACGTTGCGCAAGACCACGGGCTGGTCCCAGGCCTTGCCCTCCAGGTACTGCCCAAAGTCTGGGTGGCGCAGAATGTTCAGCAGGCTGCGACCGTAGTCCGCAGGGACCCGAATGCCCACATGTCGGCAGGCGCGATCACTGGCGTAGGTGACCTGGTTGTGAGAGTCCAGGGCAATCACCCCATCTGGCATGGCCTCAGTGGCGCTTCGGAAGCTCTCGAGAGACGTCTTAAGCTGGGCCTGCTGACGCTCATACGACTTGGCCAGTCGATAAATGGCGGAATAGAGGATGTCCCAGGTGCCGAGGCCTCTGGGGGTCTTGGCCAGCCGAAAGTCGCGCAGCCAGCTGTTGAGCTTTTGCAGGTGCCAGAGCTGAAAGACCACCCAGATCACCAGGCAGCCAAAGGCCACGACAAAGGCGGCATAGCCTCCAGCCAGGCTCTTGATGAGCAAGGCAAACAGCAAGATGCCCAGGGCCGTGATGCTGACGCGAATCCAGAGACCGGCCATGTCAGAGACCTGGTGGCTTAGGAAACCAGGTGAGGCCGAGTCATGGCCCTAGACCAGGACTCGCTCGATGCCGCCCTGGTTGGCGTTCTGAACGTACTGCTCCAGCCACTGCTCACCCATGAGGTGACGGGCCATCTCGACCACGATGTAGTCGGCCTGTACGCCCGTGTCGCCGGTATAACGGTTGAGGCCCTGCATACAAGACGGGCAGGCCGTGAGAATCTTGACGTCCTGAGAGGCATCTTGGGCTAGCAGCTTGTCAGCGCCTTTGCGCATCTCTTCCTCTTTACGGAACCGCACCTGGGTGGAGATGTCGGGACGGGCAATGGCCAGCGTGCCGGACTCACCACAACAACGGTCGTTCTTCTCGATGGTGCCGTTCTGGTCACTGTTCATGAGGGCATTAACCACCTTGATGGGGTTGTGCTGTTTCATGGGGCTGTGACAAGGGTCGTGGTACATGTACTTGGTGCCGGTCACGCCCTCGAGCTTGACGCCTTTTTCCATGAGGTACTCGTGGATGTCTAGGATGCGGCAGCCCGGGAAGATCTTGTCGAATTCATAGCCTGCGAGCTGGTCGTAGCAGGTGCCGCACGAGACCACGACCGTCTTGATGTCCAGGTAGTTGAGCGTATTGGCCACACGATGAAAGAGCACCCGGTTGTCGGTGATGATCTGGTCGGCCTTGTCGAACTGACCCGACCCACGCTGCGGGTAGCCACAACACAGATAGCCTGGTGGTAGCACCGTCTGCACGCCGACCTGCCAGAGCATGGCCTGGGTGGCCAGGCCCACCTGGGAGAAGAGGCGCTCGGAACCGCAACCCGGGAAATAGAAGACCGCCTCCGATTCGCTGGTCGTGGCCTTGGGGTTGCGAATAATCGGCACGTAGCGAGAGTCTTCGATGTCCAGCAGAGCCCGCGCGGTCTTCTTGGGCAGGTTGCCTGGCATCTTCTTGTTCACAAAGTGAATGACCTGCTCTTTAAGCGGGGCGCGACCCACCGTCGCCGGAGGCTTGGCTGTCTGCTTTTTGGCAAACGACTTGAACAAATCAGCAGCGATGCGCTGGGCCTTGTAGCCCCAGTCGATCATGACCTTGCGTGTCAGGTTGATGGTCTCTGGATTGGTGGCGTTGAGGAACAGCATGGAGGCGGCTGTACCCGGGTTGAACTTCTT
>JBEDMQ010000090.1:0-17941 GCA_041171045.1 Pseudomonadota bacterium
TTCAGGCGATGGACACCGGTGGTGGTCTCTTCGGTCACACCGATCACGGCATCCAAGTGGCGCTGGTAGAAGCCAGGGTCTTTTGCCAGTTGCTTCTTGATGGAGGCAAACAGACAGGTCTCTTCTTCGCTTTTGGGATTGGTCAGCAGGCTGGCATCCCTTGCGGCATCGGCACCGAGGTGCAGCAGCAGGGTGGCATCGCCACCATCGTCCAGAATCATGTTCGACGGCTTGCCATCGGTCCATTCGAAGATCCGATGGGTGTAGTCCCAGTACTCCTCTAGGCTCTCGCCCTTCTTGGCAAAGACCGGAATGCCAGCTGCGGCAATCGCAGCGGCTGCATGGTCTTGGGTCGAGAAAATGTTGCATGAGGCCCAGCGAACCTGAGCACCCAGTGCCGTGAGGGTCTCGATGAGCACGGCGGTCTGAATGGTCATGTGCAGGGAGCCGGTAATCCGAGCACCTTTGAGGGGCTGCTTGGCGGCGAATTCTTCACGGATGGCCATGAGGCCAGGCATCTCGGTCTCGGCAATGCGAATTTCTTTTCGACCCCAGTCGGCGAGCGACAGGTCTGCGACAACGTAGTCTTGCTGGTTTGCGGGTTTGAGTACGGCACTCATCTCGCGGTCCTTTCTGAATGGATTCGCGAGCGCCGTTGAAGAGCCCGGGAGCCGGGCCACTCGAGCCTGGGAGGTTCTGACCTCTCGCAACGCTCCTCGAGTGAGCCCGAATTCTCTCCCAGGCTGCAGGCCCGGTCAAGGCTGCAGGTCAAAGGAGGCCAGGATGAGTACTGGCCTCTCGCAGCCGTTGGCCCTTAAGCCTTAGAGACAGCGGGCCTTCAGGGCCTCGGCCTTGTCCGTTGCCTCCCAGGTGAACTCCGGCTCTTCGCGGCCGAAGTGCCCATAGGCTGCGGTCTTTTTATAGATCGGCCGCAGCAGATCCAGCATCTGGACGATGCCACGAGGCCGCAGGTCAAAGACCTCGCGAACGGCAGCGGCGATCTTCTCGTCCGAGACCACACCCGTGCCCTCGGTGGTGACCCAGACTGAAGTGGGCTCGGCCACGCCGATGGCATAGCTCACCTGCACCAGTGCCTTCTTGGCCAGGCCGGCCGCCACGATATTCTTGGCCACGTATCGACCAGCGTAGGCGGCGGAGCGGTCAACCTTGGAGGGGTCTTTGCCGGAGAAGGCGCCACCACCATGGGGGCATGAGCCACCATAGGTGTCCACCACAATCTTGCGGCCAGTCAGGCCACAGTCACCCTGGGGGCCACCGATGACAAACCGTCCAGTCGGATTGACCAGGTACTTGATATCGCCCTTGATGAGCTCTTTTGGCAGGATCGGCTTGATGATCTCTTCAATGACGGCCTCTCGGAGCTGCTCCAGCGAGACATCCGGCGCATGCTGCGTGGAGAGCACCACGGTCTCGATGCTGTCGGGCCGGCCATTGACGTAGCGCAGGGTCACCTGGGATTTTGCATCGGGACGCAGCCACGGCAGCCGGCCGTCTCGGCGGATCATCGACTGACGCTCGACCAGGCGGTGGGACAGGTGGATGGCCGCGGGCATCAGCACGGGGGTCTCGTCGCAGGCATAACCGAACATCAGCCCCTGATCGCCCGCACCCTGGTCTAGACCATTGTCATAGGCCTTGTTGACCCCCTGGGCAATGTCAGGACTCTGCTTGTCGTAAGCCACCAGGACTGCGCAGCCCTTGTAGTCAATACCGAAGTCGGTATTGTCGTAGCCGATGCCCTTGATGGTCTCGCGGGCCACCTGGATGTAATCGACATTGGCACGGGTGGTGATTTCGCCGGCCAACACAACCAGGCCAGTGTTACACAGGGTTTCCGCAGCAACGCGTGAGGTGGGATCCTGGGCAATGATGGCGTCCAGGATGGCGTCAGAGATCTGATCGGACACTTTGTCTGGGTGGCCCTCGGAAACCGATTCCGAGGTAAAGAAGTAGTCTTGAGCCATTCGCAATTCCTTTGAAAGACAGACAGCCTGCGGTTGTCTCTAAAGGATGCGAGCAGTGTTGAGCTGATGCGCACGCGCTTTAGCGGTATTTAGAAGACAATCGCCCCGCAAGTTGTCGATTAAATCGGCGATAGGAATCACTATAGACCCTATGACGGCTTTATTTCAAATCGCTGCCCACCTGCCCCTGTGGCTGTTGCGCCGACTCGGCGCAGCCTTGGGGCTGGTCACGTGGCTGCTCTCGCCCGCCTATCGCAGGATGTTTGCCCAGAACTGGGCACTGGCGATGGGTTCTGAGTCGTCTGGCAAATGGCGGGCGGTAGCCCAGGCGGGACAGCTGGTGACCGAGCTCCCCAAAATCTGGTGCGATCCCTTGTCGGTGCAGCGCATGCAGATCCAGGGCCTGAGGCATCTCCAAGAGAGCGCGGCAGCTGGTCGAGGGGTCATCATTCTGACGCCGCACCTGGGCGCCTTTGAACTCGCTCCTCGGGCCATTGGCCAACACCACCCCATCACAGTGCTCTACAGGCCCTCGCGTCAGCCAGTGGTGGAGCGTCTGCTTCAGCGGCTCCGGCCAACATCAACGGTGGCCACCGCCCCCGCCAATGCCGCGGGGGTGCGCCTGCTGCTGCGAGCCCTCAAGAAAGGTCAGGCCATTGGCATGCTGCCCGACCAAGTGCCCTCTAGAGGAGAAGGCCAGTGGGCGGATTTCTTTGGCCGCCCTGCCTACACCATGGTGTTGCCGATGCGCCTGGCCCAGGCCACCGGCGCCGCCCTGATCTGGGCCCTGGCCCTGCGGACGCCTGGTGGCTGGCAATTGGTTTTGGAGCCGTGGGACCCAGCAGCAGACGCGGGCTCCTCGATGACCCTGGAGCAGCTGGTGGTTCAGATGAACCGCAAGACCGAAGAGATGATTCTTCGCCAACCCGATCAGTACCTCTGGGCCTACAACCGCTACAAGACACCATCCCAGGCTGGGCCAATCCAGACGGACCCCCCCATCGTCGGAGGCGGACCCTCATGAGATGGCTGACCGAGGCCCTCGTGCAAGCCGGCCTGGGGCTGGGCGGAGCGCTCTCTTGGCTGCCCATGCCGCTTCGCGGAATCTTGTCTTGGGGCTTGGGCCGTCTGTTGTTCTACCTGGCGGCCAGCCGACGGCGAGTCGCCATGACCAACCTCACCCTGTGCTTCCCCAGCTGGAGCCCGGCCCAGCGCCGCCAAGTCACCAAGGACCATTTTGTCTTCTATGCCCGCGCTTTTTTCGATCGCTTTGAGGTCTGGCGGGCCGACGAGCGGGCGGTTCGCAGACTGGTTTCGGTTAGACAGGCGCATTATTTTGAGGCGGTCAAAGACCGGCCCACCATCGTGCTGGCCCCTCACTTTCTGGGACTGGATGCTGGCGGCATTCGTCTGCAGCTTGATTGCCGAATGGTCTCCATGTACTCCAACCAAAGCAGCGATGTGTTGAACAACTTTGTGCTGGCTGCGCGGTCTCGGTTCAACGACCCGGTGCTCCTGTCCAGACAAGACGGCATTGGTCGGCTGGTACGTCTGCTCAAAAAGGGTCACACCGCCTACTTTTTGCCCGACATGGATTTTGGGTCTCGGGATGCTGTTTTTGCGACATTTTTTGATCAGCCCGCTGCCACCGTCACCAGCGTGGTGCGACTGGCTCAGCTCACGGGTGCGGCGGTCTGCCCCATGGTGACCCGCATGACCGATGATGGCTATGAGGCCGAGTTTTACCCAGCTTGGTTTCATACGCCTGACCAAGACCTGCAGGCTGCCGTTCAACAGATGAACGATTTCATCGAGCAGCGGGTCCTGGAGACGCCGAGTCAGTACCTCTGGACTCATCGGCGATTCAAAACCAGACCAGACGGCCAGCCCGCGGTCTATGCATAATCGAGACATGACCATTCGAGTCCCATTCACCAAGATGCACGGCGCAGGCAATGACTTCATTGTCTTGGATGCTCGCAGCGGTCTGCCCGACCACCTGCTTCGACCTGAACAGATTCGCCGATTATCGGACCGACGATTTGGCATTGGGGCCGACCAAATCCTGCTGGTGGAGAACAGCCCGACGGATCAGGCGGATTTTGTCTATCGAATCTTCAATGCAGATGGGCAAGAGGTGGAACAGTGCGGCAATGGCGCCAGGTGCTTTGCTCGTTATGTGGTCGACCAAGGCCTGATCAAAGGGCCTGCGGTACGGGTGCTGACCAAGGCGGGCCTGATCCGACCAGTGGTAGAGGCCAACGGCGAGGTGACAGTTGACATGGGCCCACCTCAACTGACCGCCCAGAGCCTGCCTTTTCAAGTGGAAGGCCTTTGCAGCCAACTCGCCGGCCAGCAGACTCTGTACGAATTGAATGCACCGCATGACCAGCCGCGTTGGTTCGGTCCTGTGTCGATGGGCAACCCACATCTGGTGACCTGGGTAGAGGATACGCAGACCGCACCAGTTGGGCCTGTGGGCCAGTGGCTGCAGAGCCACGATCGATTGCCCCATCGGGTGAATGCTGGCTTTGGACAGATCAAGAGCCCAACGGCCATGAGCCTGCGTGTGTTTGAGCGTGGCGCAGGCGAGACCTTGGCCTGTGGCACCGGCGCTTGTGCGGCCGTGGTGAGCGGGGTCGCCCAGGGCCTATTGGCGGCTGGGCAGCCGGTGGCTGTCCAGACAGCCGGCGGACGGCTCACCATTCGGTGGTCGGGTGACCCACAAGACTCGGTCTGGATGACCGGCCCAGCGACCACCGTTTTCAAGGGGGAGATTGAGTTATGAGCACGCCGCAGGAACCAACACTGGGCCAACTGCCCACCGCTGGGCCTCACTCGGGACCTGATGCGGGGCTGAACGACACGACGGTGGCTGCCTATCTGAGGGCGCATCCAGATTTTTTTGTGCGTCACCCGGCAGTCCTGGCAGAGGTTCGGGTCCCGCATGTGGCCGCCGGTGCGGCCAGCTCTCTATTGGAGCGTCAACTGCTGGTGTTGCGAGAGAAGATCAAGATCTTGGAGCAGAGGACCATGGAGATGGTTCACCACGCCCAGGAGAACGATGCCATCGCCGATCGGTTGATGACATGGCTTCGGAATTTGCTGCTTCAGGCCTCACCCGTGGCCCGCGCCGATCAGCTCCCTGCGGCCCTCGCCAGCGCTTTTAGCATCCCCGAAGTGGCTCTGGGCCTGTGGCGAGGACCTGCTGCCAAGGCGACCGATGCTACCCACCCACCCCCCAGCTGGTGGCTGGCGAGCGATGATGAGATTGCTCGAATGGCGCAGGACCTTGGGCGACCTTTGTGTCTGTCGATTAACACCCATCAGGCGGGCCTTGCGGCGCGTTTGCTATCTGAAGAAGTGCAATCGTTGGCCTTGCTACCGCTGAGGCAGGGGGCCGCACCAGAGGTCTTTGGCCTGTTGGTGCTGGGCTCGCCAGATCCGAGCCGTTTTACACAGGACCATGGCACTGCTTTCCTCGAACGCATTGCAGAGCTATCGAGCGCTGCCTTGCTGGGCCTCGCGGCGGACTCGCCCCATCAACCCTTGGGCTAGAGGGCCAGCCAGGACCCCGGGGCATGTCAACGGTCGAGACCTTCCTGACGGTGCTGGCGAGTCGTCGATATGCCGATCAGACACTGCTGGCTTATCGACGAGACCTTCAGGCGTTGGTGGACGGACTCAAGGGCAAGCCGTGGGATCAGGTCTCTGCGATCGATCTTCGCGGCCTAATGGCCAAGGATCATCAACGCGGTCTGGCCGCCCGCTCGATTCGCAGACGGTTGGCCGCCTGGCGCGGGTTTTTCAACTGGATGGGTATGAGCGGGATCACCGAGCCTCTGCAGGCCAACCCCGCCCAGGCTCTTCGTGCTCCCAAGGCAGGCCGTCCCCTGCCCAAAGCGCTGTCGGTGGATGCAGCCATCGCCTTCGTGTCCAGCCCAACGAGCCTGCGTGACCGCGCCATGACTGAGTTGGTCTACTCCTGCGGGCTGCGACTCTCTGAGCTGGTGGGCTTAAATGTCTCCGCCCTGCAGGCTCAAGATGACCAGGGCTATCTGGATCTGCAGGCTGCTGAGTTGGTGGTGGTGGGCAAGGGGCGCAAGACGCGCAAATTGCCAATTGGTCGGCCAGCTCTAGAGGCCCTGCAGGCCTGGCTTCCAGAGAGATCGACAATCTTGGCCGGGCGGCCAGAACGGCTCGATCAACCAGCCCTCTTTGTCAATCAGCGTGGCCAGCGTTTGTCCGGTCGATCGGTTCAGCGTCTGTTTGCCAAACAGGCCCAGACCGCTGGCCTGGGCCTGCAGGTCCATCCGCACATGCTCCGACACTCTTTTGCCAGCCACTTGCTCCAGAGCTGCGGGGACCTGCGGGCCGTCCAAGAACTCTTGGGCCATGCCCAGATCTCCACGACCCAGGTCTACACCCACCTAGACTTTCAGCGTCTGGCTTCGGTCTACGACCAGTCCCACCCTCGGGCCAAGCGATCGTCTGATGCGCCCGGGGACGATCCGGCAAAATAGCGAGATGATTCCAGTCACCATCCTCACCGGCTTTCTGGGTGCCGGCAAAACCACCCTACTCAAGCGCATCCTGTCTGAAGAGCACGGCCAGCGCATCGCCGTCATCGAAAATGAATTCGGCCAAGAGAGCATCGACAACGAACTGCTCTTCGAGGACCAGCACGAGCGCATCATCGAGATGAACAATGGCTGTCTGTGCTGCACTGTTCGGGGCGACTTGGTTGACATGCTCGGCAAGCTGCAGGCCCGTCGCACTGCTGGTGAGATCGAATTCGATCGCGTGATCATCGAGACCACTGGTCTGGCCGAGCCCGGCCCGGTTGCCCAGACGTTTTTTGTCGATGACGCCATCGCGGAGCACTACCTGTTGGACGCCATCATCACCTTGGTCGATGCCTGCCACGGCCAGCAGCAACTGGATGCCAACCCCGAGGCGCAAGCCCAGGTGGGCTTTGCGGATCGCTTACTGGTCTCCAAGTCTGACCTGGTCACCGCCGAGCAGCGAGATGATTTGGTGGCCCGGATTCGTCGCATGAACCCTCGGGCTCCCATCGACTTTGTTCATTTCGGGGAAACAGACCTGAAGACCGTTTTAGACATCAGGGGGTTTAACCTCAATGCCGTCCTGGAGGTCGACCCGGACTTTCTGGATGCCGATCGGCATGACCATCACCATGCCGATGATGTGGCGGCCTTTATCTTCAAGGCCGATCGCCCGTTCGACTCGGATCGGTTTGAGGGTTTTATGGGGGCGGTCTCCCAGGCCTATGGCCCTCAGTTGTTACGCTACAAGGGTGTCCTGTGGGTAAAGGGCAGTGAACATCAGATGGTGTTTCAAGGCGTTCACATGCTCATGGGTGGTGACAAGGGCAGACCCTGGGGGCCCTCGGAGAAGCGTGAGACCAAGATGGTCTTCATCGGCCGTAAACTTCCCCGCGATACAATCATCAAAGGCCTCAACCAGTGTCTGGTCTGACCCGGCACGGATGACTCGTTAGCATCACCAGTTGTTTAGAAGGGTTGTTCCATGAAAGAAGTCGCATTCAAATCAATCAAGACCGAAGCTGAGCTTCTGGCCCAGCCAGAAGACGAGTACATGAGCCCGGCCCAACTGGATTTCTTCCGCCGCAAGCTGCAGGGCTTGGAGGCTGAGCTGAGGGCCAATGCGGGTGAGACCACTGAGCACCTTCGTGAGACCACCCTGGTACCAGACCCTGCCGATCGGGCCACCATCGAAGAAGAACACGCTCTTGAGTTGCGCACACGCGACCGCGAGCGCAAGCTCATCAAAAAAGTCCAGCAGGCTCTGGCCAACATTGAGGCTGGTGAGTATGGTTACTGCGAAGAGACGGGCGAGCCCATTGGTCTAGCCAGACTGCTGGCGCGACCCACCGCCACGCTCTCCATCGAAGCCCAGCAGCGTCGGGAGCTTCGTCAGCGCCAGTATGGTGACTAACGCCCTGCTGCGACCATGACCGATCTCTCCAAGGCCCGCCAAAAAGCCGCCATTCTGGCCGAGGCCCTGCCCTACATTCGCCGCTTCCACGGCAAAACGGTGGTCGTTAAATACGGTGGCAATGCCATGACCGACGAGGCTCTTAAACGGGGCTTCGCACATGACGTGGTGTTGCTGCGCCTGGTGGGCATCAATGTCGTCGTGGTCCATGGCGGCGGTCCTCAGATCGAGGAATTGTTGTCTCGGGTTGGAAAAAAAGGCGAATTTGTTCAAGGCATGCGGGTGACGGATGCCGAGACCATGGACATTGTCGAGATGGTGCTCGCGGGCAAGGTCAACAAAGAGATTGTTGAGCTGGTGAACCATGCGGGGGGCAAGGCTGTGGGCCTGACCGGTCAAGATGGTGGGCTGATTCGTGCCAGAAAGCTCATGCTGCCTTCGACCGAACAACCCGATCAGGCCCTGGACATTGGCCAGGTCGGTGAGATTGCCTCTGTCGACCCAGAGATTATTCGGTCCTTGCTCAAGGAGGGCTTTACGCCGGTGATTGCTCCCATTGGGTCGGGCGCGGAGGGCGAGACTTACAACATCAATGCGGACCTCGTGGCTGGCAAGATTGCCGAAATCCTGAAGGCTGAGAAATTGGTGCTGATGACCAACACGCCGGGTGTACTGGACAAGGCTGGCAATCTGCTGACTGGCCTCACTGCCCGAGAGATTGACGGGCTGTTTGCAGACGGCACCCTGTCGGGTGGCATGCTTCCCAAGATTAGCTCTGCGTTGGATGCCGCCAAGAGCGGCGTTCAGTCTGTTCACATCATCGATGGCCGAGTGCCCAACAGCCTGTTGCTGGAGATTCTGACCAGTGAAGGCGTGGGCACCATGATTCGCTCCCACTAGGGTGCCTGCGCCGTTTGCGACGTCTGTTGGCTGAACCTCGCGCGAAGGACGCATCGTCGCGTCTCTGGCTGATCGATCTGGACAACACCCTGCACGACGCCAGCCATCGGATCATGGCCGAGATCAATCAGCGAATGACCCACTATGTGGCCGAGCACCTGGGGGTAGATCTGGCGGCAGCCAGTGCGGTTCGCGAAAAATACTGGCGACGATATGGCGCCACCCTCTTGGGCCTGGTTCGTCACCATGGGGTAGACCCCCAGGACTTTCTAGCCAAGACGCACCCGGCCGCCCACGAGCTACCCGCCATGGTCTCGCATCGACCCGGCCTGGCCCACAAGCTTCGGCTTCTGAAGGGGCGACGGTGGCTGCTGACCAACGCCCCCAGGCACTACACGATGGGCCTGCTGGAGCGTCTGGGAATCCAAAGGAGTTTTGATCGGCTGATTTGTATTGAGGACATGAGAGCCTTGGGGCGCCTACAGCCCAAACCTGCGCATTGGCTGTGGGCCCATCTGATCCGACAGGCTGGGCTGCCAGCCTCCCGAATAACCTTGGTCGATGACAGCAGCGAGAACCTGAGGGCTGCCCATCGGATGGGTCTCCGCACAGCAAGGGTCTGGGCCTCACCGAGCTTTGTCGCCAGGACACGCCTACAGGGTCGCCCCGCGATGATTCGGCGCCCCAGTTATGTTTGGCATCAAGTAAACTCACTGGCATCGTTGGCCCGTTGGGCCTAATTTTTCGGAGAAGTCATGACCGAAGCGAACCAGGCTGAGCAGCCACAGGGCGAACCGACTCGCAAGCGTCCCAAACCGGGCGAGCGCCGGCTTCAGATTCTGCAGACCATGGCTGGCATGCTAGAAGAGGGCTCAGCCGAGCGCATCACCACAGCTGCTTTGGCAGCCAAACTGCAAGTCTCCGAGGCGGCCTTGTACCGACATTTCGCGAGCAAGGCCCAGATGTTCGAGGGGCTACTGGAATTCATCGAGCAGACCATTTTCGGATTGATCAACCAGATCGATGCCGGGTCCGATCGCCCCGGCGCCAAGGCCAGAGCCATGGTCTTCATGCTGTTGAACTTTGCAGAGAAGAACCCCGGCATGACGCGGGTGTTGGTGGGCGATGCGATTGTCTTTGAGCACGTCCGGCTTCAGCAGCGTGTCAACCAGTTAATCGATCGGGCGCAGGCCTCGATTCGGCAGTCCCTAAAATTAGCCCAGGCCAGCGGCCAGACGACTCTGGAACCGGCTCTGCTGGCCAGTCTGGCCATGGGTTTTGTACTTGGCCGTTGGCTTCAATTTGCCAAGAGCAACTTCACTGAAAAACCCACGCAGTCGGCGGCCGAGATTGTGGCCGCCATGCTGCCGGCTTGATCCCTATGCATGACCCTCATGACCGGTTTGGTCTGGGGCCTTAAGACTCGCTGGCCCCACCGCAGACGGGACAGCCTGATTTTTTGGGGACAGCAATGCTGTCGAACTGCAGGCTCTTGGTATCCACCAGGTGCAGCTGCCCAGTCTTGACCGGGAACCCCGCCAACCATTTCAGAGCCTCATGGGCTTGCATTAGGCCAAGCAGGCCAGCTGCTGTAGAAAACACCCCGTAGGCACCGCAGGCAGCATCAGCCTGGGGGGTCTGTGGGTCGAACAGGCAGGCATAGCAGGGCGCTTGATGATCCAATGGATCGACCATGAACAACTGCCCGGCCCATTGAATGACTGAGGCGATCACCAGTCGTTTGCCGAAGCGGACACAGCAACGGTTAATCAACTGACGGGTCGCGAATCGGTCGGTGCAGTCGACCACCAGGTCGGCTTGCTCGATCCAGCCAGGCAGGTTGGTCTCATCAGCATAGGCGACCGTGGTCTGAAGCTCGCAGTGCGGAGCGAGCACCTGGAGGCGTCTGGCGCCGACCTCGACTTTGGCCTGGTCTTGGTCTGCCGGGCCAAAGAGCGTCTGACGTGGCAGGTTGCTCAGATCGACCGTGTCCCCGTCTACCCAGTGCAGCTGGCCGACACCACCGCAAGCCAGATATTGAGCAACGGGGCAGCCCAGGCCGCCCGCTCCAATGACCAAGACTCGGGATTGACGAAGCCGCTGAAGTGCTGATTCATCGAAGTCCTCTAGCAGCAGGTTGCGGCTAAACAGCAGTTCCTCGCTGGCGTTCAACAAGGCCTCCAGACCCAGTTATTTTTTGGCAGCCGTTGGCTCGGGCGCGGGGCTGGTCTTGACCTGTTTACCCTGCAGCAGGGCAAGCGCCTGACTGAGCTGGTAGTCCTCTTTGGAGCCAAAGACAATCGGCTTGCGATCAGCCGTTGGCGGCTGCCCGGCTGCTCGCTGATCTTGTTGTCCGCTACCTTGCTCAGCCTTGTTTTCTAGGTGACGGTTGAGGTCTGCCTCACGAAGACGGAACCGATCGGAGACATCACCGTCTGGGGTCTCCTCGACCCAGTAGTCTGGGCGAATACCCGTGGCCTGAATCGAGCGGCCTTTCGGTGTGAAGTAACGGGCCGTCGTGAGCTTGATGGCGGTGCTGCTGGTCAGTGGCAGGATGGTCTGAACGGAACCTTTTCCGAATGTCTGAGTGCCCAAGACTTTGGCGCGTCCATGATCCTGCAATGCACCTGCAACGATCTCTGAGGCTGAGGCTGAGCCGGCATTAACCAAGACCACCAGAGGCAGTTGACGGGCCTTGGGACTGAGGCCGGCCAGGGGATCGCTGCCGCCACGAATGTAGTCTTCGGGGAGCGCCTTGTAGACCCGCTTGGCATCGTCTTGCCGCCCGTCGGTGCTGACCACTGGCAGCCCCTCTTTGACGAAGGCGGCCGTGACCCCAACGGCCGCATGCAGCAGACCACCGGGGTCATTGCGCAGATCCAGCACAATGCCCTTGATCGGTTTGGACTTGTCTTTGTCGGCCTGCTCCAGCAGCTTATTCAGGTTGGTCGTAAGGGATGCGACCGTGTGTTCCTGGAACTGGGTAATCCGAATGAAGGCATAGCCGGGCTCCAGCCAACTGGCTTTCACGCTCTGAACCCGGATCACATCACGAACAATGGTCAGCACAACGGGTTGGGTTGTGCCCTTGCGGGAGATGGTGAGCTCAATTTTAGTCTTGGGTTTGCCGCGCATCAGTTTGACTGCGTCTTGCAAGGTCATGCCTTTGGTGGCCTTGTCATCGATTTTGATGATCAGGTCACCCGCCATCACGCCGGCGCGGGCGGCCGGTGTGTCCTCGATGGGTGAGACGACTTTGACGAAGCCATCTTCCATGCCCACCTCGATACCCAGGCCACCGAACTCACCTTGCGTGCCGACTTGAAGCTCCTTGAAGGCCTCCGCGTCCAAATAGGCCGAGTGTGGGTCCAGACCCGTGAGCATGCCGCTGATGGCCTCGGTGATGAGCTTCTTGTCTTCGACGGGTTCGACGTAGTTGCCCTTGATCGCGCCGTAGACCTCAGCAAACTGGCGCAGCTCCTCAATGGGCAGGGCCAGCCGTGTCTCGCGTTGGGCGAGCGCAGACAGGCCTGTGCTGATCAGCAGGCCACTGATTAGGCCTGTGCCAACCCAGCCAGCAATTTTCCAGCGCGAAGTCCTTGGGCTGATCTTCTCGGTCATTTAGGCCGCCTTGCCCTGGTTGGCCACTGCGGCAGTCGCCGCAGCAATTTCGGCGGGGTCCGCCAAGTAGTCTCGTGATCGCAGACTTAGGTCCTCATTGAAGGTCAGCAGCATGGGCTGGGCGGTTGGAATGTTCAGGTTGATGACATCTGCTTCGGACATGTTTTCTAGAACCTTGATCAGGGCGCGCAGTGAATTGCCATGCGCAGCAATCAGAATACGCCGACCTTGTTTGAGCAGGGGGACAATCTGCTCCTCCCAGAAGGGCTTCACCCGCTCGACCGTATCGGCCAGGCATTCGGTCAGCGGCAACTGGTCGGGGTTGACCTGGCTGTAGCGAGGATCATGGCCGGCCCAGCTTGGATCCTCGCGCGTAATCGGATTCGGCCGTATGTCATACGACCGTCGCCAGATCAGGACTTGCTCCTCCCCATATTTGGCAGCGGTCTCAGACTTGTTGAGACCCGCCAGTGCACCGTAGTGGCGCTCATTGAGGCGCCAGTCGCGATGAACCGGAATCCAGAGCTGGTCCAGGCTGTCCAGGGTGATCCAGCAGGTCCGGATGGCTCGCTTGAGGACGGAAGTAAAGGCGACGTCAAACGCATAGCCCTTGGACTTGAGCAGCGCGCCTGCCCGCTCGGCCTCCTGCCGCCCCGCTTCGGTCAGGTCTATGTCTATCCAGCCGGTGAATCGATTCTCAAGGTTCCACTGGCTCTGGCCATGGCGCAGCAGAACAACAGACGGGATGGACGAGACGGGGACTGCCTTGGACATAACAAACCTTTGCTTGAAAAATGGGGGCCCCGTCCGAGTCTGGATGGCTTGTGGGGCGTGTACACCCCTCCATTCTATAATCCCCGATTCGACCCGTCGCCCTTAAGGAGCCTGGCTTGCAGTTTCTTCTCGACAATATTTTCTTGGTGCTGGCCGCAGTCATCAGTGGCGGCATGTTGCTTGCGCCGGCGTTGGCCCGAGGCGGCGCGGTCAAATCCATCAACACCCTGGCGGCCACTCAACTCTTGAACGGCCGACAGGCCATCTTGGTCGATCTGCGCGAGACCAACGAACTGGCCAAGGGCACCGTACCCCAGGCCCGTCACATGCCGAATTCCGGTTTTGCCGCCCAGGCGGATGCCCTGGCCAAAGAGGCCATGACCGGCAAAGAGCCTCGGCCTGTCATTCTGATGTGCGCAGCCGGTTGGCGAAGCCTTCAGTCGGGTAAGCGCCTTCGCAAGGCGGGCCTCCAGGAGGTCTACAGCCTGGATGGTGGCTTTGACGCCTGGAAGCAGGCCGGACTTCCCATCAAAAAAGCCTAACCAATAGGAGCCAGCCTTATGCAGAAAGTCACCATGTACAGCACCGCCGTCTGCCCCTACTGCCAGCGGGCTGAGATGCTCCTCAAACAGCGTGGCGTGACCGAGATAGACAAAATTCGGATTGACCTGGATCCCGCCCAACGCGATGAGATGATGGCCAAAACGGGCCGCCGCACTGTGCCGCAGATTTTCATCGGTCAGACCCACGTGGGCGGTTTTGACGACCTTGCTGCGTTAGATCGCGAGGGCGGCCTGGTTCCTCTTTTGCAACAGTCGTAATTCTTAGAAAGCCATTCATGACCGATTCAACCTCAGGCGTCGATCAGGACCAGTCCTCTCAGCAGGCTGTTTTCAACCTGCAGCGGGTCTACCTCAAAGACTGCTCCCTTGAAATCCCAGAGGCTCCCACCATCTTCATCGAAGGTGCCGAGCCCAAATTACAGTTTGAACTCGACACAGCGGACATCGAGCTCGGTCAAGACCTCTGTGAAGTCAGCATTCGATGCACGGTGACCTGCCACATGGGCGACAAGGTTGGCTTTCTGATCGAGGCGACGCAGTCGGCCATCTTTGAGATCAAGGGTGTTTCCGATGAGCAGCGCATGATGCTCAAGGGCATCTCCTGCCCCAACATCGTCTACCCCTACCTGCGGGCCAACATGGCCGACGTGGTTCAGCGTTCCAGCTTCCCACCAGTTCATCTGGCGGAGATCAACTGGGAGGCTTTCTTCCAGCAGAAGATGGCGCGCATGGCGGCTCAACAGGCGGACCAGTCAGGCACGTCTGGTAGCGGCATCATCCTGCCGCAATAAGGCCTCGTTTTTGACCCAGGACCATCCTCAAAGCGCAGGCCCTGCCAGTCGGTTGCCGGTCTTGGTCTTGGGCGCTGGTGCCTGGGGCACGGCCTTGGCCATTCACCTGGCCCGGCGATCGCCCGCTGGCCTGGTGAGCCTCTGGGCTCGGTCGTCGACACAGGCTGAGCAACTGGCCGTCGACCGAGAAAACAAACGATATCTTCCCGGTCATACCCTCCCGGATGGCCTGAACATCTGTCAAGAGCTGACCGGTGGCCTGCAAGACTGGCGTCAGCAGGTGGCCAAGCATGGCCGCGGTCTGCTGGTCTTGGCCAGTCCCGTCTCGGGCCTGGCCGAACTCTGTGCTGCCGTTTACCAGGTTCTCGGAATGGCGCGGCCCGGCGAGGGGCTCGTCTGGCTTTGCAAGGGACTCGTCTTGCAGGCACAAGGCGACAGAACAGTATCCTGGCCCTCTGACTTGGTCTCCCGGTGCTGTCCGGGCTGGCCTGCTGGGGCGTTGTCTGGGCCCAGTTTTGCGCAGGAGGTGGCCAAGGGCCTGCCAGTGGCCTTGACCCTCGCGAGCCAAGACCTCGGCTGGGCCAGGCAGGCCGCACAGGATTTGCATGGAAATGGCATGCGGGTCTACGCCAGCGATGACTTGATGGGGGTCCAGATCGGTGGAGCCATCAAGAATGTTCTGGCGATTGCAGCAGGCGTGGCCGACACCATGGCATTGGGGGCCAATGCCCGGGCCGCTTTGATCACCAGAGGATTGGCCGAGGCCGCTCGTCTGGGTCAGGCCATGGGAGCCAATCCAGAGACTTTTCTCGGCCTGGCCACCCTGGGGGATTTGGTGCTGACTGCCACAGGTGATCTCTCGCGTAATCGTCGGGTTGGTATGGGCCTGGCCGCCGGCAAAACGCTGGACCAGGTGCTCTCGGATTTGGGCCATGTGGCCGAGGGCGTGGCCACGGCGCCGGCGATCGCAGCCCTCGGTGACCGGCTCAAGGTGGAACTACCGATTACCCAGGCGGTTTGTCGCCTTTTGTCGGGGCAGACGACGGCTCGTCAGGCGATGGAGGAGTTGTTGACCCGAGAGCCCACTGATGAGGTTCGGCCCTAGCCCGCGAACCCCTGCTGTCGCCAAGCTTCGTAGACTGCGACGGCCACTGTATTGGATAGATTCAAAGACCGGTTCCCAGGCCGCATGGGCATTCTCAGCAGCTGGCCGTTTCCAAACCACGCCCGTTGTTGCTCGGACAGGCCCCGGGTCTCCGACCCAAAGAAAAGCCAGTCACCAGCACAGAACGTGACCTCGAAAAAGCCCCTCTGGCCTTTCGTCGACAAACCAAAGCATCGGCTTGGGTCTGGCTGTGCTGCCCGCAGAAAGTCTGACCAACTGCTGTAGGCCGTTACCCGACTGATCTCGTGATAATCCAATCCGGCCCGTCGCATCTTGGCATCATCCAATGGGAATCCCAGGGGACCCACCAGGTGAAGACTCGCCCCGGTGTTGGCAGCCAGACGAATCACGTTGCCGGTGTTGGGTGGAATCTCTGGCTCAACCAGAACCACGTGAAGCCAGTCGATGCCCCCCGATCGGTCGGATACCGTCCGGCTACCGTTATCTGGGATGGGCTGACTCGGGATCATGAGCAGTGGTCTGGTGGGCGTTGAGCTTGGGGCGAGGCTTTGGCCTATTCTGGCCTGGCTTGTGAACTCGGCCAGATCTTGGTTGCCCCACGACGCCCCTGATCATAGTGGAATCTGGTCGCGCATCCGCCAACACCACGCCTGCCACCACCTGCGCACCAACAGCGAGCAAGGCTTGTTGGGCTGTCGCCAGGCTGGCGCCCGTGGTCATGACGTCGTCGACCAAGACCACCAACTGCCCACCCAAGCGTGCAGCGGCCTGAAAGTGATTCGAGAGGTTTTCCAGTCGTTCCTGCCGGCCCAGGCTGGCCTGCTCCGGGCTGTGGAGGCGTTTGAGAAGACCCGTACGGTCCAGGGGGCACTCCGTGAGCCGGGCCAAGTATTTGGCCATTTCCACAGGCAGGTGAAACCCTCGTTCGCAGAGTCTTTGGGGGTCCGAGGGCATGGGAATCAGAACTGGCCGCATCGCCCAAAGACCGGATTGCTGACTGTGGATCAGCCGGGCCCTTAGTGCGAGGACGCTGGGCCAGTGTCGGGCGTACTTCGCCAACCGAATCTGACGTGCCAACTCGTCGGTGTAGGACCCACCGGAATAAAGCCACATGGCCTCCCGAGACGGCGTTGGCAGACGCCGGGCTGACCACTGACCGCGAGAGGCTTTTGCGGGGGACGGGGGTCGCCGCAGGAGTCGCCAGAGTTCAAACAGCCAACCGGTCATGGCGAACTTATACTTTGAATGCCCCCTTTAGACTTCCAGTCAATCGACCGACAGCATGCCCCCCTCGCCACCCACTGACGCCCCCCACCCTGGGATTGCGCCGACCGACCATCCTGCTTGGGCGTGGATGTCTCAGGCCCTGGCAGATCGTCGTGCCGTGATGCGCTGGCCCAATGGCCAGGCGCTGCAGGGCTACGCTGACGGGCTGCTGGCGGAGCTCGGCAGCCGTGCCCCTGGTTCGCTCGGACTGGTCTCGTGGGTTCAATTAACGGAAAAGCCGCTGAAGCCAGAGGACCTGTTGGCTCGGCTCCAGTGCTGTGCCCAAGCCATGATGGACGGCGGCTTGCTCATGGCCGCGGATTTGGGCCCGACCAGCCTGACTGACTTGGCCAACGGCCTGGACCCTCAGTCGCCTGAAGGCCGAGAGCTGGCGGCCTGGCGGGCGGCGAGGCTGGATTTGCATGACCTGGGAGACGCTCTGTCGGCTGCCCGTCTGGCTGAACCGGTGATGGAGTCGGAGAGCCTCACCCTCACCTACCGGTCGGAGCACACCGCCCTTCAAGATCTGCAGACCCTGGGCCTATTTTTGGGTCAATCCGCCCGGGTCTGGTCTGAGGCCCTGATGAGGCTTCGGAGACCGGACGGCCTGATCAGGCTAACCCTGGAAGTGGTCATTGGTCACGCCTGGCGCATGCCCAGCCGCAAACCCAAGCTAGACCCCCATGAGCCAACGCCCATTCGGTTTACCAGGCGAAACTGACATTTATCTGTCAATCGACATATAATCCGTTGACTTTCGTCAATAAAAGGCTAGGTCCTAAGGCGGGCTGTCGTGCAGGTCATCCACACCCCCCAAGCGGCGCAAATCGTGCCGAATGATTGGCTGCTTAAGAAAAATTGCAGCCTTTCGCCTTACCAGTTATTGGCGATTTTTGGCTCTCTGGCCCTGGTATCACTGGCAGTTGCCGGCTACTG
>JBEDMQ010000091.1:0-4189 GCA_041171045.1 Pseudomonadota bacterium
CGACGCATGACCTTTTCAGAGGGCGTGAGGGCCTCAAAGAAGGCAGGACGGGCGAAAATGCGCTCGGCATACTTCAGCACGGGTGCTGCCGCCTTGGGCATCTCAATGCCGTAGTGATCCAGGCGCCAGAGCAAGGGGGCCAGGGCCACATCGATCATGGTGAAGTCCTCGCCCATCATGTACTTGGACTTGGTGACGACGGGCGCCAGCTGGGAGAGTTGATCCCGGACGATCGCGCGAGCCTTGTCGACCTTTTTAGGGTCTTGCTTCTCGAGGGCGTCCACATGAATAAATACCTCACGCTCGAAGTTGAGCAGCAGCAGCCTAGCGCGGGCCCGCTGAACCGGATCCGCCGGCATGAGCTGCGGGTGAGGAAAACGCTCATCGATGTACTCGTTGATGATGTTGGACTCGTAGAGGATAAGGTCGCGTTCAACGAGGACCGGCACCTGGCCGTAGGGGTTCATGACTGCGATGTCCTCGGGCTTGTTGAACAGGTCAACGTCCCGAATCTCGAAGTCCATGCCTTTTTCAAACAAGACCAATCGGCAGCGTTGGCTAAAGGGGCAGGTGGTACCCGAATACAGAACCATCATGATGGCTTTCTCTCCTCAAAAAAACGTAAGCGGACTGCTGGAGTCCGCCCGGTCTAGCTTGTGATGGTCTTGCTGGCCAAGAGTGATGAGACCCCTCGCCCAGCAAGCGCGAACAACTTACTTGATGTCCTTCCAGTAGGAGGCATTGAGCCGCCAAGCCAGGACGAAGAAGAGACCGAGAAACAACAAGACCCAGACCCCGGTCTGCTTGCGCGACTGAGCCACCGGCTCGGCAGACCAGGCCAGAAAAGCTGTGAGGTCGCCGACGTAATTGTCGTAGTCCGATTTGGACATGGTCTTTTGTTGCTCCCAGAGGACGTGAGGCATGCCGACGTTGGGGTAGACCTTGTTGTTCCAGCCTGTGGGCCTGCTGTCGTCTGGGTAGTAAGTCCGCAAATAACTGTAGATCCAGTCAGCGCCAGTGGTACCAGGGCCAGAGCGAGACCGGGCTGTTAGCGACAGATCCGGCGGTGCCTTGCCGAACCAGACGGCCGCATCCTTCAGATTCATCGTGGTCTTGATGTAGTCGCCGTACTTGGCCTCGGTGAGGATCAGGTTGGTCTTGATCTGGTCCTCGTTGAGGCCAAGGTCTGTGAGGCGGTTGTAGCGAACCGCAGACAGACCATGGCAGCCCAGACACTGGTTCACGAAGACTTTTGCCCCTGCCTGGAGTGCTGCCTTGTCGTTTAGCTTGCTGACAGGAAAGGTGTCGAGCTGAACGGCGGGGCCGGCCGCCAGGGCTGGCAGGCCAATTACAAGGCCAGCCACCAGGGTAGCGACCATGGCTGCTGCCCGGCGTCGAATAAAGGAGATGGAGATCATGTTCAGACTCTCTTGTAATGGGCGTTTAGTGGGGCTGGAAGGAGACGCGCTCGGGCACAGGCTTGTACTCCCCCATGCGGGTCCAGATGGGCATGAGAATGAAGAAGCCGAAGTAGAAGACAGTACCGATCTGCGAGACCACCGTGCCGACTGGGAACGGAGGCAAGACGCCCAAGTAGCCCAGCACAAAGAAGTTGATCACGAATGCAGCGTAGAGCCACTTCTGCCAGGTCGGCCGCTGGCGAATGGACTTGACCGGCGATTTATCCAACCAGGGCAGGAAGAACATGATGATGACCGCGCCACCCATGACCACGACGCCCCAGAACTTGGCGTCAATCAGACGGAACAGAACGGCCAGACCGACCATGGCAACAATGCCTGCGATCTTGAGCAGGCCGGTGGTGTTGCGCAGGAAGGCCAGCGCGCCGAGACCCGCTGAGGCCACCAGGACCCAGGTGAAGACATCGGTGGTCGCACGAAGCATGGAGTAGTAAGGCGTGAAATACCAGACCGGCGCAATGTGAGAAGGCGTGACCAGGGGGTCAGCAGGAACAAAATTGTTGTATTCCAGGAAGTAGCCGCCTAGCTCTGGCGCAAAGAAGACCACGGCGAAGAAAATCAGCCCGAAGCCTGCGACGCCCATGATGTCATGCACGGAGTAATAAGGGTGGAAGGGAATGCCATCGAGTGGGATGCCATTGGCGTCCTTCTTGGCCTTGATCTCCACGCCATCGGGGTTGTTAGAACCCACCTCGTGTAGGGCGATGATGTGCGCAGCGACCAGGCCGATCAGGACCAGAGGCAGAGCAATCACATGGAAGGCAAAGAAGCGGTTGAGGGTGGCGTCGCCCACCACGAAGTCGCCCCGAATCCAGACCGAGAGATCAGGACCAATGACCGGCACAGCGGCAAACAGGTTGACAATGACTTGGGCGCCCCAGTAAGACATCTGGCCCCAAGGCAGCAGGTAGCCCATGAAGGCTTCTGCCATGAGGCAGAGGAAGATCAGACAGCCGAAGATCCAGATCAGCTCACGAGGCTCGCGGTAGGAGCCATAGACGAGTCCACGGAACATGTGCAGAAAGACGACGACAAAGAAGGCCGAGGCGCCGGTGGAGTGCATATAGCGAATCACCCAGCCCATCGGGACTTCCCGCATGATGTATTCAACGCTGGCAAAGGCCACGGGAATGCCGGCTGCGTTGAGGGACGCATCTGGCTTGTAGTGCATGACCAGAAAGATGCCGGTGACGATCTGGATGACCAAGACCAGCATGGCCAGGCTTCCGAAGAAGTAGAGCCAGTTGAAATTCTTGGGAGCGTAGTACTCGGAGAGATGCGCTTTGTAGAGCGAAATCAGCGGGAATCGGCGATCGACCCAGCCCAACAGGCCCGTTGCTTGAACGACTTTTTCAGCTGCCATTGACTAGTGCCTCTTTAAAAAATTAAGCCTCACCCTTTTGGTCTTTACCAATGACCAATCGGGTGTCGGAGAGATACATGTGACGGGGTACCTCGAGGTTGTCGGGTGCAGGCTTGTTGGCATACACGCGTCCGGCCATATCGAAGCTTGAACCATGACAGGGGCAGAAGAAACCGCCCTGCCAGTCGTTGGAGACGCCAGAAGCCGCACCCTTCTCAAATTTACTAACGGGCGAGCAGCCCAGGTGGGTACAGATGCCGACCGTCACCAAGAGCTCCGGTTTGATGGAGCGATGGGAGTTCTTGGCGTAATCGGGGATGGGGATGTCTTTGCGGTTTGAGTCGGGATCGGCCAACTGACCCTCGATGCCCTTGAGGCTGGCGATTTGGTCTGGTGTTCGGCGAACAATCCAGACGGGCTTGCCCCGCCACTCAACAATCTTGACGCCACCGGGCGCGATGTCAGCGATGTCGACCTCGACAGGGGCGCCCGCCGAGCGCGCCCGCTCAGATGGAGCCATGGACCCTAGAAATGGGACGGCGACGGCGGCACCGGCGACTGTAGCCGCACCGCCACAGGCAATCATCCAGTTGCGACGCTGGGCCTCTGGGCCTTTGGGCATTGAAAAGGACTCACCGGCGGTGATTTCTGAGGCAAGGCCCAAAGGCCTGCCCGCGCTAGCTTGCTCGGACATTCGGTCCGCTCCTTCGCGTTGAGTTTGTAATAAGCCCGTTATTCTAGTCGTTTGGCCCCTTTTAACGCCAGCAACCTGACATAATTCTTCGCATGATCAAAAGGTTATGGCTCCTTTTTGCCCAAATCACCACTGTGCTGCTCGCCGGCATCTTTGTGGTCGCCACGCTCAAGCCCCACTGGTTGGGCGGAATGGCAGGCTTGTCAGGACTCACTCACCCGCAACCGCTTGTCATTGAGCAGGCGGAGAATGGCCAAGCCAGCCTGCTGCAGAGTTCGGTGGCGCCGCCTGCCAGCAGCCTGCGTGAGGCCGCGGCGCGAGCCATGCCCTCGGTGGTCTACATCTTCACCAGTCAGAAGCAGAAAAAACCAGCTCACCCGTTTTTAAATGACCCCCTATTCCGCCGGTTTTTTGGTGATCAGTTCCCGGCCCCCCGGGGAGAGGACGGCCAAGAGACCAATGGCCTAGGCTCAGGTGTCATCGTCAGCCCACAGGGCCTGATCCTCACCAACCACCATGTCATCGAAGGGGCTGACCAGATTGAGGTGGCATTGGCCGATGGTCGTCGTGCACAGGCGCGTGTCGTCGGGACCGACCCCGAGACCGATCTGGCCCTGCTGCGGATTCGGCTCGACAAATTGCCAGCCATTC
>JBEDMQ010000092.1:0-5086 GCA_041171045.1 Pseudomonadota bacterium
AGGCTTTTTCAGCGGACAGTGTGGGTGGCATGTTTGGTCTGTACTTCAGCGAGCAGGTGCCGGTCAGCATGGGCGACGTCACCAACAGCAACCGCGAGCAGTTCAACCGGTTCTTCCACGCCATGCTCAACCGCGGGGTCTATCTGGCACCCTCGGCTTACGAGGCCGGGTTTCTGTCGATTCAGCACCAGGGCGAGCCCATCGCTCAGATTCTCACGGCTGCCGAAGAGGCCTTCCAAGAGATCGCCTAAAACATCTAAGCCGCCTGAACCACTGGGCTGGCCGGATCAGACGTGAGCAACCCTAAAGGCCGGGGGCGGTTCGCCCCCTCTCCCACAGGGCCCTTGCACATGGGCTCACTGGTGACCGCATTGGCCAGTTATCTGGACGCCAGAAGTCTTGGCCAGGTCTGGCTGATTCGCATAGAAGACCTGGATCCACCGCGAGAGCAGGCGGGCGCTTCGGAGACCATCCTCAGTCAGCTAAAAGCCCATGGGCTTCAGAGTGACGAGCCAGTCCTGTATCAGAGCGCAAGACATCAGGCCTACCAACAAGCCTTGGAGGAACTGGTGGGTCGCGGCCTGGCCTTTGCCTGCAGCTGCAGCCGCAGCCAACTAGAACAAGACCTGGCAGCAGGTCTCACCCATCGCAACGCAGACGGAGAGATCCTGTACAGCGGTCGGTGCCGATCCAGACCAGCGGCCGGACCAGTCGAGCACGAGTCATCACAGCGCGCTTGGCGTTTCCGAAGTGCGGACGGGTCGGACGACTGTGTGCTCAAACGCGCCGATGGATTCTGGGCCTACCACCTGGCGGTGGTGGTGGACGATGCCCACCAGGGCATCACGCGAATTGTGCGGGGAGACGATCTGTTGTTAGCGATGCCCCGGCATCGAGCCTTGCAAGCCGCACTTGGCCTGCCACAGCCGGAGGTCCTGCATGTCCCGGTGGTTCGAAACCAGGCCGGCGAGAAACTCTCCAAGCAGACCAAGGCGCAGGCGATTGACTGTGACCGCCCGATCGACAACCTAGAGCAGGCCTGGTATCACCTGCAACAGACCATGGAAAGACCTTGGGTAACGAGCGCCCAACCATCGTTTGAGCGCCTGGTTCAGGATCTAAAGCGCCGGGGTTAGGCTTTGGGCTTGGGCAGGCCACCCAGCAAGGCGGGCACACCGCCTGCTTTGCGCCGGATGATGTTGCCACTGGGCTTTGCCAAGGCCGCCGGTTCCGCGCTGGCCGCAGTCGAGTCAGTGCCACCGGTCTCAGGGGCTGCCGGCCGGCTGTCGTCATAGGGCTGGGTAAAGAAAGGATCCAAGGCGCGTGACTTGGTGGAGGCCACCACGCGGTCCACCCCCTGGTCATCCAGACCTCTTGCATAGCGTCCCTGACCTCGCTCACCGCCACGCTCGGATCGGTCGGACCGATCTGAGCGCTCAGACCGATCCGAGCGGGCGCTAGAGCCGCGACTCTCACGACTGCCGCTGCGTGGGGCTGAGGCGTCTCCATGGGCTCGACCCTCAATGGGTCCACCTGGCAACACAGCACGTTCAAACTTTCTGGCCACCAGTTTTTCAATGTCGCTGACCAGCCGTTCTTCGTCTGCGGTCATGAGCATGATGGCCTGGCCGGAGGCACCGGCCCGTCCGGTTCGACCAATGCGGTGAACATAATCTTCTGGCGAATAGGGCACATCAAAGTTGATGACCGCTGGCAGCTCTGCGATGTCCAGGCCGCGGGCTGCGACATCAGTGGCCACCAAGACGGCCACTTCACCCTTCTTGAATTTCTCCAGGACCGCCAAACGCTCGCCCTGAGACTTGTCGCCGTGAATGGCGTCAGCCGAGATGCCCTCGCGAATCAACTCACGAGCCAAGCGACCGGCACCAATCTTGGTGTTGGTAAAGACGATGACCGAGGAGAGCTCAAGGTTCTTGACCAGTCGAACCACGGCGGCCCGCTTCTGATCGGAGCGGTCCAACTGATAGAGCAGCTGGGTGATGTTTTCCGAAGTCGCGTTGCGTCGAGCAGTCTCTACAGAGACCGGATTGTCTTTGAGAAATGTCTTGCCCAGCTTGCGAATCTCGGTGGAGAACGTCGCCGAGAACAACAGACTCTGACGATCCTTGGGCAGCAGGTTCACGATCCGCTGTAGGTCTGGCAGAAAGCCCATGTCCAGCATGCGATCGGCCTCGTCCAACACCAGCACACTGACCTGCGACAGGTTCACTGACTTCTGCTGCACATGGTCCAAGAGGCGTCCTGGCGTGGCGATGAGCACTTCCACGCCCTTCATCATCTCGGCCGTCTGAGGCTTCATGTCCACCCCACCAAAGACGACGGCACTGCGAAGCGGCGTGTGCTTGGCGTACTGGGCCACGTTTTGATAGATCTGATCAGCCAGTTCACGAGTGGGCGCCAAGATGAGAGCGCGAACCGGGTGCCGGGCCGGCGAGACGCTGGGGCTGGCAAACGGCATCAGCCGGTGCAAGATGGGCAGCGTAAAGGCAGCCGTCTTACCCGTGCCGGTCTGGGCTGCGCCCATCACATCAAGGCCCGCCATCACATGCGGAATCGCCTGTGCCTGAATCGGGGTTGGGGTCTCGTAGCCTGCCTCGGCAATGGCTTTGAGAATGTCTGGGTGTAGTCCCAGTTCGGTGAATTGCATTCGGGCATTATAGGCGCCCATGCCCCAAACGCTTCGTGCCGCCTTTCCAGCCCTGTTTGTGCTCATCTGGAGCACTGGCTTCATCGTGGCCCGCTACGGCATGCCCCATGCCGAGCCCATGACCTTTCTGCTGCTGCGTTTTATCGGCGTGTTGGCCTTGTTGCTGCCGGCCGCCTGGCTGATGCGAGCCCCCTGGCCCAGCCGCAGCCAGGCCTGGAAAATAGCCCTGGCCGGGCTGCTGCTGCAGGCGGGCTACCTGGGCGGCGTCTGGGCGGCCGTACGCCATGGCATGACCGCTGGCCTGATTGCACTGATCGTGGGCCTTCAGCCCATCATCACGGCCTGGCTGGCCGGCGTGGTCCAAGAGCGCATCTCTAAGATCCAATGGCTGGGCCTGGTGCTGGGCCTGACGGGTGTAGGACTGGTGGTCTGGGCCAAGCTGAGCCTGGCCGGCTTAAGCCTGGTTAGCCTGGGGCTCGGGGTAATCGCCCTGGCCAGTATCACCGCCGGCACCCTTTACCAAAAGGCAGCCTGTCCCCACTTTGATTTGCGCACCGGCGCCATCATTCAATACGCCGCCTCGGCCTTGGTCTGCCTGCCTTTTGTCTTTGGCCTGGAGACCCGTGAGATCGACTGGCATCCCCAGATGATCGGCGCCCTGCTCTGGTCGATTGTGGCCCTGTCGATTGGCGCCATCTCGCTGCTCTTCATCATGATCCGAGAGGGGGCGGCCACCAAAGTCACCAGCCTGCTCTACCTAACGCCACCCACCACAGCGGTCATGGCCTACTTCCTGTTTGACGAGCCCATGACCAGTCTGACCATCGCCGGTATCGTAATCACCATGGCCGGGGTCTGGCTGGTGACAAAAGTCAAAGACAGAGAACCAAAACTGAGTTGAAATAGACTTAGTACAGTATTCAAAATCTTTGGGCACACAGCAGTCGACCGGATCGACAATGCTAAATGCCCTCAGTAGTCCGTTGTTTTATCCCTCAACTCCTCAGGAACGTCAGATGAAAAAAACCATCCTTTCTGTCTTCGCTGCAACCACGCTGCTGGCCGCAGCCTCCGCACAGGCCATCTCTTTTAAGAAACCAGAGGAAGCGGTCAAATACCGTCAGAGCACCTTTACCGTCATGGCGACTCACTTTGGTGACATCGGCGCCATGGTCAAAGGCGACAAGCCCTTCGATGCCAAGGCTGCAGCGGCCAATGCCGACATCGTCGCCACACTCTCAGCACTGCCTTGGGCCGCTTTTGGTCCCGGTACCGAGGGTGGCAAGGCCAAGCCCGCCATCTGGAAAGAAATGGACAAGGTCAAGGCTGGCGCCAATGACCTTCAAAAAGCCGCTGCGGATCTCAAAACAGCTGCTGCTTCTGGCAACCTGGACAACGTCAAGAAGGCCTTTGCAGCAACGCAAAAGACCTGCAAGAGCTGCCACGACAGTTACAAAGACAAGTAATAAGCCGTTAACACCAGGGCCAGGCTCAATGCATACAGAGTCAGGGCCTTGATCCTCAGGCCCGCGTCATCCGATGCGGGCCTTTGTTTTTGTGCCTGCAGTTGTTGGGCGCGTTCAAGGCTGACCAACTGGTCCCCATGCAGCATCGCTGGCAGCAGGGATTCGTTTTTGACGCGCCGGTAATAGACGATCGCCAAGACATGAAGAGCCAGCAATCCAAAGAGCACCGGCTCGGTGGCCAGATGAATCGAGCCAAAGATCGAGACCCACTGCTCTGACAAATGCCTCACCAGTGGACCATCGTAGGCAATCTCATCCGAGGTGCCCCAGCCCGTGACGGCCTGAAGCAGCACCAGACCTAGCAAAGCCAGCACCGACCAGGCCCCCAAGGGGTTGTGCCCCAGCACCGGCCAGGGCCCGCGAAGGTAGCGAAGAGTGGTGATGGGACTGACGACAAAGCTGGCAAACCGCGCAGGTCCAGAGCCCACAAAACCCCAGAGCAGGCGCCAGAGGAGTACAGACAAGGTGAAGAGGCCAAAATACCCGTGCACCTCCATGTTGCCCAGTTTCACGCTGGCCACGCTGCCCACCACGCTGATCGCCAGGCTCCAGTGAAAGAGCCGAATGGGCAGATCCCAGACCCGCAGGCGAATCACGCCAGCGCCTTCCACAGGCCCAAGCCCAGCACCAGAATCACCACCAGGGCCCAGCCGAGTCGATCTACCCATTGCTCGAGCACCGCTTCCATTCGAGCACCACCCCACTTCATAAGCATGGCCACCAGAAAAAACCGCCCACCCCGTCCAGCGATAGAGGCCAGTACAAATGGCAAGAGCGGCATGCCAGCCACGCCGGCGGCAATCGTGAACACCTTGTAGGGAATGGGCGAGAAGCCCGCAATCAGAACGGCCCAAAAGCCCCAGGTCACAAACCAGGCCTGGGCCGTCTGAAA
>JBEDMQ010000093.1:0-4039 GCA_041171045.1 Pseudomonadota bacterium
CGCTATGGGTGTGGAGACCGCACAGGGCGAAGTCCTTCGGGCCGATGCCGTGGTCTTCAATGGCGATGCCGCAGCCCTTCGCGACGGCCTGCTCGGCGAGGCGGTGAAGGCCAGTGTGCAGCCCGCCGGTGTGGTGCCCAGGTCGCTCTCGGCCATGACCTGGGCCATGGATGCCCGGCTGCATGGCCGGCCCCTGGACCATCACAATGTCTTCTTTCAGCCAGACTACGAGCGTGAATTCACCGACGTCTTCGATCGGCAACGGCTGCCCGCCACACCCACCATATACATCTGCGCCCAAGACCGCGGCGCGCACATGCCCGATGACGGGCAGGCCGAGCGCCTGCTGATGCTCATCAATGCCCCGGCCATTGGCGATCGGCCATCGGCCTTTCCCGAACAGACCATCGACCAGACTTTTGCGAGACTTCAGAGGCAGCTTGCCGCATGCGGCGTTGAACTCGAGACCCAGCCGGAGACCACCACATGCACAACCCCTTCGCACTTTCACCAGCAGTTCCCGGCCACGGGCGGGGCCCTCTATGGCCGAGCACCCCACGGATGGATGTCTGTCTTTCAGAGGCCCTCGGCGCAGACACCGATCCCGGGGCTCTTCTTGGCGGGGGGCAGCGCGCACCCGGGGGCGGGGGTGCCCATGGCCGCCCTGTCGGGCCGACTGGCGGCCGCAACCCTGATGGCACACCTCGATTCGACCAGGCGGTCGGCCCGGGTGGTTATCTCTGGTGGTATGTCGATGGCCTGAGCGACTGCGGTCGGCATGGCATCACCCTTATCGTCTTTGTTGGAAGCGTCTTCTCACCCTACTACCGATCGGCCCTGCGTCGAGCCGCCGGGCGAGGTGGCGTGGTTGACCCCGAGAATTACTCTGCGATCAACGTAGCCCTTTACAGCCCCGGCCAGAAACGATGGGCCATGACCGAGCGGGGCAGTCGACACCTGGAGAGGGGCGTCGACTTTTATCGTCTTGGCCCCAGCCAGGTGAGTTGGGAGGGCGATCGACTGGTCATCTCGGTAAGAGAGTGGGCCAACCCCCTGCCCCGCCCAGTCGAAGGCCGAGTCGTTCTCTACCCCCAACAGCTCTTTCGACAGGTCGATCGGCTCGACAGCAACGGCCGACATCGATGGGGACCGATTGCACCAAAGGCGCGAATTGAAGTGGACTTTCCAAAGCCTGGCCTGCGTTGGTCTGGTCACGGGTATCTCGACTCGAACGAGGGCGACGAGCCCATTGAAATGCCTTTTAGAGACTGGGACTGGTCACGCGCAGACCAGCCCGACGGCAGCTGCAGCGTGATCTACGATGTTCGTCAACGCGATGGCCAAGAGAACCTTTTGGCCCAACGCTACTGTCCGGACGGCCGGATCGAAGCCTTTGAGCCTCCAGCTCGACGCTCGCTTGGTGCCACTGGTTGGCGTATCCAAAGACAACTGAGATTCGAAGGCTCCCCACCACAGCAGCTCAGCACCCTGGAGGACACCCCGTTCTATGCGCGGTCGATGGCCCACCTGAATCAAGAAGGAAAGACGGTGCCTCTGATGCACGAGACGCTAGACGTCAAACGTCTGGTCTCGCCGGTGGTGCAATGGATGCTACCTTGGCGCATGCCCCGACGGCCCTGATCGCCGGGCATGTTGCGCCCGGCCGCGCGCATCGAGCTCCAGAAAGAGATCAATCATCCAGCCTGCCTTGTCTGAGACGGTCTTGGGCGCAATCACTGCCATCGATGGCAGAGCCGCCTCGACCAAAAACTTGACCGCTTCAATGGGACGATGACCTCTGCGCCAAGCTGGCGCCAGCAGAAACGAGGATGAGGACTGAAGCACCCGGTAGAGCTTGCGGCCCCTGGAGACCACCGCACGATGATCCACCGAATTAAAGCCCTGCCGACGGATGCAGTGACCGATGTCGGCATAAATGGTTCGAGCCGATAAAATTGCCGGGCGACAGCCGCGGGGCAAGGCGGATATACCCTGTTCGGCTCGTCGATACAGGGCATCAGCATGATCCAACAGACGTGCCACCACCCGAGCCATCCCAGGACTGTGGGTTGGATGCGCAAGCCAACGCTCGGCAACTATGCCTTCCTCTCGCAGCCACTGACGAGGCAGATAGCACCGCCCCATGGCCGCATCCTCTCCGACATCTCTGGCGATGTTGGTCAGCTGCATCGCCACACCGAGCTCGCAGGCCCGGGCCATGGCCCAGGGCTCGCGAACGCCCATGATCAGGGCCATCATGGCTCCGACCGATCCCGCCACGCGGGCCCCGTAGTCGCACAATTCGTCAATGGTCTCGTAGACCCGACCCTCAGCATCCCACTCAAAGCCCTCTAACAAGGCAGCTGGCAAGGCGAGTGGCAATTGGTAGTGCTCAACCACCTGAGCGAAGACCTCGTCGGCCAATAGAGCCCGAGGCTCGCCTCGGTATATGGCCTGCAGACGCTGTCGAAGATCCTGCATGACCATCGCCATCTGGTCTGACCCGTCTACCTCGTCATCGGTGACTCGACAGAAGGCGTAGAGGGCCAAGACCGGCCGGCGGACATCGAGGGGAAGCAGTCGCGAGGCGGCATAAAAAGACTTTGAGCCCTGGCGCATCAGGGCATCGCATCCGCCCTGCGAGAACGCCTTTAGATGGGCCGCCCGATACTGCCGAGCGGTCTGTCGCACCAACGTCTGGCTGTACATGTCAGGCCTTGGCCCAACGGGGCTTGGGCTGTTCGCCCACAGTGACTCTGGACCCGTAGCCGTCCCATTCATGCGCGGCTGGCATCATGGCGTCGAAGGCTTTGGCCGAGGTCAGCACACCAGGAATCCCTGCTCCCGGGTGGGTGCCGGCCCCCACCATGAACAGACCTTCGATCTCTTCACTGCGGTTGTGGGGTCGAAACCAGGCGCTCTGCAACAAGCGCGGCTCCATGCCAAAGGCGGCCCCCTTGTAGGCCATGTAGTCCAATTCAAAGTCTGGAGGCGTCATCCAATGAGAGGTCACAATCGCCTCTGAGAGTCCAGGGCAGACGGTCTCTTCCAGCTGGCGGCAGATGGCATCGCGATAGCGAGGCGCCTCCTGGGCCCAGTCCACTCCAGCATCCAGATGAGGGACTGGTGACAGGACATAAAAGCTGTCGCAGCCGGCCGGCGCCAGACTGGGATCCGTCGCGGTAGGTCGGTGAAGGTAGAGACTGAAGTCTTTGGAAAGCACCTTGTTCTGGAAGATGTCACGCAGCAGCCCCTCGTAACGGGGACCCATGAGAATCTGGTGGTGTGGCAGATCCTCATACCGTCGATTCGTGCCGAAATACCAGACAAACAATCCCATCGAATAGGCAGCACCTGCCAGCTTTCGATCGGTCCAAGTCTTGCGCTGGACCGATGGCATGAGGCGGCGATAGGTGTTAGCCGCATCGGCATTGGACACCACTAGATCCGCTGGGACCGACTGACCATTGGAGAGGGCCACCCCTGTGACCCGTCGCTGCTCAACCAGAATCTCCGAAACGTCCGAATTGAGTCGTAACTCGCCGCCGAGTGACCTCAAGAGTTGGACCATGGCCTGAACAATCGCTCCGGTACCGCCCATGGCCGAGTGAACCCCATAGCGTCGCTCCAGCGCCGGAATCAGGCTGTAGACGCAGGTGACCGTCAATGGATTGCCGCCAATTAACAAGGGGTGAAAACTAAAGACCTGCTGAAGCTTATGGCTGCGAAAGTGTCGCCTGGCCATCTGAAAGATGCTCTGCCAGGCTCTCATGTCGATCATCGCGGGAATAGAGGCCAGCAATTCGCCAATCGTCTCAAAGGGGACGGTGCCCAACTCCTCATAACCTTTGACGTAGCAATGTTCTGCCTCGGCCATGAATCGATCAAACCCGGCCACATCCTCAGGGCTCAGACGAGCCACCTCCTGACGCATGCGGACCTGATCACCGAAATAATCAAAGTAACTGCCATCGCTGAAGCGAATGCGGTAATAAGGGTTCATGGGCACCAGCGTCACGTCATCTGCAAACCGACGCCC
>JBEDMQ010000094.1:0-46362 GCA_041171045.1 Pseudomonadota bacterium
GGTCAGGCTCTCGCTGGTCTGGTGAGTGGTCAGTCGACCCAGACTGACCCGCTCCTTGATCAAGGTCTCGGTCATCAGACGCATGAAGCCATCTCGACGATCGGCCCGAAGGGTGAGGCCCACCGCGTAGGTGGCGCGAGGACCTGATGAGGCTGACGATGGGGAGGCGGGGCTACCCCAACTCGTCTCAATGACGCGATCCGGCTGGGCCGCTGACATACGAGCAAGGGTTGGGCATTGAGCCCTGTGGACGGTCACGCCCCGGCCACGGGTTACAAAACCCAGGATGGCATCGGGGGGCAAGGGCCGGCAGCACTTGGCAAAGTGCGTGAGCATCCGGTCCACGCCCACCACCAGGACCTGGCCCTTACCGGCGGTTGGCCTGGTGCGCTGGACCCTGGCCATCAGGGTCTGCTCGACCTCCTGCTCGTGGGCTGTCATCGCTTGCGTTGTGCTGGCCTGCTCCTCGGTGAGGCCAGTCGCCTGCCCAGAAGAACCCTTGTCCTCGGCCTCAAGCGCATTGAAATAGGCCCGAACCTTTGACCGGGCCCGATTGGTCTTCAGGTAGCCCAACTCCGGCTGCAGCCAATCGCGGCTGGGTGTCCCCTGCTTAACGGTCAGGAGTTCAATCGTCTGGCCCGTGGCCAAGGGGGTCTGCAGCGTGATGATCTGTCCATCGGCCTTGGCCCCTCGGCAGCGGTGGCCCAATTCGGTGTGCAAGGCATAGGCGAAATCCAAGGCTGTAGCACCCGCAGTCAACTCCACAATGCGAGCCTGTGGGGTCAGGACGTAGATTCGGTCCGATGAGAGTCGAACCTGACCGACTGCCTGTCCCCAGTCCAGCATCTGGCGAAGCCACTGAATCTGCTGCTCATGACCGGATTTGGCATCGGAACTCGATGGCATCGGGGCAGAGCCGCCGGTCTCTTTGTATCGCCAGTGGGCGGCCACCCCGTACTCGGCTCGAAGGTGCATGTCATGGGTTCGAACCTGAACCTCGAATGGCCGATCCTGCTCATCGAGCAAGACCGTGTGCAACGACTGATAGCCATTGGGCTTGGGCCGCACAATATAGTCATCGAACTCATCGGTCATGGGCCGATAGGCCGCATGCAACTGGGCCAGGGCCTCGTAGCAGTCGGCCTGTGTCCTCACCAGAATCCGAAAGGCACGCAGGTCCCTCAGATCATCAAAGGCCAGGGCCTTCTGGCGCATCTTGTTGTAGATGCTGTAGAGGTGCTTGGGGCGACCTGCGACCTGCGCCTCAAGGCCAGCCTTTTGCATCAGCTCGGTCAGGGCCGATATCGTGCGGTGGACAAAGGCCTCTCGCTCGGTGCGTTTCTCATCTAGCCAGCCCGCGATCTGCTTGTAGACCTGGGGCTGGGTGAATCGAAAGGCCAGGTCCTCCATGGCCCATTTGAGCTGCCAAATGCCCAGTCGATTGGCCAAGGGCGCCTGCACCAGCATGGTCTCTTGACCGAGTCGCAAAGCCTGCTCACGAGCGGTCTCGCTGTCTGACTGGCGCAGGCCCTGGGCCATGTCCTCCAGGCGAACCTGGTGAAAGGCCAGCCGGGCAATGACCACTCGAATGTCATCGGAGAGCGCCAGGATCATGCGACGCAGGGTCTCCATTTGGTCTTGTCGACCATGGGACGAATCAGCACCAGCCTGGCCCGAGCCCAACTGGCCCCGCATGCTGGCCAGTCGGTCAAAGCCCTTGAGCAGGCCGACGATGTCCTCGCCCCACTGGACTGCCAAGGCCTTATCAGAGCTGGCCCTCTCAAGGGCAACCGGGTAGATCAGGCAGGCCGTCTGGGTGGCCTGATCTAGACCGAGAGTAGCGACCCAGTCAGAGGTTCGGGCTGCGGCCAAGAAGGCCTGCTCACTGGACCAGCCAGCAGACTGCCAGTCCTGCGACTGCCGCCAGGCGTGGGCCTGGGCCAGAAGCGTGGGCTCGGCCAAGACATCAGCGGCCCAGCAGCCGCTCCTCAATCAGACCGCAGAGCAGATGGCCGATGATCAGATGACCCTCTTGAATCTGAGGCGTGTGGTCGGACGGCATGTTCAGAATGACACTGCTCAGAGGTCCCAGGTCACGTGGGTCACGGCCCGTGAACGAGATGGTCTGCAGACCCTTGTGCTGAGCAGCCTGGAAGGCCACGACCAGGTTCTTGGAGCGGCCTGAGGTCGATAGGCCCACCAGAACGTCACCGGCCTGGCCGATGGCCTGCACCTGTCGAGCAAAGACGTGCTCATAGCCGTAGTCATTCCCAATGGCGGTCAGCGCCGAGGTGTCAGTGTTCAGGGCCACCGCCGCCAGGGGGGATCGCTCCTTGAGGAACCGGCCCACCAGCTCGGCTGCAAAATGCTGTGACTCGGCGGCGCTACCACCATTGCCCGCAAACAAAATCTTCTTGCCGTTCGACAAGGCCGCCACGCAGAGATCCACGGCCTGTTCCAGACGAGCCTGAAGGCCCGCATCCGATTCCAGATCCAGGACCAGCTGCCGACTGGCTGCTAGCGATGACAGGATGGTCGAACTCATGATCAGGCCGCCTCCTCACGAGCGGCGCGACGACGCTCGTGCTCCACCAGGTGTCGCTTTCGCAGGCGAATGCTCTGAGGGGTGATCTCCACCAGTTCGTCGTCTGCGATGAATTCGACAGCCTTCTCTAGGGTCAGTTGAATGGGGGTGGTCAGGTCGATGTGCTCATCCTTGCCTGATGCTCGAACGTTGGTGAGCTTTTTCTCTTTAACCGGGTTCACCACCAGGTCGTTGTCACGAGAGTGAATGCCAATGATCATGCCCTCGTAAAGCCTCTCGCCCGGCGAGACGAACATGCGGCCTCGCTCCTGGAGTTTCCAGAGTGCGTAGGCCACGGCCTCGCCATCGTCCTGAGAGATCAGCACGCCGTTTCGGCGCTCCGCCAGCTCGCCTTTGTAGGGACCATACTCATCAAAGATGTGACTCATCAGCCCAGTGCCTCGCGTGATGGTCAGGAACTCGCCCTGAAAGCCGATCAGCCCGCGTGCGGGGATGCGGTATTCCAGTCGCACACGGCCCTTGTCATCCGGCACCATGTCCAACAGGTCCCCCTTGCGAAGGCCCAGGTTCTCCATGACCGGACCCTGGTGCTCCTGCTCCACATCAACCGTCAACATCTCGTAGGGTTCCAGCCTTTCACCCGTCGGACTGGTTTTCATGACGACTCGCGGACGCGAGACCGCCAGCTCATACCCCTCGCGGCGCATGTTCTCCAAGAGAATCGTCAGGTGCAGCTCACCACGGCCCGAGACCAAGAAAGTGTCGGTGTCTGAGCCAAATTCCACACGCAGGGCGACGTTGCTCTTGAGTTCCCGCTCCAGACGCTCACGCAGCTGTCGACTGGTCACAAACTTGCCTTCCTTGCCAGCCAAGGGAGAGCTGTTGACCATGAAGTTCATGCTCAGCGTGGGCTCGTCGACCTTGAGCATGGGGAAAGGCTCTACCGCCGATGGATCGCAGACCGTGGTGCCAATGTTCAGGTCCTCAATGCCATTGATCAGGACGATGTCGCCGGCGAGGGCCTGATCGACCACCTGACGGTCCAGACCTTTGAAGGTCAAAACCTGGTTGATCTTGGCCTTTTTGGGGGTCCCCTCGGGTCCGTCCTGAATGATCACGTCTTGCAGCGGACGAATGGTGCCGCGGGCCACACGACCGATGCCTATCTTGCCTACATAGCTCGAGTAGTCCAGTGAACAGATCTGCAGCTGCAAGGGTGCACTGGTGTCGTCGTCCCGAACAGGAACGTATTTAAGAACGGCCTCAAAGAGTGCACGCATGTCGGTGCCAGGATTCTTGTGGTCCAGGGTCGCCCAGCCGTTCAAGGCCGAGGCATAGACCACTGGAAAGTCGAGCTGCTCTTCGGTGGCCCCCAGCTTGTCAAAGAGGTCAAAGGTCTGGCTGACCACCCAGTCAGGCCTGGACCCTGGACGGTCAATCTTGTTGACCACCACGATGGGCTTGAGACCCTGGGCCAGGGCCTTTCGGGTCACAAAGCGGGTCTGTGGCATGGGGCCCTCGACGGCATCGACCAGCAGCAGAACGCCGTCTACCATGGACAAGACGCGCTCCACCTCACCACCAAAGTCTGCGTGCCCCGGTGTGTCCACGATGTTGATGTGGGTGTCCTCATAGGTCACCGCACAGTTCTTGGCCAGAATGGTGATGCCGCGCTCTTTCTCAAGATCGTTGGAGTCCATGACCCGTTCGGCAACGGCCTGATTGGATCGGAAGGTTCCGGACTGAGACAAGAGCTTGTCGACCAGCGTGGTTTTACCGTGGTCAACGTGGGCAATGATGGCGATGTTGCGCAGTTGGCGCATAGAGACTCCCTAGTGAAAAAGTGGTTGCGCGACAAGGCGCGCGGGCCATAGCCGGTGATCGATCACCTGACCAGTGCCCAGAAAATGTTGTTCGGTATCGTAAAGACGGAACTTGTCAGGCGAGTGACAGCCGGCCGACGCCAGCACCTGTGACAGCCGTTCGGCCTCAAAGTCGATCGAGCGGCCAAAGGACAACTCCTGTGCCTCGGCTGGTGACAGGACAACGATGGGCCAGTGCCCTGCCAAGGCATCTACCGGCAGTAGGCAGTCCTCGCGTCTCTCCAGGCTCATGGCCTCTAGGGCCTCTAGGCTAAAGGACTGGTCAATCTGAAGGCTGCCAACCCCAGTGCGGCGCAGCGCAGCCAGATGAGCGCCACAGCCCAATTGCTGGCCGATGGTCTGCGCCAACACCCGAATGTAGGTGCCCTTTGAACAGCAAACGCGAATGACCGCGGTGGGGGAGTCAAAGGACAGGAGTTCGATCTGGTGAATGTGAATCTGACGGGCTGGCTTATCGACCGTCTGACCGGCCCGGGCGTATTCGTAGAGGGGACGCCCCTGGTGCTTCAGGGCTGAATACATGGGTGGCTTTTGGTCTTGCATGCCCAGCTGTGCAGCCAGTACTCGGTCGAGTTCAGCCCGGCCCACCGAGACCGACTGACTGCTGATCACCTGGCCCTCGGCATCACCGGTATCGGTCTCCTGACCCAGGGCAATGGTTGCGACGTAGGTCTTGTCGGCATCCAAGCCTTGCTGGGCAAACTTGGTGGCCTCACCGAAGAGAACGGGCAGAATGCCGCTGGCCATGGGGTCAAGTGTGCCACCGTGACCAGCCTTGATCGCGCCAAACAAGCGCTTGGCAGCGGAGAGCGCCTGGGTGGAGGATGGACCCACGGGCTTGTCCAAGACCAATACGCCATTGAGGGCCCTACGGGGCAAACGGGCGGCCACCGTGGTCATGAGGCGCTTCCCTGATTGGCCTGGTCGATCAACTGACTCAAGGCCATGCCTCGGGCCACCGAATCATCCCGAATGAAGTGCAGCTCAGGCGTCGAGTGAATCTGCAGCCGACGGCCCAGCTGTTGGCGAAGAAATCCTCGGCAGGCCTGAAGCCCCGCTGCCGTCTTCTCAAAAGTCTGCTCGTCGTCCGGCAGAACGGTGAAATAGACCTTTGCGTGGGTGTAGTCGGGCGTGACCTCGACTTCGGTCAGCGTCACAAACCCGATGCGTGGGTCCTTGACCTCGAGTCGCAGCAGCTCCGCTAAGTCCCGCTGGATCTGGTCTGCAACTCGAAAGCCCCGGTCGACGGCGGCCTTAGAGGGTGCGCGCGATTTCCTGGATTTCGAAGACCTCAAGCTGGTCTCCTTCTTGGATGTCGTCGTAGCCCTTGAGTGTTAGACCGCACTCAAAGCCTTCTTTCACCTCTTTGGCATCGTCCTTGAAGCGTTTCAAGGAGTCGAGTTCGCCCTCCCAGATGACCACGTTCTCACGCAGCAGACGAATGCGGGCGCCACGTCGGATCAGGCCCTCGAGCACCATACAGCCGGCAATGTTGCCCAGACGAGAGACCTTGAAGACCTGTCGAATCTCGACCAGACCCAGGGCCACCTCTTTCTTCTCCGGCGCCAACATGCCTTGCATGGCATTTTTCACATCATCGACAGCGTCATAAATGATGTTGTAGTAGCGCAGCTCCACGCCATTGGCCTCGGCCAGCTTCTTGGAGGCTTGATCAGCACGGACGTTAAAGCCAATGATGACGCCCTTGGATGCAGTGGCCAGGTTGATGTCGGATTCGGTGATGGCGCCAACGGCCGCGTGGACCACCTGAACGCGGACCTCGTCCGTCGAGAGCTTTTGGAGGGAGGCTGACAAGGCCTCTTGGGAGCCCTGGACATCGGCCTTGACGATCAGCGGCAGGACCTTGGCCTGGTCGGCCATGTTCTCAAACATGTTCTCCAGCTTGGCAGCCTGCTGCTTGGCCAGGCGAACGTCACGGAACTTTCCTTGACGGAACAAGGCGATCTCGCGCGCCTTGCGCTCATCGCCCAGGGCCATCATCTCGTCACCAGCCTGAGGGACCTCGGTCAGGCCCAGAATCTCTGCAGGAATCGAGGGACCGGCTTCGTCGATCTGACGACCGGCCTCGTCGAGCATAGCCCTCACGCGGCCAAAGGCACTGCCAGCCAGCAGAATGTCGCCTTTGCGCAGGGTGCCGGACTGAACCAGGACCGTGGCAACAGGGCCTCGGCCCTTGTCGATACGAGCCTCGATCACCAGGCCCTTGGCCATGGCCTTGACGGGTGCCTTGAGTTCCAAGACCTCTGCCTGCAACAAGACGTTTTCCAACAGCTCGTCCACGCCCTGACCGGTCTTGGCAGAGACCTGAATAAAGGGCGAGTCTCCACCGAATTCTTCTGGCACCACCTCTTCTGCCACCAGTTCACCCTTAACTCGCTCTGGGTTGGCCTCTGGCTTGTCGATCTTGTTGATGGCCACCACAATGGGGACACCAGCAGCCTTCGCGTGGGCAATTGCCTCTTTGGTCTGAGGCATCACACCATCGTCGGCTGCCACCACCAGGATCACGATGTCCGTGGCATTGGCGCCTCGGGCTCGCATGGCCGTAAACGCCTCGTGACCCGGTGTATCCAGGAACGTGATCACGCCACGGGGCGTCTCCACATGATAGGCACCGATGTGCTGGGTGATGCCGCCGGCCTCGCCGGCAGCCACTTTGGTGCGACGAATGTAATCGAGCAGAGAGGTCTTGCCGTGATCAACGTGACCCATGATGGTGACCACTGGGGGACGGGTTTCCGATTCAGACTGCCCATCGACCACGGTCTCCTCGAGGAAGGCCTCGGGATCATCCAGCTTGGCGGCAAAGGCCTTGTGGCCCATTTCCTCGACCACGATCATCGCGGTCTCTTGATCCAAGACCTGGTTGATGGTGACCATCTGGCCCATCTTCATGAGGGTCTTGACGACCTCCGCACCCTTGACCGACATCTTGTGGGCCAAATCGGCCACGGTGATGGTCTCGGGAATGTGAACGTCTTTGATGACCGGCTCAGTCGGCGCTACAAAGTTGGACTCCGACTTCTCAGCGGATTTGTTGCGGCCTTTTGGCCCGCCACGCCAGCCGCCGGTTCCACCGGTGACATCGCCACGGGTCTTCAAGGCACGACGCTTGGCGCCATCCTCCTGCCAGGTCGATGAGAGCTGTGAGGACTTGACCGACTTCTCGTTCTTCTTGTCCTTTGGCTTGTCGCTGGTCTCTTCCCCGGGCTTCTTGACCTGGGTCTTGAGCGTGATGGTGTCGGCCTTGGCCTCTGGCTTGGGCGGCTCGGGAGCCTTGGCGGTGGCCGCCAACTTCCCCGTGCGCGCGGCATTCATCAGCCGGTTGATGGCTGCGACCTCGTCCTCAACGGCTCGGCGGGCCTCACTGTTGGCGGTGGCCTGCTGGGCCGTGACCTTGCGAACCTTGGATTTTTTCTCGGGCTCTGCATCGGTCCCTGCAGCAGACTCCGTGTCAGCGGCCGTGACCTCTGGGGATGGGGACTGCTCCGCCGAGTCCGGTGTCTGAGCACTGGCTGCCGCACTGGCGGCAGCCTGCTCTGCGGCCTGGGCGGCTGCACGAGCCTCTTCTTCAGCGGCGAGCCTGGCCAGGCGGGCCTCTTCCTGGCGGGCCAGCAGTTCACGCTGACGAGCGGCCTCTGCCTCACGACGCTCGAGTTCGGCCTGATCAATCGCTGGTGCGGCAGACTCGACGGGGGGGGCCTCGGTCGCGGCCTCGTTCTCGTCCCGCTTTACGAAGACCCGCTTCTTTCGAACCTCGACCTGAATGGTCCTGGACTTGCCTGAGCCATCGGCCTGCTTGATCTCAGAGGTCTGACGCTTGGTGATCGTGATCTTTTTGCGTGGGGCCACCTCGCTGCCGCCATGGGCCTTGCGAAGGGCCTCCAGAAGCTTTTCTTTATCAGCCTCGGAGATGGGGTCTTCCCCCTTGGTCTTCTTGACGCCGGCGGCCTTCAACTGCTCGAGCAGTGTCTCGACCGGTAGCTTTAGCTCTGCAGCAAAACTCTCAACATTTTTCGCAGCCATCCAGTCCTATGCCTCCCTTAGTCCGCCTGGGTTTGCTCGTCGGCAAACCAATGTTCACGTGCCTTCATGATGAGTGCGCTGGCACGCGCCTCGTCAACGCCGGACATCTCCATCAACTCGTCTACAGCCAGTTCCGCCAGGTCATCACGGGTGAAGACCTTGCCGTCGGCCAGCTTGGCAGCCAGTTCATGGTCCATGCCCTCCATGGCCAGCAGATCCTCTGCGGTGGTCTCAAGCTTCTCTTCCTGGGCAATGGCCTCGGTCAGCAGGGCATTGCGGGCCCGGTTGCGCAGCTCGTTGACGGTGTCCTCATCGAAGGCTTCGATCTCGAGCATTTCTGCGATGGGCACGTAAGCGATTTCCTCTAGGCTGGAGAAGCCTTCGGCCACCAGCACCTCGGCGACCTCTTCGTCGACATCCAGCTTCTCAACAAACGTGGCCAGTACCTTGCCGCGCTCCTCCTCGGATTTTTTCTCGGCGTCTTCGCTGGTCATGATGTTGATCTGCCAGCCAGTCAGCTCAGAGGCCAGGCGAACGTTCTGTCCACCACGCCCAATGGCGATCGCCAACTCAGCCTCGTCCACCACCACGTCCATGGCATGACGTTCCTCATCGACCACGATGGAGCTCACGTTGGCTGGCGCCAGGGCACCGATCACAAACTGGGCTGGGTCCTCTGACCACAGCACAATGTCCACGCGCTCACCAGCCAATTCATGGGTCACGGCCTGCACACGGCTGCCACGGACACCAACACAGGTGCCGATGGGGTCGATGCGACGGTCTTTGGTGTGGACAGCGATCTTGGCGCGGACACCGGCGTCTCGAGCGGCCGACTTGATCTCTAGCAGCCCCTGCTCGATCTCGGGGACTTCGAGTTCGAACAGTTTCATGATGAACTCGGGTGCCGTCCGCGACAGGATGATCTGCGGACCACGTGGTGTGCGGTCCACACGCAGCATGTAGGCCCGAGCCCGATCACCAGGACGCAGATTCTCTTTGGGGATCATCTGATCGCGGGGCAGTCGGGCTTCGATCTTGCCGGCCTCAATCAGGACATCACCACGCTCCAGACGCTTGACCGTGCCATTGATGACCGACTCACCACGCTCCAGGAAGTCTTTGAGGATTTGCTCACGCTCGGCCTCTCGAATGCGCTGCAGGATGACCTGTTTGGCGGCCTGGGCCCCGATACGACCAAAGGGAATGGGCTCGAGCTCTTCTTCGATGTAATCGCCGACCTCAATGTCGGAGATCTGCTTTTGAGCCTCTGACAGAATGATCTGCAGGTCGTGGTCCTCGAGTTCGCCATCGGGCACGACCAGCCAGCGCCGGAACGCCTCGTGATCACCGGAGTCCCGATCAATGGTGACGCGGACATCCACCTCGTCGGTGAATTGCTTCTTGGTCGCCGAGGCCAGGGCCGTCTCAATGGCTTGAAATACGATGTCACGGTCTACGCTCTTCTCACGTGCGAGTGCATCGGCCAACAACAGGATCTCACGGCTCATCGCCTTTTCTCCTTGAAAGAAAATTCAGGCACCAGACGGGCCTGTTCAAGATCAGACAACTCAAAATCAAGGACCGACTCACCATCGGCCTTTTCCTCAAGCACCAGGCGATAGGCTGGTGCTGCATCTGGGCTGGGCGGACTGTCCACATGGGCCAGTCGACCTTCAAAATTTCGGCGGTTGCTCAAGGGGCGTTTGAGCTTGAGCTTGACCTGACACCCCATGAATCGCTCGAAGTGAGCCGGTTTGGTCAGGCGGCGGTCCAGGCCTGGCGAGGAGACCTCGAGCCGGTCAAAGTCCACGCCCTCGACGGGCAGTTGGTGGACCAATTGATTGGACACCTGCTCACAATCCTTGATGTCGATTAGCCGCTCGCCAGTCGGAACATCAATAAACACCCGCAGAATGCCACCCGGGGTCTGCTCACAGTCGACGAGCTCGAACCCCAGGGTCGAAACCCCGGCTTCTACGGCCTGCCATGTGCGATCTGTGACCACCTGCCACTCCCAAAACAACGACTCAAAGATTTAAATCAAAAAAAAATGGGCTCTGTGGAGCCCATTTCTGTGAAATCAGTTCTAGCGCGATTATAGAGGGTTGGGGCCCATCAATCAACCCGGGGGCGGCTTTCTGGGGCCTTTTTTGCGGGGCCCGCCTCGACCGGCCGGTCGCCCACTGCCCCCAGGTCCCGGGCCTTGACCCGTAGGACGGGCCGAAGCCCCCCCCAAGGGCCCGCTGCCAGGCTTCTTGCGCCGTTTGCCGCCCGCCCCCTGACGCTGGGGCGCTGAGAGGTGTGGGCCGGCTGGCTTGGCCGTGCCCCAGGTAGTCTGCAATGGATTGGGTCGTTTGGCGCCCTGACGTTTTTTGACGGGTCCCGCCAGCTGAGACAGGTGGGCATCTGGCCCGGAGGGCTGCCACTCATCGTCCTGGTGTTCCTCGTCCCAGTCCTGCTGATCCAAGGCCCGGTCATGCGGGTCCTGCTGAATCCTCTGGCCAGAGGACATGGGCCCACCAAAGGCCTCTGGCCCCGGACGTTGACGCGCCTGAGACCGACTTTTCTTTTGAGGGGGTCGGCCAGCACCTGCAGCCTTCAGACCAACGGAGGCCATGAGGGCGGCCACGGAGGCCTCGTTAAGGTCGGCAGACTGTCCGCGGCGAAGGCTGGATGGCAGCGCCACCAGTCCATAGCGAATTCGAATGAGACGACTGACCGTGCGGCCAACGGCCTCAAACATGCGACGGACTTCTCGGTTGCGTCCCTCGCGAATGACCACCTTGTACCAGCGGTTTGCACCCTCCCCGCCGGCGGGTTCGATCTGATCGAACTGAGCCGGTGGCTGGCCATCTCCCAGGTCAATCCCCGTGCGAAGCTGCTCGAGCTGCTCGTCTTCGAGCTCACCAAGGACTCGAACGGCATACTCCCGCTCGACCTCATTTCGGGGATGCATGAGCCGATTGGCCAACTCACCCGAGGTGGTGAACAGGAGCAGACCCTCAGTGTTGACGTCCAGACGGCCAACGGTGATCCAACGCCCAAACTTCACGGACGGCAGTTTTTTGAATACGGTGACGCGATGCTGGGGGTCTGACTTGGTGACAATCTCACCCGCAGGCTTGTGATAGGCCAGCACTCGAACGGGCGGCGGCTGGACCCGAAACCGAATGGGCTTGCCATTGACTTTCACCTGATCGGTGTGACTGATGCGCTGACCAATGTGGGCCGGTGTACCGTTCACTGACACACGCCCGGCCAGAATCAGTTCCTCCATCTCGCGTCGGGAGCCGATGCCAGCGTCAGCCAGCACCTTGTGAAGCTTGGGAGGGTCGTAATCCATGCCCGAGGGTTTGGCCGTGAGCTGTTCTTTCTGCTCGGCATCCTGGGCCAGGAAGGGCAGTGGCTCTTCTGGCTGGTCATCCTGTGCCGATTCGTCTAGGCCGTCGTGGAAGGCCTCTGGCCCTGGCTCATCCTCGTCAAAGTCTGTGTCCTCTGCGGAAGCCTGCTCGAGATCCTCGAGGTCGTCGGCCTGGTCCGCCTGGTCGGGGGATGCTGCTGAAGTATCCAACTGAGAGTCCTTCTGTGTCATGGTGCGTCGGTCGCAGGGTTGTCGCCCGCTGGGTTATCCGCTGCCAAAGGCTGATCGGTCGGTGCATCAGGGGCACCCGCCTGCAGCAGCATATGGGTGGCGGCCTCGGACCAGCCATCCTCGAGCGCAGGTAACTCCTGCAAGGACCGCAGTCCCAAATCATCTAAAAACTGGCGGGTGGTGCCATAGAGTGCGGGACGACCGGGCGCATCCCGATGTCCGATCGCCTCAACCCAGCCGCGATCCTCTAGGGATTTGATCACCGGTGAGGCCACCACCACGCCGCGGATTTCTTCAATGTCCCCGCGGGTAACCGGCTGACGGTAGGCAATGATGGCCAGCGTCTCCATCACGGCCCGTGAGTAACGAGCGGGCTTCTCACTCTTGAGACGATCCAAGTACTCGCGCATCTCGGGGCGAGACTGAAAACGCCAGCCCGAGGCGAGGGGCACCAGCTCGACACTGCGGTCGTGCCAATCACGACGCAAATCGTCGAGCAGCAGACGAATCGTCTCCTCGTCGAATTCATCTTCGAATAGCCGCCTGAGCTGAGCCGTTGACATGGGCTCATTGCTGGTCAACAAGGCGGCCTCTAAAACGCGTTTAGCCTCGGCCGTGTTCATATCTTTTTCAAAAGGTGTGGCGGAGAGAGGGGGATTCGAACCCCCGATAGGCTATTAACCTATACACGCTTTCCAGGCGTGCGACTTAAACCACTCATCCATCTCTCCGCAGAGAGGACATCCGACTCGGGTTAAAAGCCCAGAGTCAAGGGCGAGAGTGTATCAGGCAGGCGACCCCTTGCGGGAGCCCCCTGCCCCTCTTTCAGGCCAGACCCAATCAGGTCGCCTGTTTCAACTGCTCCAGAATGGCTGGGTTCTCGAGGGTGGAGGTGTCCTGGGTGATCTCCTCGCCCTTGGCCAGGGTACGCAGCAGGCGGCGCATGATCTTGCCCGAACGCGTCTTGGGCAGGTTGTCGCCAAACCGAATTTCTTTGGGCTTGGCGATCGGACCGATCTCTTTGCCCACCCAGTTGCGCAGCTCATTGGCCAGCTTTTTGGCGTCTTCTCCAGCGGGACGGGCGCCTTTGAGCACCACAAAGGCCACGATGGCCTCACCGGTCAACTCGTCGGGACGGCCCACCACAGCGGCCTCGGCGACCAGATGGTTGGCCACCAGGGCAGATTCGATCTCCATGGTGCCCATGCGATGACCCGACACGTTCAGAACGTCGTCGATACGACCCATGATGGTGAAGTAGCCCGTGTCTTTGTCACGGATCGCGCCATCTCCAGCCAGATAGAGCCTCCCGCCGAGTTCCTCGGGGAAATAAGACTTTTTGAAGCGCTCGGGATCGTTCCAAATGGTCCGAATCATGGAGGGCCAAGGCTTCTTCACCACCAGGATGCCACCCTGTCCGTTGGGCAGGTCCCCACCGGCCTCGTCAACGATGGCCGCCTGAATGCCGGGGAACGGTAGTGTGCAGGAGCCAGGCACCAGAGGGGTCGCACCCGGCATGGGGGTGATCATGTGGCCACCGGTCTCGGTCTGCCAGAAGGTGTCTACGATTGGGCAGCGTCCATGGCCCACGTTGGTGTGGTACCACATCCAGGCCTCGGGGTTGATCGGCTCACCAACCGAGCCCAGCAGCCGCAGCGACTTGAGGTTGAAGTGTTGAGGGTGGTACTCGGGCGTCGTCTCTCCGGCCTTGATCAGCGAGCGAATCGCCGTTGGCGCGGTGTAAAAGATCGAGACCTTGTGTTTCTGAATCATGTCCCAGAAACGACCAGCATTCGGATAGGTGGGCACCCCCTCAAAGACAATCTGGGTGGCCCCGCAGGCCAGGGGCCCGTAGGCAATATAAGTGTGGCCGGTTACCCAGCCGATGTCGGCCGTACACCAGAAGACGTCTTCGTCACGAATGTCGAAGGTGTACTTCATGGTCAATTTGGCGTGCAGCAGATAGCCGCCGCTGGAGTGCTGGACTCCCTTGGGCTTGCCCGTCGAACCGGAGGTGTACAGGATGAACAAGGGGTGCTCAGCCTCGACCCAGACGGGCTCACAGGTCTCGGCCTGGCCTTTGACCAGCTCGTCCATGTAGATGTCACGACCAGCCACCATGGGCACATTGCCACCGGTGCGGCGATAGACCACCACGTGCTTGACGCCCTCGCAGCCGCCCATGGAGAAAGCCTCGTCGACGGCTGGCTTGAGGGGGATGTTCTTGCCGCCACGGCACTGCTCGTCGGCAGCGATAACCAGCGTCGCGCCAGCATCCACCACCCGCTCCTGCAGGCTCTTGGCCGAAAAGCCCCCAAACACGACCGAGTGAATGACGCCCAAACGAGCACAGGCCTGCATGGCCACCACACCCTCGACCGACATGGGCATGTAAATCAGGGCCCGATCGCCTTTTTTGTATCCCAGAGACTTCAGGCCATTGGCCAGTGCGCAGACCTTGGCATAGAGCTGCTTGTAGGTGACATGGGTAATCTGACCACCATCCGCCTCGAAAATAATGGCCACCTTGTCGCCATTGCCGTTGTCGATGTTGCGCTCAAGGCAGTTGTGCGAGACGTTGAGCTGACCGTCATCAAACCACTTGTAGAAGGGCGCGTTGGACTCGTCCAGGGCCCGGGTGAAGGGCTTGTGCCAGGTGAGTTCCTCGCGGGCCCGCTTGGCCCAGAAGCCCGCGTAATCATCCTCGGCCTCCTTGCAGAGGGCCTTGTAGGCCTCCATGCTGTTGATGCGGGCCTTGGCCGCAAAATCATGAGGCGCTTCAAAGATACGATCCTCATGCATGACCGATTCGATGCCGGTGGACATGGTTGTCTCCTCCTGAGAGATAATAGAAATCTGTTCTGGGTATGCGCCTTCTTGTATACAACTGGAGCCGCTTTACCTGCCTAAAAGGCCTTATATCCTTAATCTACGACAAAAAACCGACCCTGTCATATGCGCCACCTCAAACCCTTGCCTCAAATGATCTTTGCCAGCCGTTGGCTTCAACTGCCGCTCTACCTCGGCCTGATCCTGGCTCAGGCGGTCTATGTCTTTCACTTCTGGGTGGAATTGAGCCACCTGCTGTCTGGTGTCTTTACCCCAGCAGCTGGCAGTCAGCCCCTGACCGAGACCGCCATCATGCTGATCGTGCTGGGCCTGATCGATGTGGTGATGATCTCCAACCTGCTCATCATGGTGATCGTCGGTGGCTACGAGACCTTTGTCTCCCGAATGAACCTGGAGAACCACCCCGACCAGCCTGAGTGGCTGTCCCACGTGAATGCATCGGTTCTAAAGGTCAAGCTGGCCACAGCCATCATTGGGATCTCGTCCATCCACCTGCTCAAGACCTTTATCAATGCAGAGCAATACAGTGAGAAGACGCTCATCGCCCAGACAGTGATTCACGTGGTCTTTCTGTTGTCGGCGATTGCCATCGCCTACTGCGATCGCCTGATGAACAAGCCCAGCGACCACCATTAATTCACATCACCACTGGAGAGCCTGACCATGGCCAGCATTCGTCAGAACGACCTGATTCAGAGCGTCCGAGACGCTTTTCAGTTCATCAGCTACTACCACCCCAAAGACTTTCTAGATGCCTTGGCCTCTGCTTACGAAAAAGAACAGAGCAGCGCTGCCAAGGACGCGATCGCCCAGATTCTGACCAACAGTCGCATGAGCGCAGAGGGCCATCGACCCATCTGCCAAGACACCGGTATTGCGACCGTCTTCATCAAGATCGGCATGAACGTTCAGTGGACCGACGCCACCATGTCGGTCACCGACATGATCAACGAGGGCGTTCGTCAGGCCTACACACTGGCCTCGAATCCCCTGCGTGCCTCTGTCTTGGCAGACCCGGCAGGCAGCAAAAAGAACACCAAAGACAACACCCCGGCTGTTATCCACTACGAGGTGGTGGCGGGTGATGGCGTCGAGGTCATCTGCGCAGCCAAGGGCGGCGGCAGCGAGGCCAAGGCCAAGCTCCAAGTCCTCAACCCCAGCGACAACATCGCTGACTGGGTCCTCAAGACAGTGCCCAGCATGGGAGCTGGCTGGTGTCCCCCCGGCATTCTGGGCATTGGCATCGGCGGCACCCCCGAAAAGGCTGCGGTGCTGGCCAAAGAATCCCTGATGGCCCCGGTCGACATGACCGAACTCAAGGCCCGCGGACCGAAGAACCGAATCGAAGAACTACGCATCGAGATATACGACCGCGTCAACGCCTTGGGCATTGGGGCACAGGGCCTGGGCGGTCTGACCACGGTTCTGGATGTCAAGATCATGGACTGCCCAACCCATGCCGCCAACCTGCCAGTGGCCATGATTCCCAACTGTGCGGCCACACGGCACATTCATTTCCACCTAGACGGCAGTGGCCCGGCGGTCTTTGACCCCCCTTCCCTGTCCGACTGGCCCAATGTCAGCTGGAAGGCAGACACCCAGAAGAGTAAACGCGTCGACCTGGACAGCCTGACGCCCCAGGAAGTCGCCAGCTGGAAGCCCGGTCAGACTCTGCTGCTCAACGGCAAGCTCTTGACGGGCCGTGATGCCGCCCACAAGCGCATCGCCGACATGCTGGCCAGAGGGGAGAAGCTGCCCGTGGACTTCACCAATCGCGTCATTTATTACGTAGGCCCGGTAGACCCCATTGCCGGCGAGGCCGTCGGTCCCGCCGGTCCCACCACCTCAACCCGAATGGACTCCTTCACCGAGACCATGCTGGGTCAGACCGGTCTGCTGGCCATGGTCGGCAAGGCTGAGCGCGGTGCGGACACGGTTGCCACCATCAAGAAATACAAGCGGGCCTATCTGATTGCCGTCGGGGGCTCGGCCTACCTGGTGAGCAAGGCCATCAAGAAGTCCAGAGTCCTGGCCTTTGAAGACCTGGGCATGGAAGCCATCTACGAGTTTGAGATTCAGGACATGCCGGTGACCGTGGCCGTGGACAGCAACGGCGATGCGGTTCATGAATCCGGACCAAGAGAGTGGCGAGTCAAGATTGCCGAACTACAGGGCAAAGCCGCCTAGAAACAAAAAGGCCGTGCCAAGGTTGGCACGGCCTCTTCGCCAATAAGGTTGACCGTTTACAGACCCAGGGCCGCAATCCCCGCCTTGGCGATCTGTGCATCCTCGTTTGACTTGACGTTGGACACACCCACGGCGCCTACACAGACCCCGTCGACCATGACTGGCACACCGCCCTCGAGCATGCCCTTGAGTTCGGGCGCGGAGAGGAATGAGGTCCGACCATTGTTGATCACGTCTTCGTAGATCTTGGATTCCCGACGACCCAGGGCTGCGGTCTTGGCTTTCTCGGGCGCGATGTAGGCCGAGACCGGAGGGGCACCCTCTAAGCGCTTGAACCACAAGAGATGACCGCCGTCGTCACAAATGGCGATGCTGACCACCCAGTTGTTCTTCTTGGCCTCGGCCTCAGCGGCTGCGCCCATCATTTCGACATCGGCCTGGGTGAGCATGGGTCGTTGTTTCACTTAAGACTCCTTTGTTCGTTTGGGATCAGATACAGGTGGACTATGTCACAGGCACCGGCTCACTGTCTTTTGGGAATTGCCCCAAGGCGCCGGTCCCTATGCGTTGGGTGACAAACCTAGTACTTGCAAATAAGAAATGTTCGTATTACTATTTACTCACTTTCACAACCATCCAAATCCATCAGAGTCCATGAACAAGATCAACACCAAATCCTCACCACTCCCATTCCGCCGGCTTGTCGGATTGGCCCTCTTGGCCGCCCTCCTGGCCCCTGGCCTGCCCCAGGCGCAAGCACAAGCGACCGCCGGAGTCCTGAACCTTTACACAGCCCGGCACTACAGCAGCGACGACGCCCTCTATGAGAAGTTCACCAAGGCCACCGGCATCAAAGTCAATGTCGTGAGTGCCGGTGACGAGGCACTGCTGCAGAGAATCAAAAGCGAAGGGGCTGCCAGCCCCGGGGACGTGCTGCTGCTGGCCGACGCCTCCCGCCTCTACGCGGCCGAGCAAGACGGCCTCTTTCAGGCCACCCAGTCGGCCTCACTTGAAAAGGCCATTCCGGCCAGCCTACGCTCGGGCAACCTATGGTTCGGACTAACGACCCGTGCCCGAGTGCTGGTCATTGACCCTGCCCGGGTGAAGGCTGACTCGGTCAAGACCTATGCCGACTTGGCCAGCCCAGCCCTCAAAGGCCTGGTCTGTACACGCACCGCCTCACATCCTTACATGATCTCTCTGATCGCCTCCCAGGCCGCCCACAACGGCGCCGACAAGGCTGAGGCGTGGGCCAAAGGCGTCGTGGCCAACCTGGCCCGAAAACCCAAGGGTGGCGATACCGACCAGATCGTGGCCGTCGCCTCGGGCGAGTGCGGTGTAGCCGTCAGCAACAGCTACTACTACGCTCGCCTCATGCGCAGCAGCAAGCCAGAGGACCAGGCCGTTGTCGCCAAGACCAAGCTCATCTGGCCAGACCAGGCCGGCCGTGGCACCCACATCAACATCTCCGGTGGTGGCACACTGAAAAATGCGCCCAACAAGGACAACGCGCGCAAGTTTCTGGAGTTCCTGGCTAGCAAAGAGGCCCAGACCGATTTCGCCAACGGCAACAACGAATGGCCCGTCTTGGCTGGCCTCAAGGCTGACAACCCTGCCCTCAAGACCTTGGGCGATTTTAAGCGCGACCCCCAGGCCATCGGTGACTTTGCCAAGCAGATCCGTACGGCCCAACAGATTGCCGACAAAACCGGCTGGAAGTAAGTCGCAGTCGTTCTCCTAGCGAATGCGAAAAAGGCCCTGGGCGGGATCCCAGGGCCTTTTGTTTTGGTGGTACCGGGAGAGCTTAGGCCTGGGCGGCGATGACCTTGATCTCCACCTTGTAGGCGGGTGCCGCCATGGCGGCCTGCACCGTAGCCCGGGCCGGTGTGGCCCCAGGAACCACCCAGGTGTCCCAGACACTGTTCATTTTGGGAAAGTCAGCGATGTCTGCCAGGAAAATCTGCGCCGACAAAATCCGAGATTTATCCGACCCGGCCTGGGCCAGCAGACGGTCGATGGCAGCCAGGACCTGTTGGGTTTGGCCCACCACATCAGCGGAAGGGTCCGCTGCCACCTGGCCGGCCAGGTAGACCACGCCGTTGTAGATACAGGCCTCGGACATCCGGGCTCCCACTTCAAGACGTTTAATCGTCGACAAGACAAACTCCTTTTAAGACTGGTTGGAAATAAAACCTTCGATCAGGTCAATCTGATCACTCTGCAGCAGAGACGGTGCATGACCCACTCCAGCTATGGTAACGAGTTGTGCTCGAGGCCCTCGAAGGGTCATTTGCAAGGCCACTTCCTCGGTCAGCAGGTCGCTCAGCCCACCGCGAACAAGAAGCGTCGGGGCTTGTATCTGATCGTAGAGACCCCAAAGGTCCAGGTCTGCCGCCCGTCCACCATTGCTCGCAATCGCCGACCGAAACGGTTCAGCGATGCGAGGGTCGTAATGAAAACGCCAATGACCAGAGGCCTCCAAGCGCAAGACCGCGCGGGCCAGGAAGTCCCATTGCTCCGGGGTGTGGGGGCCAAATCCCGCGAAGATTTTCTCCACCAGGCCACGGCCCTGTTCGAACGATGAAAACGATGGGTTGGTTCCGAGGTAGAGGGCAATTCGATCAAGGGCGGATCCACTGACCACCGCCCCGACATCGTTGAGTACCAGGGATCGAAAGCCCAGTCCCACACCCAAGGCCGCCTGGCCTGCCATCACCATGGCGATTAGTCCTCCCATCGAAGTCCCCACCCAGTGGACCGTGGAGAGCCCCAACTGCTGAGCCATGGCCTGCATGTCCATGGCGTACTGACCAACATGGTAGTGACTCGGATCCACAAGGCGGTCGGACTCTCCTCGGCCGACTACGTCGGGCGCCAAGACCCAATAACGACTGCTCAGCCGTTGGGCCAGCGGCTCAAAATCTTGGGAGATCCTGGTCAGCCCATGAACACAGACGACCACCCGGTCTGCCGCCCGAGATCCCCAACTGCGAACCGCCATGCGGTGAGGGCCCGCTGGGCTTTGACACTGAATCTGCAACCACTCGGTCTGGGACATGGGGCAACGGGTCCTGCTAATCTGACTGGATCACACATGCTAACAACTTCAGAAAGGAAGCCTCGATGTCCGCCATGCTTGCTGGAAAAACTGCCCTGGTCACTGGTTCCACCAGTGGAATTGGCCTTGGAATGGCCCGCGCATTGGCAGCCCAAGGCGCGAACCTCCTGTTGAATGGTTTCGGCGAACCATCCCAGATTGAGACCCTGCGTCAGGAGATCGAGAAGACCTACGGCATCAAGGCCCGCTACCACGGTGCCGACATGTCAAAGCCAGCAGAGATTGAAGACCTGATGAAGACCACCGAAACGACCTTCGGATCGATCGACATTCTGGTGAACAACGCCGGGATTCAGCACGTGAGCCTGGTCGAGGACTTTCCAGTTGAGAAATGGGATGCAGTTCTTGCCATCAACCTGTCATCTGCCTTCCACACCACACGACTGGCACTGCCCGGCATGAAGACACGTAACTACGGCCGCATCATCAACATTGCCTCCGCCCATGGCCTGGTGGCCTCGGCCCAGAAATCGGCTTATGTGGCGGCCAAACATGGTCTGGTGGGACTGACCAAAGTGGTCGCGCTGGAGACTGCGCAGACCGGCATCACCTGCAATGCCATCTGCCCCGGCTGGGTGCTCACCCCACTCGTCCAGAAACAGGTGGACGCCCGAGCCCAGAACGAGGGGGTCTCCGGCGAGGAAGCCAAAAAACGCCTCTTGCTCGAGAAGCAGCCATCCGGTGAGTTCGTCACCCCGGAGCAGTTGGCAGGACTGGCCGTCTTTCTGTGTTCCCCCGCGGCCGACCAAGTTCGGGGTGTAGCCTGGAACATGGATGGCGGCTGGGTTGCTCAGTAATCAGAATCGGGCAGTCGCGTTACATGCCAAAACCGGCGGGTCAGGGTCTGGGCCTGGCTGACCTGCCACCGACCATCCTGCCAACGCATCTGCAAGCCGCCCTGTAGATCCGTTCGAAGCACGCTGGACCCAACCGCTGCAGATCGCTCCAGCACCGGCCGGGTTGGATGGCCAAAGCGATTTCGATAGCCCGCTTGGACCAGAACCCAGTCGGGCTCGAGCGCCTGCAGCCAGTCAGCGCCCGATGAATCCCGACTGCCATGGTGTGCTGCCACCAGAATCGTTTTTGTAGCCTTGGCCCGCTTGTCGATCCCCATGAGCCAGGGCTGACGAGCCAACACCTCGGACTCCTGGGTCTGGGAGATGTCGCCAGTCAGCAGCAGGCGATGCCCCTTTTGGTCCTCGACCATGAGGACACACGAATCCTCGTTTCTGCCTTTGGACTCACCATCGGGACTCTCAAACGGGTGGATCATGCGGAAGATGACTCCGTCCCACTGCCAGGACTGTCCGGCCTGGCAGGCCACCCAGTCTCGCAGCGGAAAGCCCCGGGGCAGACTGCCCAACACCCAATTCGGACGAAAATGATCGGCGACCCACTGGGCTCCGCTGGCATGGTCATCGTCTTGGTGAGACACCACCAGACCTGTTAGCCGACGCAGGCCCAACCCCGCGAGCTGAGCGGCAATGACACGCTCGGCTGCATGTGTGGCCCCCATGGTCGGCCCAGTATCGAAGAGCAAGGCCTGGGAGGCGGTTCTCACCAGTACTGCTGAGCCCTGCCCCACGTCGAAGGCATGCAGCTCGAATTCGCCTGGCGCTGGCGGGACTGGTCTGCCCGTCCAGAGCCCAAAAGCCAATAGTGGCGCCACCAGTCGAAATCGCCCAAACGGACGATGCAGTGCGCCCAAGACACCCAGGCAGGCGAGCAGCACGGCCCAGATGGGTGGTGCATGCCATCGCAGGCTGGCCCACGACCGCTCTGACAGCCACACCATAACCGCCTGCAATTGTGCAAACACCCAGTGCCCCCAGACCAAGGGTGCATCCCAGCCAAGGCCCGCCAATAGGCTTCCGGCCAGGGCCAGCGGCGTCACCAGAAAGGTCACCACCGGTATGGCCAATGCATTGGCCAGTGGGCCAATCAAGGACACTTGCTGAAACAACAGCATGGTCAGTGGTGCCAGGGCCAGACTGATGGCCAACTGAGCTCGGATCACCGACTGCCAGGCTGGCAGGCCACTGGGCTGCGAAAACAAAATGGCCACCGCGACGAAAGACAGCCAGAAACCTGGGGCTAAGACGGCTGTTGGGTCCAACAGCAGGACGATGAACAGGGTCAGGGCCAGCATGCGCCAGGGTCGACTCTGCTCGCCGATCAACAGACCTACCGACATGACCGTCACCATGATCGCCGTTCGTTGAGCCGGGATGTTGAACCCCGCTAGCAGGGAATACCCAACGGCGGCCAGTACACCCGCGATCGCCATGACAGGTGGGGCCGGCAACCAGAGGCCCAATCGAAATGGTGGTCGCGACAAACCCCGCCACAACTGGGCCACCAGCCATCGGGCCAGCAAGGCAAACATGGTGACGTGCATCCCCGAGATGGAGACCAGATGAGAGATCCCCGTCATGGAGAAAATGCGCCAGTCATCGGTCGATATCGCGGCCTGATCCCCGACCACCAGCCCGGCCATCACCCCCCAGTAAGGGCCATCCTCAAGAGACAGTCGAATGCGCTCGCGAATCTGATGACGCAGCTGATCCAGACGACCCTGAAGGCTTGGCGGGCTATCCAGCAGAACCGGTGGGGACGCATCCGTCTTCACGACACCGGATAGTCCGATGCCCTTCTGAAAGAGCCACGTCTCCAGATCGAATCCATACACATTTCGCTGACCCACCGGTGTTCGAAGTCGCACCGGAGCCGACCAGACCTGACCAGGGTGTATGCGCCGAGTATCAGCCGAATAGGTCGATGGCATTCGTTGGGGCGACTGGCCTGCCGACAGTGGCCAGATCATCCAAAGGCGCGATCCCACCGCTAGCTTCTGGTCGAGTGCTGCATCCGGCGCCGGCTCCGACGTCAACTCGCCGTTTTCTGAGCGCACCACCGCCTCAAACCGCATGAAGCCTCGTCCGCGATCAACCAGAACCGGAAGGTCTAGGACTTCGAAGACGAGGGACCTGGTGAGCTCGGTGACCTCTGGATCAAGCCGCTGACCAAGACGCTCCTTGGACTGCCAGACCCCATAGCCCACTGCGATCCAGGCGATCCAAGACCAAATTAGAGCAAGGCTAGCCCACCGGCCCCACCACCGATGCCAATCGACTCGCAGCAGGGCCAACACCATGAGCAGGCCGAGGGCACTCGATCCAACGATCGTGGCCGCGGACCAGCCAAGCTCCGGCAGTTCGTCGAGCGAAAACAGCCAAAGCAGACCACTCAGCCAGGCCGAGGCCAGGCAAAAGACCCACATGATGACGCCCGCTTATTGAGGCAGACCGAGGGCCGTCGCGGCGTTCTGGCTGGTCGCCTGTGCCAGGGCCGCCAAGGGCAAGCCTCTCTGGTCCGCCAGTGTCTGTGCGATTCGTTGGAGTTGATGTGGTTCGTTCTGTTGATCTTTTGGCAGCCAGGCCGGTGCAATGTCTGGACTGTCCGTCTCTAGCACCAACGCTTCTAGCGGCAACTCTCTAAAAAGCCTCTGAAGTCGGGTGGCCCTGGCGAAGGTGGCCGCACCCCCAAATCCCAGCTTGAGCCCCAGGTCGACAAACCTGGCCGCCTGCACGTCACTGCCATTGAAGGCGTGCGCAATGCCTCTTCGAATGCCATATCGACGCAGGCCGGCCGCCACCTGGTCTTGGGCCGCGCGAACATGCAAGACAACGGGCTTGTCGAGGTCTCGGGCCAGTTGGAGTTGAGCGTGAAAAAATGAATGCATGCGATCTCGATTCAGGTCAGGAACAAAGTAATCCAGCCCGATCTCGCCAATTCCTAAGAACTTGGGATCGTCCCGGGCCGCCAAGGCCCTAGCTTTTAGGATAGAGAGGCTGTCGTCTTTCAGCCGATCGGCATAACAGGGGTGAAGCCCCAAGAGATAAAAGACCGCGTCATGGCGCTCGGCCAAGGCCTGCACCCGATCAAAATTCTCTGGACTGACCGCTGGCACCACCACAGTGGCGACACCCGCCTCGAGCGCCAAGGCCAAAGAGGCCTCTGGGTCTTGCAGGTAGTCCAGGTGGCAGTGGGAATCCACCAAGCGAATTGCGGCTGTCATGATGCCAAGAGCATACAATCTTGGCACCATGCGGCAGTACTTCAAATCTCGCCTGCCTGACGCCAGCAGCCTTAACGAGAATCGCTGGTTTCGGATGCTGGGTCCCGCCGTTCACCACCCAGGGCTCTGGCACCTCAGCCGTCGATCGGTGGCTGGGGGACTGGCGGCTGGATTGTTTTGTGGGCTCTTGCCAGCCCCCTTTCAGATGTTGTCAGCGGCACTGGCTGCGCTGGTCTTTCACTGGAACCTGCCTCTGGCGGTGTTCGTCACCCTCTACACCAACCCCATCACCTTCGTGCCGCTGTACCTCGTGAGCCTAGCCTTGGGCCTGGCCATTTTTCGGCTATTCGGCTGGTCAATCCCAACCACAGGCGCCACTGCCCATGCGGATCCCATGAGCCTCAGCGTGGCGGGCTTTCCACCCCCGCCAGACTTCTCGTTCACCACCCCTGTGGAGTCCTTGGTGGCACTGGGCCAGTGGATGCTGGGACTCGGCTGGCCCTTGGTGGTTGGCGTGCTCAGCCTGGGAACCCTTTTGGCTGTGTCGGGCTATGCCCTGGTCTGGATGGTCTGGCCTGTTGTGGTCAAACGCCACCGACGCAAAAGACTGGCCCGTCGACGGTCCCGATCCTGATCCTGCATGTGGTGCGGGGTTGAGCCAGGCTCAGTTGACTTGGCTGTGCAGCCCAATCACACGGTCACAACGGTCAGCCAGTCGCTGATCGTGTGTCACCAACACCAGCGCGGCAGACTGAGCACGGACATGGGTCATCAAGAGATCGAAGACCTGAGCTGCATTGGCCGCATCCAAATTACCGGTGGGTTCATCGGCCAGCACAACGGCCGGCTTGGTGACCAGGGCTCGGGCAATGGCGACCCGCTGACGTTCCCCACCCGAGAGTGTACCGGGAAGGTGATCCAGTCGATGGGACAGGCCCAACTGCGTGAGGAGTTCGGCTGCGCGGCTGCGTGCTTGTGCAATCGGCACCCGAGCGATGCGCAGAGGCATGGCGACGTTCTCCAAGGCCGTCAGCTCGCCCAGCAGATGGTGAAATTGATAGACAAACCCGATGGCCTTGCCTCGCAGTGCAGTTCGATCTCGATCCGACAGACGGCTCAGGTCCTGCCCCTGAATCATGACCTGCCCCTCGGTGGCTCGCTCGAGCCCTCCCAACAACTGAAGCAGTGTGGTCTTGCCAGCCCCAGATGGCCCAGTAATGGCAACGGACTCCCCTGCCTGTACCTGAAGGTCAAAGCCCGAAAAGGGCACCACCAGACGACCCGCGTCCTCAAATCGCATGCTGAGTCCACGACAGGCCAAGACCGGCTGATGGGTCTTACTCATATCGCAGCGCCTGGGCCGGTTGGGTGGCCGCCGCCCGATAACTCGGGTAGAGGGTCGAGAGAAAAGACAGCAACACGGCGGTCACCGAAATCTGTCCGACGTCTGACCAACGCAGGTCTGATGGCAGTCGGTCGATTAGGTAAATGCCCTTGGGCAGAACCTGAAATCCGAATAAGCCCTCGAAAAATCCCACCACCGCGTCAATCTGCCAGGCCCCCAGCACGCCGAGTGCGGTGCCAGCAGCCACACCGACCAGGCCCAGGCACAGCCCCTGGGTCATAAAAATGAGCAGAATGCCTTTGGGCTGAGCCCCCATGGTCCGAAGAATGGCAATGTCACCACGCTTGTCCATCACGGTCATCACCAGCATCGACACCAAATTGAAGGCAGCGACCGCGATGATGAGCATGAGGATGATGAACATCATGCGCTTTTCAAGCTCCACTGCTGCAAACCAGTTGCGATTTTCTTGCGTCCAGTCCCGAACCAGAAATCCGCGGTCTAGACGGGTGGACAACTCGGCTGCGAAGCTCCGAGCAGCCTGCATGTCTTTTAGCGCGATTCGAAGTCCCTCGGTCGCCTGGTCTCTGAGGAAAACGCCTGCATCGCGACGATGAACGAAAACCAGGCCGCTGTCGTACTCGTAATGCCCCGAGGCAAAAATACCCACCACCTTAAAGGTCTTGGTCTTGGGTGTGAGACCGGCAGGCCCACCAGACAGGTCTGCCACGACCAGCTGAAAGCTCTCGCCCATTCCCAAGCCCAAGGCAATGGCCAATTCACGCCCAATCACCGCCTGAAACTCACCTGGCTTGAGGCTGTCGAGCTGACCGGCCTGAAGCCTGGCCAGTGCCTGGGTGACCAAGGGCTCTGTGCTGGGCTCCACCCCACGCAGCATGACCCCCCTCATCTGATCACCACGCGTCAGCATGGCCTGACCACTCACAAAGGGGGATTGGCCAGCCTGCAGTCCAGGCTGAGTCTGACGCAGTGCCGACTGAGCAGCGGCCCAGTCTTGCTGACTGTAGCCTGGCGTTCGGATCTCGACATGAGACAAGACGCCCAGCATTCGATCACGGACCTCCGTCTGAAACCCGTTCATCACCGACAACACCATGATCAAGGCCGCCACCCCCAAGGCAATGCCCATGGTTGCCATGGCAGAGATGAAATTCACAAATCCTCTGCCTCGGCCACCTCGAATGTAGCGAAGGCCCAACTGGAGCTCATAGATCATTCGCGCAGTGTGCCACAGCGGCTGAGCTGTTTTTGCGATACTCGACGCATGGCCAACCCCTTCAGACGACGCAAGCGAGACGATCGCCGAGACCATAGCCGGCAGCAGGATTGGCTCTACGGACGCACCGCGTGGCGGCTCCTGGTCAATGCCCTGCTGCCTACCTCACAGGCAGAGCAGATTACCCAACTCGTTGGCTCGCAGGGCTGGCTCACGCGGCGCGTTCATCTGTCCCCCTCCGCCACGCGATCCTTGGCCTGGCTGCGACGAAGCGCACCAGCACCCCAACCGATGCTGGACGTCCACCAACAGCCGTTTTCGGCAGGGCTTCTGCCCATCGCCCAGGCCGTCTGTGCGGAGAGGCTCTGCCTTGGCATGACCATTCAGCACTTTCCATGGGCCAGCCTGGCGGCCTTGGCCGATGGATTGGACGTCAGAGAACAACAAACCATTGTTGGACTGAGTCCGGCAAGACTCGAAGTCTCAACCAATCAGGTTGAATTGCGCACACAAGGAGTCCACTGGCCAACCAGCGCCATGCCGGCGGTGGCCCAACTCTGCGAGGACATGGGCGGCTCGCTGATGCAAGGTCGAAGCGGTCAGCTCTACCTGGCCTCTGACCAACTCATCGACCTGGTCAGCCCCATGCCAGAGTTGGTCGTGGGCGAGCACCTGCCAGATCATGAGCCCACAGGACAACAGGCGAGCCTCTGGCGACGGTCCATCAATGCACTCCAGATGGCGGTCTTTGAACAGTCTCAGGCGAATCCCCAGCAGGCCCAGACGCTCTGGCCTTGGGGAGTCGGCAGCCTGCCCATCGTCCTGCCAACCCTGCCCGAGTCGATTGACTCGAGAGACACTCAACACCTGCCCCTGTACCTCAGTGGGCTGCTGCAGTGGCTGGGTCGCCTGGGATTTTCACCCCGCCTGAGCCTGCAGACTGCCCCCGTCATGGATGGTCTTTGGCAGGAGCAGGACCTGGTGGATTGGCTAGACCAGTGGCTCGCGGTGCTCGAGTCCATAGACCAGGACGAGGTCGGCGGACTCATTCTGGCCAGCCCCTGGTCCACCCGTTTCATTGAGCGACCATCCACCTCCTGGCGATGGAGAAGAGTGGTCGACCGCAGCCCGTGGTTCAGAAAAAGCAGGACTCTTGAGCAGGTGTTGAGCCACCTACTCCAGTCGCTCAGCGTCGATGAACTCGACTAAAGGGCCAGCCCGTATGAGCCGACTTCACCACCGACAACTGGAAGACCGCAGGGTTGATGAAAGGCTCCAGGCCAGTCTGGTCTCGTCTGGGCTTCACCCTGTGGTCGCCCATTGTCTGGCGAGCCGGGGGATTCAGGGACTGGACTCTTTGGACGTGTCGCTGACCCGTCTGCCGCCGCCACGTCTGCTGGCGAACCTCTCGGAGTCTGCCGAGGCCATCGGTCGGTCCATTGGCCAGGGACAGCGGTTCTTGATTGCTGGGGACTACGACGCAGACGGGGCCACCGCCACTGCGGTCATGGTGCTGGGCCTTCGCCGGTTGGGGGCCAAGGTTGACTTTATCGTGCCGGATCGATTTCGACTGGGCTATGGGCTCACCCCCGCCTTGGTGGATCAGGCACTGGCTCGCGCAGGTGGTCATCGACCAGACTGGATCATCACCGTTGACAATGGCATCTCGGCGATGGCCGGTGTGGCCCACGCCCAGGCGATGGGACTGCAGGTGCTGGTGACGGATCACCACCTGCCAGGTCAAGACCTTCCATCGTGCCGAATCATCAACCCGCAGTTGGGTGGAGACGACTTTCCAAGCCGGCAATTGGCGGGCGTTGGGGTGGCCTTTTATCTGGTCATGGCCGTCCGAACCTGGCTGGCCCAGCAATCCGCAACCCCGCCAGCCCGCGACATGCCCCGCATCGACGACTTGCTCGCCTTGGTGGCCCTGGGCACCGTGGCCGATCTGGTGAGACTCGATGACCTCAATCGCCTACTGGTCAGTCAAGGGTTACGCCGCATTCAGAAAGGCAACTGCCCACCCGGCCTCACCGCCTTGTTTCAGGTCGCCGGCAAGAATCCCGCTCAGGCCCAGACCGAGGACCTTGGCTTTGCGATCGGCCCACGTCTCAACGCAGCAGGCCGACTCGCGGACATGACCGTGGGCATCCAGTGTCTGTTGGCCGACACGCCTGAGAGGGCCCTGCCCTTGGCCCAGCAGCTCCAAAGCCTCAATGTGGAACGGCGGGAGCAGGAATCCACCAGCCGCGAGGAGGCCCTGGTGCTCGCAGAGTCTCTTGAGGGGCAGCAGAGCCGTCGGGCCTTTGTGCTCTTTCAGCCCAACTGGTCAATCGGACTGGTGGGTCTGCTGGCCAGCCGGGTCAAGGACCACTTCTACCGGCCCAGCCTGGTCTTTGGACAGGCCGAAGATGGCAGCCTGAAAGGCTCCGGACGGTCGATTCCGGGGATTCACCTTCGCGACGTTCTCGAGCGGGTCCACACGCAGAACCCCGGTCTGATTGTGGCGTTTGGGGGACATGCCATGGCGGCCGGACTCACCCTGGGTCGCCCCGAACAACTCCCATTGTTCGAAAAAGCACTCGAGGAGGCCGTGGCCGCATTTGCCCCCGATGAGAGCCTCTTTACCAACCAGCTCATCACCGACGGCCCATTGGCCGCAGACCATCACGATCTGGCTTTGGTACGGACCCTTGACCAGTTGATCTGGGGCCAAGGCTTTCCGCGCCCGCTGTTTCGCAATCGTTTTCGCATCGTCAGCCAGCAACGGCTTAAAGACCGGCATCTTCGACTCGGACTCCAACTGCCCCAGTCTCCAGCCCATCGATTCCAAGCCATCTGGTTTGATGCCCCGGAGACTCTGCCGCCCGAGGTCGAACTGGCCTACGAGTTGCAAATCAACGACTGGCAGGGCCATCAGAGCCTCCAGTTGCTCATTCGAGCAGCCCAGACCCCGACCGAAGAAGCGTGCTGAAACCCGCTAGAATGCTAGGTTTACAGTCAGTTGAACCAGAAGAAGTCTATGGACGCCGAATTTCTCAATCAGTTAGACCAGCAGTTAACCGACCTCCAGACCCGCGTCAAAGACCTCCGGAGGTATCTTTGACTTCGATGAGAAGTCAAAACAATTAGCGGTCGTCCAGGCCCAGGCCGAAGACCCCGCCCTTTGGAACGATCCCAAAAAAGCACAAGAAGTCGGTCGAGAGAAGAAACTCCTTGAAGGGGTGGTGCTGGCCCTGACCGAACTCACATCCGAGACGGACGACGCAGCAACGCTCTTTGAGATGGCCCGCGAGGAGCAGGACGACTCGACCATCGCCGCGCTGGCAGAGGATGCCAAGCGACTAGAAGCCCGTGTGGCCGACATGGAGTTTCGTCGCATGTTCTCCAACCCGGCGGACCCCGCCAACTGCTTCATCGACATTCAGGCCGGTGCTGGCGGCACCGAGGCCTGCGACTGGGCAAGCATGCTGCTGCGCCAGTACCTGCGGTACTGTGAACGAAAGGGCTTTAAGGCCGAGTTGCTCGAGGAGACCGAAGGCGATGTGGCGGGCATTCGATCGGCTTCTATCAAGGTCAGCGGCGAATACGCCTTTGGCTATCTGCGGACCGAGACCGGGGTCCACCGACTGGTTCGAAAATCGCCATTTGACTCCAGTGGCGGACGGCACACCTCGTTTGCCTCGGTCTTTATCTATCCCGAGGTGGACGACTCCATCGAGATCGAGATCAACCCCGCTGACGTTCGCACGGACACCTACCGAGCCTCTGGTGCAGGCGGCCAGCACGTTAACAAGACCGACTCTGCTGTTCGCCTAACCCACGTCCCCACGGGCATTGTGGTCCAGTGCCAGAACGACCGGTCCCAGCACCGCAATCGAGATGAGGCCTGGAAGATGCTCAAATCACGTCTGTATGAGCACGAAATGCGAAAGCGCATGGCCGAGCAGCAGAAGTTGGAAGACAGCAAGACCGATGTGGGCTGGGGACACCAGATTCGCAGCTATGTATTGGACCAGTCCCGTATCAAAGACCTGCGAACCCACGTCGAAATCTCAAACACACAAAAAGTGCTCGATGGCGACCTAGACGCCTTTATCGAAGCCAGCCTCAAGCAAGGGGTCTAAGCCATGACTCAGAACCACCATTCCTCCCCCCAGGCCAACGGACAAGCCACCGACGGTTCACAGCCGGCCCAAGATGAGAACCAGATCATGGCCGAACGCCGGCACAAGCTGGCTGAGATTCGTCGGCAACAGGGACAGGCCTTCCCAAACAACGTCAACCCCAGCCATCGCGCAGAGCCACTGCACGAGCGGTACAAGGACCACAGCCGAGAGACCCTGGAGACCGAGCACGTTCAGGTGAGCCTGGCTGGTCGCATCATGCTCAAACGCGTTCAGGGTAAGGCGAGCTTTCTCACCATTGCCGATGCCACCGGACGCTTTCAGCTCTATCTGAACGACGAAGGCGTGGGTGAAGAGGCCCACCAGATGGCCAAGCACTGGGACATGGGCGACTTGATTGAGGCCAAGGGGGTCTTGTTCAAGACCATGAAGGGTGAATTGTCCCTTCGCTGTTCCTCCCTTCGCCTGGTGGCCAAGAGCCTTCGTCCACTGCCCGACAAGTTTCACGGACTTCACGACACCGAGATGCGGTATCGGCAGCGATACCTGGACCTGATGGTCAATGCGGAGTCCAAGCACGTCTTTCTCACCCGCTCCAAGGCCTTGACCGCCATACGCCACTTCATGGCAGAGCACGGCTTCCTAGAGGTGGAGACACCGATGCTCCATCCCATTCCAGGCGGCGCGGCGGCCAAGCCGTTTGTGACCCACCACAACGCCCTGCACCAGGAGATGTTTCTGCGAATCGCGCCGGAGCTCTATCTCAAGCGACTGTTGGTGGGCGGATTTGAACGTGTCTATGAGGTCAACCGCAATTTCCGTAACGAGGGCCTGAGTCCACGGCACAACCCTGAATTCACCATGATGGAGTTCTACGCCGCCTACACGGACTACCAGTGGATGATGAGCTTTACCGAGCAGATCATTCGTCAAGCCGCCATGGTGACCACGGGCTCTGCCGTGCTGACCTATGCTGGACAGACCGTCGATCTGGAAAAGCCTTTTGAGCGGCTCACCATTGCCCAGGCCATCGCCAGACATGCGCCGGAGATCAAGCCAGAGTATTTGCAGAACAAGCAGGCCCTCTCAGGCCTGCTCCGTCAGCATGGCATCGATGCCAACAAGCCGCCCCTGTCTCATGCGGGCCTGGGCGCGTTGCAGCTGGCCCTGTTCGAGGAGGTCGCCGAGCACAAACTCTGGCAGCCCACCTTCATCATTGACTATCCGGTTGAGGTCTCCCCACTGGCCAGGGCCTCTGATGCGAACCCCGAGATCACCGAGCGCTTTGAGTTATTCATCACGGGACGAGAGATCGCCAACGGGTTCTCAGAGCTCAACGATCCCGAGGACCAGGCCGATCGATTTAACCGTCAGGTGGCCGCCAAAGAGGCTGGCGATGAGGAGGCCATGTACTTCGATGCCGACTACATCCGCGCGTTGGAGTTTGGCATGCCACCAGCCGGCGGCTGCGGGATTGGCATCGATCGACTGATCATGCTGCTGACGGACAGTGCCAGTATTCGAGACGTGATTCTGTTTCCGGCGTTACGACGAGAAGACTAGCGAACGAGTAGCGCGGAGAACCGCTAGTGGTTCTCGCGTGCGTGGTTGATGGTGTAGCGCGGGATCTCGACCTGCAGGTCCTGGTCGGCCACGGCCACCTGACAGGAGAGTCTGGACTGGGCGGTTAGCCCCCAGGCCCGATCCAGCAGGTCGTCCTCGTCTTCCTCGGACGGGGTCAGGCTGGCAAACCCCTGACGAATCACCACATGGCAGGTTGTACAGGCCTTGCTCATTTCGCAGGCGTGCTCGATGGCGATCCCTTGAGCCAGTAGGCTCTCACAGAGGTTGGCCCCTGAGGCCACCTCAAAAGTCTTGCCCTCTGGACAAATGTCGACGTGCGGAAGAACTTGAATCTTGGGCATGACAGGTCCCGTTAGAGTTGATCGATGGACTGGCCGGTGAGCGCCATGGAGACAGCCCGGTCCATCCGACGGGCAGCGAACGGCTCGCTGAGCCTGGAGAGCTGGTCGATGGCCCGCTTGAGCGCCTCGACTTGCTGGCCGCCGCAGACCGATCGAGCCGCCACCATTTCCCGATCCAGCTGCTGACGCTCATCATCAGACAAGAGGTCACCATCGGCGGACAGCGCCTGACTGAGTGACTCCAGCAACTGCTGCAAATCCACCTGATGCTCACGCAGTGCTCGCGCCTGCATGTCATCCTTGGCATGGGCGTAGGCGTCTTGGAGCATCTGGGCGATCTCACCATCCGACAGCCCATAGGACGGCTTCACTTGAACACTGGCCATCACACCTGTACTGGTCTCCTGGGCGGAGACCGACAGCAGACCATCTGCATCCACCTGGAAGGTGACGCGAATGCGGGCGGCACCAGCGGTCATGGCGGGCATGCCCCTCAGCTCAAACTTGGCCAATGAACGGTTCTGGCTGACCAACTCCCGCTCCCCTTGCACCACATGGATGGCCATGGCGGTCTGACCGTCCTTGAAGGTGGTGAATTCCTGGGCACGGGCCACTGGAATGGGCGTGTTGCGCGGAATGACTTTTTCGGCCAGGCCACCCATGGTCTCCAGCCCGAGGCTCAATGGCAGGACGTCTAGCAACAGCCAGTCCTCTCCACTGCCATGGCCTGCCAAGAGATTGGCCTGCAGGGCTGCACCGATGGCAACGACCTCATCGGGGTTGATGTTGGCAAGCGGCTGCTGGCCAAAAAACCGGGACACGGCCTGTCTCACGTTGACCAGGCGCGTGGAACCTCCCACCAAGACCACGCCTTGGACCTGTCCAACCTGAAGGCCTGCATCCTTGAGGGCCTGCTCACAGGCCTGGAGACTGCGGTCGACCAGGTCCTTGGTGAGCTCGACAAATATGGTTTGCGACACACCCGCGCTCAAGACCCCGGCGCTAGCCTTTAGCTTGGAAGAGTCGTCCAGGGCATAAGGCGCTTGGATCACCAGATCGGGCGCCGTCTGGTCGCAGAGAGATTCCTTCATCTGCCTGGCTAGTCGAACCAGCCGCCGCCATTCGGCATGGGACAGTTGGGCGCGATCCAGTTGCCACTGGTCCATCCAATGCTCGGCAAGTCGTTCGTCAAAGTCATCTCCGCCCAGCTCTGCATCCCCTCCCGTGGCCACGACCTCAAAGACCCCCTTGGTCAGTCGCAGGATGGAGATGTCGAAGGTGCCGCCACCAAGGTCATAGACTGCATACAGTCCTTCGGCCCCTGATTCGAGACCATAGGCCAAGGCGGCTGCCGTTGGCTCGTTGATCAGGCGCAAGACGCTGATGCCTGCCAACTGGGCGGCATCTTTGGTGGCCTGCCGCTGGGCATCATCAAAGTAGGCTGGCACCGTGATCACCGCACCCACCAGCTCATCGCCCAGGGTCTCTTCGGCCTGGCGGCGAAGCTGTCGCAAGATCTCCGCTGACACCTCGACTGGAGAGACTGCACCAGCGGTCGTCTGAATTCTGACCTGACCAGTCTGTCCCGGTTCTTGAACAGCCAACTGATAGGGCGAGCGTTGTCGAATCGCATCGTCAACCCCACGGCCCATGAGGCGTTTGACCGAGGCTATGGTGTTCTTGGGATCCTGCGCAATCTGCTCCAGGGCTTCCCATCCCACAACGACTGATCCATCCTGCTGATACCGAACCACCGATGGCGTCAGCCGACGCCCCTGAGCATCCGGCAGGACATCGGCCTGAGAGGAACGAACCGCTGCCACCAAGGAATGCGTCGTGCCCAGGTCAATCCCAACCGCCAGACGGCGCTGGTGGGGAACGGTGGACTCACCTGGTTCGCTGATCTGCAGCAGGGCCATGGCTCTAACTTTCCAACAGTTCTTGTTCGAACTTCTTTACAAACATCAACTGACGAACCAGATCGGCGGCCTCGGCCAGGGCTTTCGGATCGGTATGCCCGGATAACAGGGTCACGAGTCGCGCCTCACCCGACTGCCAGAACTGATCGACCGCCTGCCGAAGGGCGGCCTTGCTCCGCGACCGTCGCTCCGCATCGGATTCTTCGCGAAGCTCATCCAGGGCCTCACGCCAAGCCATTTGAGTCATCAGAAACTCAGCCGGCATGCTGGTGTTGGATTCGGTCTGCAGATCGACCCCGCTGAGTGTCAGCAGGTAGGTGGCTCGGGAGATCGGGTGCTTGAGGGTCTGGTGGCCCTCGTTGATCCGGGTACTCCACTGCAAGGCCATCCGGCGCTGGGCATCCCCACCGCCAGCGAACCGGTCGGGATGAACCACCGCCTGAAGACGCTTCCAGGCAGACTCGAGTTGGTCCAAGGCCAGGTCGTAGCTTCGGGGGAGACCAAACAGACTAAAAAAATCCTGAGTGAGCAGGCTGTTGCCCACCGGGGCCTCAGACCTGGAATGACTCACCGCAGCCGCACTCGTTCTTGACGTTGGGATTGTTGAACTTGAAGCCCTCGTTGAGACCCTCTTTGGCAAAATCGAGTTCGGTGCCATCGATGTAGGGCATGCTCTTGGGGTCGACAAAGACGTTGACACCAAAACTCTGGAAGGTCAGGTCAGCCTGCTCTGGCTGATCGACAAACTCCAGCTTGTAAGCCAAGCCAGAACAGCCAGTGGTTCGAACGCCGAGCCGTATGCCTTGTCCCTTGCCCCGTTTTTCGATGAAGCGAGAGATGTGCTGGGCGGCTTTCTCAGTCAGCGTGATGGCCATGTTTTTTCTTATAGTCTTCGACCGCCGCCTTGATGGCATCCTCGGCCAGGATAGAGCAGTGAATTTTAACCGGTGGCAGCGCCAATTCATTGGCGATCTCGGTGTTCTTCAGGGCCATGGCCTGATCAAGGGTCTTGCCCTTGACCCACTCGGTCACCAGTGACGAAGACGCAATGGCCGAGCCACAACCGTAGGTCTTGAAACGGGCATCCTCAATCACACCCTGGTCATTGACCTTGATCTGAAGCTTCATGACGTCACCACAGGCTGGTGCACCGACCATGCCGGTGCCCACATTGGGGTCGTTCTTGTCGAGCGATCCGACGTTACGAGGATTCTCGTAGTGATCAATAACTTTGTCGCTGTAGGCCACGGCTAACTCCTGAACGATGAATAGATGAAAAATGGTTTAGTGGGCTGCCCACTGAATGGTGTTGAGATCCACGCCCTCTTGGACCAACTCCCAGAGCGGCGACATCTCGCGCAGCTTGGCCACTTTGTCCTTGAGCAGGGCCACTGCAAAATCCACGTCCTGCTCGGTGGTAAAACGACCCACGGAAAAGCGAATGGACGAATGGGCCAGCTCGTCGCTGCGGCCAAGTGCCCGCAGGACATAGCTGGGCTCTAGCGATGCGCTCGTGCAGGCCGAACCCGAGGAGACCGCGATGTCCTTGACGGCCATCAGCAGGGATTCACCCTCGACGTAGTTAAAGCTAACGTTTAGGTTATGCGGCACGCGCTGGGTCATGTCACCGTTCAGATAGGTGGCCTCAATCTGACTCAGACCGCTCCAAAGGCGGTCCCGCAGCATGCGAATGCGCTCGTTCTCCGTCTGCATTTCTTCTTTGGCAATCCGAAAGGCCTCGCCCATGCCGACAATCTGGTGGGTGGGCAGCGTACCGGAACGCATACCCCGCTCATGGCCACCACCATGAATCAGGGGCTCCAGCCGCACGCGGGGCTTGCGACGAACAAAGAGTGCGCCAATGCCCTTGGGTCCGTAAGTCTTGTGGGCGGAGAAGGACATCAAGTCGACCTTGAGCGTGGAGAGATCGATCTGAACCTTGCCTGTGGCCTGGGCACTGTCGACGTGAAAAACAATGCCCTTCTCGCGACAGATCTCGCCAATGGTCGCGATGTCCTGAATGACCCCAATCTCGTTGTTGACCAGCATGACCGAGATCAAGATGGTGTCGGGCCGAATCGCCGCACGAAGATCGTCCAGGTTGATCAGGCCGTTCTCCTGGACATCCAGGTAGGTCACCTCGAACCCCTCTCGCTCCAGCTCACGGCAGGTGTCCAGCGTGGCCTTGTGTTCGGTCTTGACGGTGATCAGGTGCCGCCCCTTGTCCTTGTAGAAGTGGGCTGCACCCTTGATGGCCAGGTTGATGGACTCCGTTGCACCAGAGGTCCAGACCAATTCCTTGGCATCACACCCCACCAAGTCGGCCACCTGACGTCGGGCATTCTCAACAGCCTCCTCGGCCTTCCAGCCATAGGCGTGGCTTCGAGAGGCCGGATTGCCAAAGTCCTGACGCAAAAAGGGCAGCATGGCGTCGACCACCCGAGGGTCAACGGGCGTGGTGGCTGAGTAATCCAGATAAATCGGGGTGTTCATCTTAGTAAGCAGCCTCTCGCTCTTCATGGAAGACAACATGTCGGGTCACTGGACTCTCGAGACCAGCAGACTGCTTACCCCGCTGCTCATTGACCAAGTCTTGAAGGCTGATGCCATCCAAGAAATCGACCATGTGCCGATTGAGGCTGGCCCAGAGCTCGTGGGTCATGCAGACCTGGTCGTCATGGCAGTTTTGTTTGCCACCACACATCGTGGCGTCAAGGGGTTCGTCCACGGCATAAATGATGTCGGCCACGGTGATGTCCTTGGCCGGTCTGGCCAGGCGGTAGCCCCCACCCGGTCCACGCATGGACTCGACCAACTCGTGGCGGCGCAAACGACCGAAGAGCTGCTCCAAATACGACAGCGAGATACGCTGGCGCTGGCTGATGGCTGCCAGGGTGACGGGGCCTTTTTCTTGGCGAAGGCCAAGATCGATCATGGCGGTCACGGCAAAACGACCTTTGGTGGTAAGTCTCATGGTTTGGCTCCTTTCGGATTCCCGACTGATTTACTAGGAATGTAGCTTACTTGATCGTTTCACTCAAGAATTAGTTCCCCAGAAAAACCCTGATGACGGCCGGGGCGCCAATGAAAAGGGGTGCCTGAGCACCCCTTTTTCAAGACCGAGCCACCACCTTTGGGCGGCCAGACCGACTTGGCTCTAGGCCGCAGCCACCATGCTAGCCCGACGACGGACCACTTCCATCAGTCCGGTACAGGCGTCCTCGATGTAGTCCAGTGCGGTCTCAAAGCCCTGGGCGCCACCATGATAGGGGTCCCCGATGGTGGCAGCCTCGAACTCGGTGGCAAATCGCATCAGCAGTTGGAGTTTGTGCTGAAGGCCTCGGGGAGCCATGCGCTGCAGCAAGGACAGGTTGTCCCAGTCCATGGCCAGGATGTAGTCGTAGGCCTGGAAATCGGTCAGCTCGACCTTGCGGGCCACATGGCTGCTCATGTCGTAACCACGACGAGAGGCAGCAGAGACAGCCCTGGCATCGGCTGGCTCGCCGATGTGAAAGGCATGGGTGCCGGCCGAATCAGCCTGAATCAGGCCCTGCAGGCCGGCCGCCTTGATCATGCCGTCAAAAACGGCCTTGGCCGAGGGCGAACGGCAGATGTTGCCCATACAGACAAACAGGATCTTGGTCTGGGCGGCTTCGGCGACCGTCAGGATAGGAGAGGAGAGGTTTTCGTTCTTCTTGGCAAGGCGGCTCATGATGCGGTTTCCTTTGAGTAATAGCCATACAACTTATGCAGCCCGGCTCGACAGACCGGACTGGTGAGAAACATCCGGATCCTGGACCTGGTCGTGTAGCTGACCAGCCCCAAAGACACGGGCCTTTAACTGGGACAGGGCATCACGGGCCCTGGCCGCTTGTTCAAATTCAAGGTTGCGAGCGTGCTCGAGCATCTGCTTTTCGAGGCGGGCGATTTCTTTGGACAACGCCTTCTCAGAGAGTTCTTCAAGCCCCTCCACCGAGACCGATTCCACCGCTCGGCGCTCGGCCACTGTCTTGGCCGAAACGGCGCCATCGATCATGTCGCGAACAGCCTTGACCACACCCTGCGGCACGATGCCATGGGCCTGATTGAAAGCCAACTGCTTCTGACGACGTCGGGCGGTCTCTTCCATGGCTCTTCGCATGGAGTCTGTGACCCGATCGGCGTAGAGAATGGCCCTGCCCTCGATGTTCCGTGCGGCCCGCCCGATGGTCTGAATCAGGCTTCGCTCGCTTCGTAGGAAACCCTCTTTGTCGGCATCGAGAATCGCCACCAACGAGACCTCTGGGATGTCCAGGCCTTCGCGAAGCAGGTTAATGCCCACCAAGACATCGAACCGACCAAGGCGCAGGTCACGGATGATCTCGACGCGCTCAACGGTATCGATGTCCGAGTGCAGGTAACGGACTCGAATCTGGTTGTCCGCCAGGTAGTCGGTGAGGTCCTCCGACATCCGCTTGGTGAGCGTGGTGACCAACACCCGAGAACCCTGCGTCACGCGCTGCTTGATCTCACCGAGCAGGTCGTCCACCTGCGTGCGGGCTGGCCGGACTTCGATCTCGGGGTCGATCAGGCCGGTGGGGCGGACCAGCTGCTCCACCACCGCCCCGCCCGACTTCTGAAGCTCGTAGTCAGCCGGCGTGGCCGAGACAAAAATGGCCTGACGCAGCTTGGGTTCAAACTCGTCAAACCTGAGCGGGCGGTTGTCCAGGGCCGATGGCAGCCTGAAGCCGTAGTTCACAAGAGTCTCTTTGCGAGACCGATCCCCCCGATACATGCCACCCAGCTGGCCAATCATGACGTGGCTCTCGTCTAAGAAAATCAGGGCATCTGCTGGCAGGTAGTCAATCAGCGTGGGCGGGGGTTCGCCGGCGGCGGCACCAGACAGGTGACGGGTGTAGTTCTCGATGCCTTTGCAGAATCCGAGCTCAGCCAGCATTTCCAGATCGAACCGGGTGCGCTGCTCGAGACGCTGGGCCTCGACCAGCTTACCCTCCGACACGAATTGTTTGCTCCGCTCGACCAGCTCCTGCTTGATGGTCTCGATGGCCCGAAGCACGACCTCACGGGGTGTCACATAGTGCGAGGACGGGTAAATAACAAAGCGAATGACTTTTTGCTTGACTCGACCAGTCAGCGGGTCAAACAGTTGAAGCGACTCGACCTGGTCGTCGAAGAGCTCCACCCGCAAGGCCAGTTCGGCATGCTCGGCCGGGAAAATGTCGATGGTGTCACCGCGGACACGAAAGACCCCGCGGGTAAATTCCGTGTCATTGCGCTGGTATTGCATCCGAACCAAGTGGGCGATGAGTTCGCGCTGGGTCAGCTGATCGCCCTGACGCAGAGACATGACCATGGCGTGGTAATCCGATGGATTGCCAATGCCATAGATACAGGAGACCGTGGCCACAATGATCGTGTCTCGGCGCTCCAGCAGACTCTTGGTCGCCGACAGCCGCATCTGCTCGATGTGCTCATTGATGGCAGAGTCTTTTTCGATAAACAGGTCCCGCTGGGGCACATAGGCCTCCGGCTGGTAATAGTCGTAATAAGAGACGAAGTACTCCACCGCGTTTCTGGGGAAAAACTCCCGCATTTCTGCATAGAGCTGGGCCGCCAGTGTCTTATTGGGGGCCAATACCAATGCAGGACGGCCGAGCTGGGCGATGACATTGGCCATGGTGAAGGTCTTGCCCGAGCCCGTGACGCCCAACAGGGTCTGGAAACTCAGCCCATCTTGGACGCCTTCCACCAGGCGTGCGATGGCCTCGGGCTGATCCCCCGCCGGGACATACGGCGCCGTCAGCTCAAATGGGCTGGCGGCATGCTGCAGTGTGTCAATACCATGGGCCATGCTAGACTTTTATGACGTTGCGGTGACACCGCACGTGAAGAGAGCAAACGCATATTTTCCCTGCACAAGGCCCAAATTTCCATTTCTTTTTTTGCGCCAGACCCCTTGACAAAAGGGCTTAAACGCAACATCCACGACCATGACCCGCTCTATTTTTGATGCCGTAACCCTAGCCCCCCGAGACCCCATCCTTGGCCTAACCGAGGCCTATGTGGCTGACACCCGCCCCAACAAAGTCAACCTTGGCGTCGGGGTTTACTACGACGATAACGGCAAATTACCGCTACTTAACTGCATAAAGAAAGCAGAAGAGATCAGAATCGCCAGCGCGCCTGCCCGTGGCTACCAGCCCATCGAAGGCGCGGCTGCCTATAACCAGGCCGTTGCCGGTCTGCTGTTTGGCGCCAATAGCCCCCTGATCACTGAAAAGCGGGTCATCACCATCGAGACCCTGGGCGGCACAGGCGCCCTGAAGGTCGGCGCAGACTACCTGCATCGACTGCTGCCTGAGGCCAAGGTGGCCATTAGTGACCCCAGCTGGGAGAACCACCGGGCCCTCTTTGAGATGGCCGGCTTTGATGTCCTGCATTACAGCTACTACGACCCCAGCACGCGTGGTGTGGACTTCGACGGCATGGTCAAGAGCCTGTCGTCCATGGCCCCCGGCACCATCGTTGTGCTGCACGCCTGCTGTCACAACCCAACCGGAGCAGACCTGACCCCCGCCCAGTGGGACCAGATCATCGCCCTCACTGCTGCCAAGGGCCTGGTGCCATTTCTGGACATGGCCTACCAGGGATTCGGCGATGGAATCGATGCCGATGCGTTTGCCCTGCGCCAGTACGTCGCCAGTGGCCAGACCCTCTTTGTATCCAGTTCGTTTTCCAAATCCTTCTCGCTCTATGGCGAGCGAGTGGGCGCCTTGTCCATCGTGACCCAGAATGCCGACGAGACGACTAGGGTCCTCAGCCAGGTCAAGCGGACCGTCCGGACCAACTATTCCAACCCACCCACCCATGGTGGTGCGGTGGTGGCCATGGTGCTCGCCACGCCCGACCTGCGTCAGATGTGGGAAGGTGAACTGGCCCAGATGCGCGAGCGCATCAAGGCCATGCGGCAGGGACTAGCGGATGGTCTCAAGGCCCAAGGCGTTGCCCAGGACTTTGGTTTTGTCACCAGCCAGCGAGGCATGTTCAGCTACACCGGCCTGTCACAGGCTCAGGTGGATCGCCTGCGTGAGGAATTCGCGGTCTATGCCATCGGCACCGGCCGCGTCTGCATCGCTGCCCTGAACACTCACAACCTGCCTTACGTCTGCCGGTCGATCGCCGCCGTGCTCTGAGGGCAGCCGAACTAGTGCTGGTCGTGTTCGGTGTGAATGCCTAGCGCCACAAGGAAGCGAGAGACCATGTTGTAGGTGGCAATCACCGCCACCAACTCCACCGTCTGCTGCTCCCCCAAGGCCTTGACCAGGCGACGCTTGAGTCCACTATTCACCTGAATCTGGCGGGTCATTTCCTTCGCCAAGGCAATCACGTCCTGCTCCAATTCCGGGAAAAGGCCCAGGGGAAAGTTCGCATCATCAATTTGGCGAAGGGCCTCGGCCTGCTCGGCTGACGCACCAGACTCAATGTAGAGCGGCGCGTGGTGCTCGTACTCATATTCAGCGCCGTTGAGCATGGCCACTACACACATGGCCAGCTCCCTTAGGCGATAAGGCACCGCCAGGTGTTGGCGAATCTTGCCCAGGTAGACGTTCCAGCCCTCGGCCAACGCTGGGCTATGCAAGAGCATGCGGTCGAGCTTGAGCAACTGGCCACCACGGCGCTTGCGAATGGCATTCACCAGGTCTGCTGGCTCGCTGATGTTGGCGTCAACTAAATCAATAATGGGTCCGGCTGAGGTCTGGTTCATGAGTAAACTCGCGAGATGTCTTACAAGGTAAAAGAAAGTTTTCTAACACTGCAGGGTGAAGGGGCCCAGGCTGGCCGTCTATCGGTGTTTGTGCGGTTCTCTGGCTGCAACAACTGGAGTGGTCGAGAACAGGATCGACTGAGTGGACCGGCTGACTGTGCCCGATGGTGCGACACCGACTTTGTGGGTACAGATGGTGATGGCGGCGGCAGTTACAGCCAACAGGCGTTGATCGACCGCATTCTGGCGCTGTGGCCTGCAAGGGCCAACTCATCCAGCAGTGGCCCCTATGTTGTCTTTACGGGCGGTGAGCCGGCCCTTCAACTGGACCAAGCCCTGGTCGATGGCCTTCATGCAGCGGGAGCCCTGGTGGCCATTGAGACCAACGGCAGCCTGCCCCTCCCTCGGGCGCTGGATTGGGTTTGTGTGAGCCCCAAACGCCTGATGAATGGGCAGCCCCAACCCCTGATCGTGACCAGCGGAGATGAACTCAAATTGGTCATGCCCCAGACTGGATTTGATATTGCAGCGCTGGAGTCGCTAGACTTCGCTCACTTCTTCATTCAACCACTGGACCACAAGGCCATGGGCCAGCCGCCGCTGGTCAGCACCCCGCTGGACTGGTGCATGGACTGGATCGGCCAGCACCCTCGCTGGCGGCTCAGTCTTCAGACCCACAAGATGATTGGAATTCGGTAAATGTTGCTCTACACGACGTTTTGTTTCGAAGCCTCACACAGCCTACAGGCGTCAGTTGGCGTGCCCGCCATCCACGGACACTCCTACTGGGCTCGTGTCTGGATCGAATCGAGCAGTGAGCAACTCACCCCACTACCGAGCCTAGAGGCGGAGGCCAAGCGTGTGGCCGGCCTGCTCGATCACCAGCACCTCAATGACCTCATGGTGCAGCAACCCACCATGGAGGCCCTGGTGGACTTCATCAGAGCCCAGTGGCAGGGACCGGCCCTTCGACGCGTTCACGTCTGGCGTGAGAGCCTCGGCTGTGGCGTCGAGTGGTCTGCCGACTAGGCATCCCCTCTCAAGAATTTAAAGTCACAACCCTGCGGGGCCTGCAGCACCTGCTCGCCATGCAGCCAGCCATAGCCACGGGGCTTGGCCACTGTGGGCAGCCTGGTGTGAAGGGCCTCCGCCTGGCGTTTTCTGAGCGCCTCTGGCTCCACCAAGAGCGCCAGACGCCCGGCGGGCACATCCAACTGAATCTGGTCACCGTCCCTGACCAGTGACAAGGGCCCGCCAGCGGCAGCCTCTGGACTGATGTGCAAGACAATCGTGCCGGCGGCCGTCCCACTCATGCGGCCATCGGAGATCCGAACCATGTCGCGCACACCCTGGGCGGCGAGTTTTTTGGGGATGGGAATCAGACCAGCCTCCGGCATTCCAGCGCCGAGGGGGCCAATTCCCCTCAAGACCAAGACGTCCTCTGCCTTCACATCCAAGTCCGGATCGTCCAGGCGCTTGGCCATGTCCTCCAGGCCATCGAAGACCACTGCCCGTCCCTGGTGGACCAGCAGCGCTTTGCTGGCCGCCACGGGCTTGATCACCGCGCCATCGGGTGCAAGGTTGCCCGACAGAAAGCGCAGGCCACCGGCTGGGTAAATCGGGTTGTTCGCACCACGAATCACCGACTGCTCATGCGTCTCGATCCGACCCTGCGCCTGCAGTTCGATCAGTCGCTTGTTCAGGGTCTGGCCAGTGATCGTGGCAATCTGTGTATCCAGCCGATCGCCCAAAGCCAGCATCAGGCGGGGCATCCCCCCTGCCTCATGAAAGTCCGGCATGTAGCCCTGGCCACCGGGCTTGAGATCCACCAGAACCGGTGTGTCCTCTGCCAACTGATTGAAGTGGTCTGCCTTCAGGTCCAGCCCAAGACGGCCCATCATGGCCGCCAGATGGACCAGGCCATTGGTCGACCCCCCCACGGCCAGCAAGGTTCTCAGCGCATTGTCGAATTGGGCCTGCCCAACCGAAGGCATGCTGACCTGCCCACTGGCCAGGGCCGCGGCCGCAGCGCCTGAAGCCTGGGCGACGCGGACGCGATCGGCAGAGACCGCCGGTGCACTCGCGGCACCCGAGACCGTCAAACCCATGGCCTCTAGTACGCAGGCCATGGTGCTGGCCGTACCCATGACCGAGCAGGTTCCAACAGAGGGGACCAACCGGTTGTTGGCCTCATCAATCTGTTCTTGGTTGAGCCGACCGGCCCTGAAGTCAGCCCAGAGGCGTCTGCAGTCCGTACAGGCGCCGACTCGCTCACCGGCCCATTGAGAGCTGAGCATGGGCCCGGTTGGCAAGACCACAAAGGGGCGACCAGCCGATAAGGCACCCATGACCTGCGCAGGCAGGGTCTTGTCGCAGCCCCCGATGAGCAGGACGGCATCCATGGGCTGGGCCCGAATCATTTCCTCTGTGTCCATGCTCATGAGGTTGCGCAGGTAGAGGCTGGTGGGTGCGGCAAAGGATTCGTGAAGGGATATGGTCGGAAAGACCATGGGCAGTGCACCAGCCTGCGAGATGCCCCGCTTGGCCGCCTCAATCAGGGCAGGAACGTTGCCATGACAGGGATTGAAGTCACTGCCGGTGTTGACGATGCCAACAATGGGTCGCTGGAGGTCCTCATCGGTGTATCCCGCACCCTTGATAAAAGCCCTTCGCAGAAACAAGGCAAAGTCCTTGTCGCCATAATCGACGGTGTTGGAGGCGAGGCCTCTGCGAGTTGGCGTGCCGCTGCTCGCCGAATCCGGGCTGGTGGTCGTGGAGGAGCGCGCAGTTGTTTGCTTAGGGCTAGCCATAGGTGATGTTCTCTGCCAAGTTGCTTAAGGTGGCCATGATTTCAGATTCCAACCCCATCAACGAGCGGACTTACCCCATGTCAACCACACCACACGCCTCCAGCCTGCCAGCTGTCTTGTCACCGGTCATCACGCCCTTTACGGCTGACGGTGATCCCGACATCAGCCGGCTGGCCCATCAGTGCCGCTGGCTGCTCGACAATGGGGTTGGTCTGGCGGTATTTGGAACCAACTCTGAGGCCAACAGCCTGTCCGCGCGTCAAAAGTGCAATGCCCTGACAGCTCTTGTGAAGGCAGGGTTGCCTGCCCAGCAAATGATGCCCGGGACCGGGGCCTGCAGCCTGGACGATGCCGTCGAGATGACCCGCACGGCGGTTGAGCTGGGGGCAGGCGGCGTATTGATGCTGCCACCCTTCTACTACAAAGATGTTCCGGACGATGGGCTCTTTGCCTACTACAGCGAAGTCATTCAACGGATTGCAGACCCTCGACTGCAGGTCTATATCTACAACATCCCCCAGGTCACCAAGATCCCGCTGTCTGTTGACCTTCTCGAGAGACTCGTGAAGGCCTACCCAAAGACCGTTGTCGGCATGAAGGACAGCTCGGGTGACTGGGCCTATACGGAATCCTGCATCCACCGGCTCAAATCGACGGGCTTTCGAGCGTATGCCGGCAGCGAAACCTTCCTACTGAAGACCCTTCGAGCCGGCGGTGTTGGCTGCATCTCAGCGACGGCCAACGTCAACCCAGCGGCGATCTCGTCCTTGGCCACGCACTGGCAGAGCGCCGATGCGGATCAGCTCCAGGCGGCGCTCGACCAGGTTCGGGGCATCTTCCAGAAGTTCCCCATGATTGCCGCCATGAAGCATGCCGTCTCGGTCACGCTAAAAGATGCCCAGTGGCAGGCTGTTCGTCCACCGCTGGTCAG
>JBEDMQ010000095.1:0-2812 GCA_041171045.1 Pseudomonadota bacterium
GCGACCAGGTAATCACGACGAGGCATGCCGGCAGCGGGCATTCGGGGGTTGAGCATGTAGGGGCTCCACCTCACACGCAGCTGCTGAGCGATGCCAGGATGCTGGCCCTCAGCCCAGGCAACCGCCTGCCTCAGATGGGCCAGACCGATATAACACCATGGACAGACCACATCCGAGATAATCTCGATCTCTAGTTCTTGGGGTGCAGACATAGATGGTTTCCAAACGCTCGCTTCGTTGGCAAGAAGGTCAGTCCTCGGACGGTCAAGAGATCGTACCCGAGCAGGACCTCCTGTGCCCCCTGTGTGGGCGTGAGTTGATCCGTGGCGACAGCGTGGACGAGCATCACCTGATTCCCCGATCCCAGGGTGGCCGAGACAAATACCTGATCCACAAGGTCTGTCATCAGAAGATCCATCAGACCATCAAACCAAGGGAACTGGCCAAGGCCTTCAACACCTGGCAGGCCCTTAGGGATCATCCCGAGATCGACAAGTTCATCCAATGGGTCCAGAAGCGCCCGCCCGAGTTTCTGGGGTGATATCGTTTCTCCCATGCTCTATCTAGACGACTTCACCACTGGCAGAGAGATCTCTCTGGGGCACTACAGCGTCTCCGAAAAAGAGATCATCGACTTTGCCAAGGATTACGACTTTCAAGACTTCCACATCGATCCCGAGGCGGCCAAGCGCTCGGTCTTCGGCGGCCTGATCGCCAGTGGCTGGCATACCGCTGGCATCTGCATGAAGCTCATCTGCCAAGCCTTCATGACCCAGACCGCCTGCAATGGCAGTCCCGGCATCCAAGACCTGAAATGGCTCAAACCCGTCCGCCCCGGCGATACCCTCACCGGCTTTGTTCGCGTCACCGGTCAGCTGCCTTCCAAATCCAAACCCGACCGTGGGGCCAGCCTTCAGCACTGGGCCTTGCAGAACCAAGATGGCGAGACCGTCTTCTGTGCAGACGTCACAGTCCTAATGATGAGAAAGCCCCAGCCGGTGGAGCAGGCCCCCCTCGTTGCCGCCACCGCTGCGACTGCTGCTACTCAAACAGAGACAAAAGCCGGCAGCCCCGATCGAGCCGAGCTCGAGAAATGGCGTGCCCAGGCCCAGTCGCTGTGGTTTAACGATGGCTCTTGTACCGGCGGAAAGTCCGAATAATGGTCATCGGCTGGATCCTCATCTTTGCCCTGGGTTTCTTATCGGGCTGGGTTGTCGGACGCAAACGTCGCTGATCAGCACGCCATAGAACACTGCACACGGCCATGGGCATCCAAACTAACAAACGTCACCTCTGCCTGGGTCTGCTCAGCGCGCTGGCCCTGTCTGCCTCATCGCCAGCCATGGCCCAGGCCACAGCCAGCTCAGCGAGTCCGGTCAAGGTACCCACTTGGGTCATTGGTCAGACAGCACAACTGCCGCCCCTGCCCTTGCTCTCGGGCCAGACCCACCGCTTTGACAGCCATGCCGGCCGCGTCCTGATCATCGAGTTCTGGCACACCAAATGCCCCTTCTGCAAAAAACAGAACCCACTGTTAGATGCCTTCTACCGCAAACACAAGGCCCGCGGACTCGACGTGGTGACGGTAAGCATCGATAAGAAACTGGCCGATGCCCAGGACTACATGAAAGACCATGGCTATGCCTTTAAAGCAGGCCTGGCCGACCCGGTCTGGCATGCCATCTACCAGCAGCGCAAAGGCCTGCCCCAGTTGTTCGTGATCGATCGGGCCGGCATTCTGCGCCAGATCGAATTGCGTGAGATGTTTCCAGATGACATTCTGGAACTGGAGCGCTATCTCTAAGCCCACTGGTAGCGCCTGGCTAGCGCAGCACAATGGCCAGACTGATCGAGAGCGTCACAAACGACAAGACCGTCGCCACCAGGGTGGACGCCGCGCAGACCTCCTCTAGGCGATGCCGCTGGGCCAGGATGGGGTAGATGCTAAAAACAGGCACACAGGCAGACAGAATGGCCGCCTTGGCCAAGGTGCTGTCGGAAATCGGTAGCAGATAGATCACCACCACGGCCACCACAATGGGATGAAGCAAGAGCTTGGCCAGTACGGTCTCTGCAATCACCCCTCGCAGGCCCGAGACCTTCATGCCCACCAGGGTGCCGCCGATGGTGAACAAGGCCAGCGCCGCGCCCGATGTCGCCACCAACTCAATGGCCTTCATGACCGGCGCTGGGGGCGTCAAGCCCGACAAAGAACTGGCAAAACCCAGCGCAATGGCCCATATGGCAGAGTTACTGCCCAGGCGTTTACCAACCACCAGCCAGATGGGCTCGGAGACCAACGAGGTCTTCTCGCGACCCATTTCGGCAAAGACCTGCAACAGGATGAACATCAGGGTGAGTTCGATGAGCAGGTTCATGGCCAGCACCACACCAGCGATCGACCCCAGGGACAGATACAGAATCGGATAGCCAATGTAGACGCTGTTGGACCAGGACATGCCCGCCGCCACATAGCTGGCCAGTGTCACGGTGTGTCCTCTGACCCAACGGGCGTAGACGAAGCCCATCGCAAACATCAGGGCAGATCCTGCCGCGTAAGCCGCTAGATAATCCAGGCGCAGTACCTCGGCAAACGACCGCGTGGCCAGACCATAGAACAGCATGGCCGGCAGCGTGATCAACAAGACATAGCGGCCAAAAAAGCGAATCTCGTCTCGGCCAAACAGACCAAAACGAGTCGCCAAAAAACCAAGGCCGATCAATAAAAAGATCGGCCCGGTAATCGACAGAATGTCGGTCAAGAGAAGCGCTTTACAGAACTGGCGTTTAGGCGGCCTTCACCTTCAGACGC
>JBEDMQ010000096.1:0-12097 GCA_041171045.1 Pseudomonadota bacterium
AACATGGATTCCATTGGCGAGACCTTGGACAAGTTCGCCAAGCCCAAGCAATTTATGCATCTCCAGAATTTTTCTGAGCTGCACCGGGCCAATATGAACCGTGTGTTTGTAGACTTCGAAGCCAACCCGTAAGATTGGGATATGAAATTCGTACAAGTATTAGTGGCGGCGGCCATGGCGATCAGTACCCCCGCGATGGCGGATTCCAAGGCCGTCCTGATCGACGAGATCTCTGGGTATCTAGAATTTATTGACTACGGTGGTGCGGTGATCTTTGCAGAGCAGATTCCCCGCGCTGAGTATTCCAAGATGATGGTGATCGACGCCCGGGATGCAGGTCAGTTCTCCAAGGCTCACATTCCTGGTGCCGTCAACATTGAATGGCGCAAGGTGCTCGAGCAGCGTTCCAAGATCCCCAAAGACAAGATGGTCTTGATCTACTGCAACACCGGCAGTCTGAGTGCCCAGGCCGGCCTTGCGCTGCGCCTCGCTGGATACGACAACGTCAAAATTCTGCAGGGTGGCTTTGAGGAGTGGAAGGCCAAGGGCGGTCTGGACGCGAATGCACGGGCAGCGGGTGCCCAGTCAAAGCACTAACGGGACTTGATCATGCCTAATTCGATATTTGCCTTTGGTGAGAAACGGCCCGAATTCTCGGTGCCAGTTTTGAATGAGAGAGCCGTCAGAGCCGGTGCTGGTCTTCTGTTCCTCTTTGCCATGATTGCCTTTATGAATGCCTGGTTAACAGGCAACTTCGGTCCGACGCGTGTTTTTGTAGTCGCCTTTCTGACGGACTTTATCGTACGACTTCTGTTGAATCCAAGGCTTGCACCGAGCCTGGTGATGGGCCAGTGGTTGGTTCGTCATCAGCAGCCTGAGTGGGTAGGTGCGCCTCAGAAGCGTTTTGCCTGGTCAATTGGGCTTGGTTTGGCCTTGGTGGTGACATACCTCGTGGTTTTCAAGGGAGTCGTGGGGCCTCTGAACCTTTTGACCTGTCTTCTGTGTCTGATCTTTTTGTTTTTTGAGACAGCCTTCGGCATCTGTATAGGCTGTTGGATTTACAACCGAATTTCCCCACAAAAGGCTCAGCTGTGTCCTGGCCAGGCTTGTGAGCGGCAGCAGTCCAATCCACCGTCACTCTTCGAGGCCATTCCCCTCGTCGCACTACTCTTAGGGTTGGTGCTGCTGGGTCCTCATCTATACGGCGTTCGCATCGCACCTATAGAGAATGCTGTTTTACAGGCTGAGTCTGCTGTGGTTGTTACACCGACAAAGTCCGCGGCCGAGCAGGCCCGTTGTGTCGTTCCCGAATTTGCGAAGGCGATGGGGCACGAAGAAATCTGGAAGAAGCACAACAACTGCTTGTAGGGTTAGCGTTCAGTTTTTGCCCCGCCTAAACTAGCTTTGGTATGGCGAGGGTCGTGATACCCAGTACCAAAAATACGCCTGCTGCAATAACGTGAACCAGCCGCATCGGGATTTTGTTGGCGAGTTTGTCCCCAGCAAATACCGCCGGCACGTCTGCAATCAGCATCCCCAGGGTTGTTCCAATCACCACCATGATGGGCGCGGTGTAATGCGCAGCCAATGCAACTGTGGCGATCTGAGTTTTGTCTCCCATCTCCGCCAGAAAAAAGGTGATGAGTGTCGCACCAAAGACCCCAAATCGTTTGGCAATCTGGGTTTCCTCTTCCCCAATCTTGTCCGGAATCAGCGTCCAGATGGCCATGCCAATAAAGGACAAGCCCAAGACCCAACGAAGAACGTCGGGACTGATGGTGGCGGTGATCCAGGCGCCGAGTGCCCCAGCCAGACCGTGGTTCAGGATGGTCGCTACCAAGATGCCCATGATGATGGGAAGGGGCTTCTTGAATCGAGAGGCCAGTATGAAGGCCAACAATTGAGTCTTATCGCCAATTTCGGCAAGGGCAACCACACCAGTGGACACGAGTAAAGCTTCCATCTGGTTAGGGTGCCTTTTTCCGAATCGCCGTAACGATGTACTTGGTTCCCTCGGCTGTCGCCTGAAACTCCACTGCATCCTGTACTTGGAGCCCCCCAAGAAGAGAGGGCTCCTTGACATAAAACACCATGGTCATGGGGGGCATATCAATCGATTTGATATCGCCGTGTTTAATCGTTAGCCGCTTGTTTTCTGGGTCGAGCCGGCGGATCTCACCGCTAGCCCACTCTGCCATGGCGGAGGAACAGACGCCAACCAGAAGTAGGCCGGTCATCATCTTAACAAGGGTCTTCATGGTTGCCCCCCTCTTCTGGGGCGGTAGGAAGCGAAGACCTTTACCCGGCCAGTACCGCTCACCAGCAGAACATCATACGGATCGACCTGACCGCCGTATTCGGGACCGTCCATTCCCGGTGATCCGATTGGCATCTCTGGGACCGATAGCCCGATGGCCTTTGGACGCTCTCTCAGGAGACGTTGAATCTCTCTTGCGGGAACATGCCCCTCAATCACATATCCATTTATTAAAGCTGTATGACATGCGGCGTATTCCCTGGGCATACCGAGTTCACTGCGCTTTGCATTGCTGCCAGTGTCGTATCCCCTCACTCGAAATCCATTGACTTCGAGGTGCCGCATCCATTCCAAACAGCAACCGCAGGTCGGTGACTTCCAGACTTCGATGAGCGGCTTGGTGACTTGGGCCCGCCCCAGGGAGGGCATCGTCGCAACACCCAAGATGCTCAAGCCGAGGGCTCTTACCAGGCGGCGCCTATCCAATTTGCTGCTCATGGACTCACCCGAATCTTTCCGACCATTCCGGCTTCATAGTGGCCCGCAATCAGGCAGGCAAAATCAAAGTCACCCTCGCGGTTGAACTGCCAGATCAATTGGCCGGCCTTTTTGGGTCCCACGTGCGCCATGTAGGGCTCGTCATGTTCCATGTTGGGGTGCTTCTTCATCATGGCTGCGTGTTGATCAAGTTCCTGTTTGGTCCCGATAACCATCTCATGCATAACCGCGCCTGCATTTTTGACTTCGAAGCGGATCGTTTCGCCCTTTTTAACCGTGAGCTGATTTGGCGTGAAGCGCATGTTGTCGGTCATCTGGATGGTAATGACTCGGTCAACTTTCTTGGGGTCACCAGCGATTCCCCAAGCCTTTTGCTCGGCGGGCATTATCATTGCGCCGTGAGCGCCATGAGCCCCGGCGTTATGTTGATTGTTGCCATGGGCGTGAGCGGCAGTGACCAAGCCACTGACCATGGCAGCTAGCAAAGCTATTTTCGTTGCGTTGTAGCTAGACATTTTTGATTTCTCCTATTGGGAAAACTGTTCTCTAGTGTTGGTGGCCGTGATGGGCCTTGTTGGGCTTGCGGACTTGAACCTCGACCTCTGTGGCGTCAGACCTGGGCATGGCCCCCTGGCCACTTGACTTGGATCGGGGGGCAGTTGACAACTGCGGCCCCTTCCATTCAAACGCCTGTGTCCCTCTCGGTTGCTTGTACCAGCCTGGGTTTGAATAGTCTCCGGGTTTTTGATTATTGCGGACCTTGAGCACGCTAAACATACCGCCCATTTCAACTGATCCATAGGGACCCTCACCGGTCATCATTGGGATGGTGTTCTCCGGTAGCGGCATCTCCATTTCCGCCATATCCGCCATGCCACGCTCACCCATGACCATGTAGTCTGGGATGACCCGCTTGATTCGACCTGCCAGCCCGGTGTGATCAACACCAATCAGGGTGGGCACAGCGTGGCCCATGGCGTTCATCGTGTGATGCGACTTGTGGCAATGAAAAGCCCAGTCGCCCTCTTCACTTGCGATGAATTCAACCTGACGCATCTGCCCCACCGCTACATCGGTCGTGACCTCTGGCCAGCGACTCTGCTTTGGTGTCGGACCACCGTCTGTGCCGGTCACCTCGAACTCGTGACCATGAAGGTGGATGGGGTGGTTTGTCATGGTGAGGTTGCCAACTCGAATGCGCACCCGATCATTAAGGCGAACATTGAGTGAGTCGATGCCCGGAAAGACGCGGCTGTTCCAAGACCAGATGTTGAAATCCAGCATGGTCATGATCTTTGGAGTGTAACTGCCTGGGTCAATGTCGTAAGCATTCAAGAGAAAGCAGAAATCGCGGTCAACCTCTGCGATGAGCGGGTGTTTCTTTCGAGGGTGTGTGACCCAGAACCCCATCATGCCCATGGCCATTTGCGTCATCTCATCCGCATGAGGGTGGTACATAAATGTTCCAGGGCGGCGGGCGGTGAATTCGTAGACAAATGTCTTACCAGAGGGGATGCCTGGTTGGTTGAGTCCCGTAACGCCATCCATGCCGCTCGGCAGCCGTTGCCCATGCCAGTGAATCGAGGTGTGCTCTGGCAGGCGATTGGTGACGAAGATGCGGACTTTATCGCCTTCAACGACCTCGATGGTCGGTCCGGGTGATTGTCCGTTGTATCCCCACAGGTGAGCCTTGAATCCTGGTGCCATCTCCCGAACGACTGGTTCGGCCACCAGATGAAACTCTTTCACACCATTGTTCATCCGCCATGGGAGTGTCCAGCCATTCAGGGTGACCACGGGGTTGTAGGGACGGCCAGACTCCGGTGTAAGAGGGGGTTGTGTGGTGGGGCTCGTTTGTAAAACCGGCTCAGGCAATCTCGCCAGAGCGACACGGCTGACGGCGGTTGCAGCCAAGGTGGTCGATGCAGCGAATCCAGCGAACAAGGCTTGGCGTCGGCTCAGTTCCATGCGTCTCTCCCAATATTGATCAGTTCCTCGCGTAGCGCGGCAAGCTTGGTTTGCAGCGCTGACTCGAGACTCCAGAACTTCAAGAGTTGTGAAAGGTATTGACTCTGGAGTTTGGTGTGATTTTCGGCATCTTTGAGCAGCTCGAATATGCCCAGAATCATGCCGTTGTAATGCAAAAGCGTCTCCTCAGACACCTTTTTCTGTGCGGGAAGCAGTCGGGTCCGGTAGATTTGAACGATCTTGTGGCTCTCCTGGCGGGCCAATAGCGCCAGCCTGACCTCTGACTGGATTCGCAATACAGCTGGGTTGTTTGATGTGATCAACAACAGCCTTTCGTCCACCTCACTCAGGCTTTGCAGGCGGGCAGGAGGATCCGGTAGGCCATCACTGAGGGAGAGCGCTGGTACCGCTGCGCCCAGTTGTAGTCTGAGCTTTACTGCCTCTATCGACTCCTCATACTCGAGAAGAGCCGCTGATAAATCTTCAAGTGAATGTCCGGCGTCTAAGTCTTTCTCAAGGGCGTGCAGATCATTTGTATTGCCCGCCTTGCGCATACGTCTGATGAGTTCAGCAGCGATGTCCCGTATTTCGGAGATGTCTCTCTGAAGCGTCAGTCGCTGCTGGGCCGCCACCGCTCCATAGTAGAGCGTTGTGATGTCAGCCGTCAGCCTCTGATCCTTGATAAGGGCCTCTCGCTGTGCATGGTTGAGGCGTGGGTAGTCGGCCAATCGATGGCTGGTAATCGCCAGCGTCTGGGTGAGCCCAGGCTCAAGCCCACGGGCTTGTTTCAAGGCCTCTGCCAGAGAGAGCGGGGTGGTCGCCTTTGGTTTGGATTCGGCTGGGGCTTGGCCAGACCGCTCGCGGGCATAGGCTTTCCATCCGCCTGCCTCTCGTACGCGGTCATTTAGTTGCAGCCAGTCGTGAGTGGGCTGAGCCCGGACTGGTGTCATAAGCTGGGTGAACCCCAGCATTAGCAGTAAAAGAGAACGTTTCATGAATGCTCCTGGTGATCGATCAGGACTGAACCCACGGGACGCCTGTGGCCCCGGGGGCTAACGTACCGAAGGAGATCAGGAGCGGGGTGGTCTTAGTAACCCGTCTAGGTAGACGCTGGCATGCGGCCTCGCTGAGACAACGACAACTTTTGGAGAATCGAAGTCTAGGGCTTGATGGACCGACGGGTAAATCAGTCCCAATGGCATGGTGCAGAAACCATTGCAGACCGAGCAGCTGGCTTTGGCTACTTTTGATGTAGCCGGGACGGCCTGGTTGTCGGTCACACCGTCGGGGGCCGCCGATTCGTGGGCATGGTACTGGGCCTTTTGATGAGCCTCTTGGTGATCATGTCGCGAATCCTGATTGCTTACATGCCCGGAAAACTGGGTGAGGTGCTCTGGCGCCATCGTGGCATGACAGTTAGATGCTGCCGCAGCCTGCCCTTGGAGAGGCAGGCTGATCATCAAGAAAACGGTCAGGATGATGCGAGCGATGGGGTTCAATTGCGAGCCGTGTGTTGGAAAACAGTGTCCTGACTATAACCAATTTCGACTGTCAGGGCTCTAAAAAGCCCTCTTGATATCCCGCCAAAGGGTTCCCACTCGGCCGGGATCGTTCTGAAGAGGCTGGCTGGTCTGACTCCAGGCCACCATCGACTCGGGAAACATCTTCGCACCCTTTTGACCCAGGACCTCGGACAAAATGAACCAGTTGGTAGCGGCCCAATGTCCGGTGTTGCAAAACGAGACCGTCTCCTGGTCTTGGACCAGTCCAGCCGCCTTGGCGATGGTTTCAATCTCTGCCTTTGTTTTGAGCTGCCCCGTCTTGGGTGTGAACCACTGGTCATGGCTTAGATTGGTGGCGGTAGGCAGGGTGCCATATCGGCTGGCGGCATCGTGGCGAACGTCACCTTTGAAGAAGCCAGCCGGACGGGCGTCAATCAATTTGGGACGATTTGAGCTCGTTGAGTCGGTCAACTTGGCGACTTCTTGGATGTCGACGATGGCCGACTGATCATATTGAACACTGATCTGGGTAGGATTGATTTTGGGTTTGTCTGTGGCTAGAGGCTGACCACTGGCGCTCCAGGCCTTGAGACCCCCATCGAGGACAGCCAGGTGTTTGAAGCCTGCGACCTTCAACGTCCAGTAGACCCTGGCAGCTGCGCCAAAGTCGGTTGCATCGGTTCCTCGGTTCGCAATCACGACCTTGGTCTCAGGCGTCAGGCCCAGGGCTGAGACGACCGCCGACAGTTTGGGTTCCGGGACAGGACGCCCCGGATTGGATTTGTCGCCTCTGAATTGCGAGTAGGGGGCAGACAGGGATCCTGGAATGTGACCGGCATCGTAGTTGGGTGCTTCTGGTGACCCCTTGGCCTCCCGAATGTCCAAGACTTTGACCTCGCCTTTCTCGAGGGATGCCTTCAGCGAACCGGCAGAGATCACTGGGCCAAACGCAAAGGCTGGGCCCATCGCCAGAAGAAATCCCAGTGTTGCCAGTGTCTTGCTGGTCTTTTGAAAAACGAGGTGATGTTGAGAAGGTTGTGTCATGAGTCGAACTCCTAAAAAGAAGACCAAAGCTTGATGGCTAGAGTGCAAGATGACCAAGTCCTAAATTTCATAAGCTTTTTCTGGTTAATGCCCCTAGTCCATCGCTTTACTTGGAAGTTTTTCTCTAAAATATTAGTGCCTCTCAAAGGGAGTAGTTCACACGGCCTTTGTTAGCCGTGCGGCGGTATCGTCAATACAGCGTCTGGTGGCGGCCCCACCATCGCTCGGTACCGCCAACCGTCACTCAGCACGGGGAACAAGACTGGCGAGGAGTTTTCAATACACCACCAGATCTGGCCAGTCTGGGTAGAGAGGCTTCTCACATGATCTCCATCGGTACGCCGTTGCTGTGGACGTTGTTCGTCGTATTCGTCTTGATCGCCTTGGCGATTGATTTCTTGGCCCTGAACAAGCAGGGCGCTCATGCCGTCACCATGAAAGAGGCCACCATCTGGTCTCTGATCTGGGTGGCAGTTTCGTTCTTGTTTGTCGGCTGGCTCTGGTGGCACCTGGGCGGGCTCGGAGAGGACGCGGCTGCGAAGGCCCTGGCGGATGCCAAGGCCTTGGAGTTCATCACCGGCTATGTCGTTGAAAAGGCGCTGGCAGTTGACAACATCTTTGTCTTCCTGATGCTGTTTACGTATTTTGCTGTGCCGGCCGAATTTCAGAAGCGGGTCCTGATGTTCGGTATCTTGGGAGCACTGGTTCTGCGGGCCGTCATGATCCTGGTGGGTGCCTGGCTGATCGTGAAGTTTCATTGGGTGATGTATGTCTTTGGTGCCTTCCTGGTGATCACGGGTGTCAAGATGTGGTGGGCCGCTGGGCAGGAACCTGACCTGGATAACAACCCGGCACTCAAATGGATTCGTGGTCGCATGAAAATCTCGCCTGACTACGATGGCGAGAAGTTTTTCACGGTGGTCAATGGCGTGAAGATGGCCACACCTTTGTTTGTGGTGATTCTGCTGATTGGCTTTGTGGACCTAGTCTTTGCGGTGGATTCTATTCCAGCCATCTTTGCCATCACCACGGATCCCTTCATTGTGCTGACCTCCAACGTCTTTGCCATTCTGGGCCTGCGGGCCATGTACTTCTTGCTGGCAGGCATGCACGAGCGTTTTCACTTGCTGTCATACGGCCTGGCCATTGTCTTGGTCTTTATCGGCACCAAGATGCTGCTGATCGACCTCTACAAGATACCCATTGCCTGGTCTCTGGGCTTTACCGTCCTGACGCTGGCTGTGACCATGGTCTTGTCTCTGCGCATTCCGGCCAAACCGGGGCATGCTGGAACGGCCTTCCCCTTCAAGCCCAAAGACAGCAGCGACCAGCGCTGACCTGGGCCCAGTGGTCTACTGGGGGTGAGTCTTGAGTCGGCTGGATTCCCATAGGTCGAACTGCCGTTGCATGTCGGCGGCCTCGGCCTCTAGGGAATCCTCCGGCGCATCGGGGCACTCGGTTGGCGTGGGCTGATTCGGATCCGGTCTTGCTGGTGGTGGCTTGGGGACAAAGGTCGAACGGCCATCCCAGCCAAACGGGTTGCTGTAGCGAGGCGGATCGGGCAGGCAGTCAAACTTATAAATCGGCGGCCAGCCATCGTCAAAGGGCTGAAAAGAGATGGTCTTCTCAAAGACCAGTGGCTGCCCCGTTGGGGTAGGGGGCAGCGGCGGCAGGTTGGCAATTGCCTGACGGGCCAGTTGCTCGGCTTTGTCCGAGGTAGACCAGATGGTCTGCAATTTGGCGAGTCTGCCGTCTGGCGCAATCTCAATGGCAAACCGCACCGCACCCTGGTCGGGGCCCTCTACAGCCGTGCCCATCATGCTGCGAACCTGCTGCCCCCAGGTGTTGCGGTAACGCTTGCTGTTCTTAAGCGTATAGGTCGAGGCCAAGGCCCAGTCCTCGGCGGTGGGTGCCGGCGGGGCTGCCTTGCTGGCTGGTCCAGGGGCTGGTGGGCTGGGCGAGGTCGATGGCGCGAGACGAATGACCTCGATTTTGAGTGGGTCGAGGGCCGGTGGTTTGGCCTTTGGCCATACCAGCTGCCCCGTCAGCACAAGAACCAAGAGCAGGATGGCCAGATGAACACCCAGCGCCAAGGCTAGGTTGAATGGGATAGTTGGATTTTTGACAAAGATCAAAACGGGGCGCCGGGAACTCATTAATCTCAGGAACGATTCAGAACCAGACCACTGGCCAAGAACCATGGTCGAACTCTACACCCTAGTCTGAGGAGACTTGTTTTGAAAAAGATGATGTCCGTAGTAGTAGGCCTAGCCGGCCTGCTGGTGAGCCAGTGGGCCTTTGCGCAGGCCGCCACCATCGCCGTTGGTACCCCCCTGAAAATTCTGGATGGTCAGCCCGAGCAGATCACCATCAAGACCGCCAAGGGTCCAGTCACCATTACCCGCAAGATGACGGCCTGTGGAAAGAACGGCGGTGTGATGCAGCCCCTGGTGCCTGTGAAAGGCGTTCATCCCGTGGCCGAGATCGAGGTCATCGCGGCGCTGGGTGATGCAGATGCCATCGTCCTTGACATGCGGGATACCAACGACCGCGTCAAGGGCACCATCCCTGGCTCCGTTGGCATTCCCTACACCGAGGTCGCCTCTCGTATGAACGAGTTGGGCTGCACCAAAACCGATGCCAAGTGGAATTGCGCCAAAGCGAAGAAGGTCTATGCCTTTTGCAACGGGCCAGCCTGTCCCCAGAGCCCCATGGCCATTCGTGCCATGACCCGAGATGGCTTTCCCGCCGACAAGATCTATTACTACCGTGGTGGCATGCTGGACTGGGATGCCTTGGGTCTGACCTCGGTCAAAGACGAGTTTTAAGCCTGTCAACTCCACGATCAAAGGGAGGCGCCTGCCTTCCTTTTTTTTATGCGCCAGCGAGAACAGACGCCCGATACTCGTTGGCCTGCAGGCTGATCTGGTCTTGCGTGGCTTGGTCCAGTCGATTGACGTTCTTGATCTGCATGACCATTCTTGGGTTTTTGGCCAGGCGATCTTTGTGCCGAATCAAGAAATCCCAATACAGCGTGGTGAAAGGGCAGGCCGACGGGCCTAGCTTTTCTTTTGGTTTGTAGCGGCAGCCGCTGCAGTGGTTGCTCATGCGATCGATGTAAGCCCCGCTGGCTGCATAGGGCTTGCTGGCCATCTGGCCGCCATCGGCAAATTGGCTCATGCCCAGTGTGTTGGGCAGTTCCACCCACTCCACCGCATCCACATAGACCGACAAGTACCACTCATGAATGGCCTGTGGTCTCACGCCAAAGAGCAGGGCATAGAGGCCGGTGACCATCAGTCGCTGAATGTGATGTGAGTAGCCAAAACGCAGGGTGTGGTCCAGGGCATCTCGCATACAGGCCATGTCCGTCTGACCGGTCCAATAGAGCGAGGGCAGTGGCTGGTTCGCACCCAGTTCATTGAGGTCTGCATAGCCAGGCATCTTGAGCCAGTAGAGGCCCCGGACGTACTCTCGCCACCCAATGACCTGGCGAATGAAACCCTCGGCCGCCTCGATGGGGACATCCCCACGCTGGTAGGCCTGCTCAGCCGCCTGGGCGACCTCGAGTGGGCTGATGAGTTTGAGATTTAGGCTAGAAGACAGGTGTGAGTGATAGAGCCAGGCCTGGCCAGACCACATGGCATCTTGGTAGCGACCAAAGAGGGGCAGCCTTTCTCGGACAAAGGCCTGCAGGGCTTCTAGCGCCTGGGCTCGGGTTACCGGCCAATTAAATTGTTTCAGATCGCCAACATGGTTCTGAAAGCGAGAGTCCACCAGACCGATCACGTCCTGGGTGATCTCATCGGGGGCAAACTGTGCGGGTGGTGGCACGAGGCCAGGGCCCTCTTTGCCAAAGGCGCCGCGATTGTCCTCATCAAAATTCCACTGGCCGCCAACTGGCTCTGAGCCTTGCATGAGCAGCCCCGTCTTGTGGCGAACCTCTCGGTAGAAGTATTCCAGCCTCAGTTGCTTTCGGCCTTTGGCGTGGGCTCTGAACTCATCAAGCGTCGTGACGAAGTGGGTGTCGCTCAGCACCTTCAGCGCGGTGGCATGGCTGGCCGCGCACTGCTCAATGGCCTTGAGCACCCGGTAGTCGCCCGGCTCGGTCATCAGCACTTGTTCTGGAGAAAACGTCTTCAGGGTCCGCCCCAGTTCGCCGGCCAGGGTCTGGCTGTTGTCGGGGGCATCCAGCGTGACGTAGTGAACCGTCCGGCCCAACTCCCGCTGCGCCTTGGCAAAGTGCCGCATGGCACTCAGAAAGAGAGCTGTCCGGATTTTGGAGGAGGGCACATGCTCAGATTCCTGGGCGACCTCGGCCATCCAGATCAGGTCATGATGGCTGTCGAATCCCGACAGGGCTGTGCTCTGGTGGTCGAGTTGGTCTCCCAGGATGAGAACCAAGTTGCGAATCTTGCTCATGAAGCCTTGGAGTCTTGGCAATTTTCTGGCATTCGTCAAATAAAAAGCCCGACCAGATCGCTCTGGCCGGGCTGTAGGGAGACCTCCCCGGGGTCTTACTTCACCAGATCGTAGCGATCTGCGTTCATGACCTTGGCCCAGGCGGCCACGAAGTCATTGACGAACTTCTCTTTGTTGTCGTCCTGAGCGTAGAGCTCAGCGTAGGCACGCAGGATCGAGTTGGAGCCAAAGACCAGGTCCACGCGGGTGGCGGTGAACTTGGCTGCACCAGACTTGCGATCGACGATGTCGTAGCTGTTGCGGCCGGTGGGCTTCCAGCTGTAGGACATGTCGGTCAGGTTGACAAAGAAGTCGTTGCTCAGCACGCCAGCGCGGTCGGTAAAGACACCGTGCTTGCTGCCGCCGT
>JBEDMQ010000097.1:0-4696 GCA_041171045.1 Pseudomonadota bacterium
TGTCGCTCATGGGAGGTTCTCCTTAGAGTTGATCCGCAAGGATCAAATCCACGCAGGGCCCGCGTGGAGAAGGCAGCCGTGACACCGTGTCACGACATTCGGTTGAAGCAACTGCTGCTTCGTGTCTGTGAAGGATCCGCATCCGGCCCTGAAAGCATTCAAGGTTCATGCGGTCACCCCCGTGTGCAAGGCCTCTTGGGCCTGCTGAACTCGATCAATCGTGACCAGGTCGTCACCAGCCTCACGTGCCAGGCGTTCGGCCCGATCCCGGATACGCTTGGCGACCGAAATCTGAATGAGGACAGGCTGAGCGGAGACGAGATCCTCCAGTAGCTGTTGGGCCTCTGGTGCCCAGGGTAGGCTGCGTGCACTGCCAGCGGCAGAGGCCGCAACCCCGGTGGGAGTCGCCTCCACTCGGTCCATCTCGGTTCCGAGCGGCAAGATATGGAACAAGGCGTCGAAGAGTCCGTTGCAGACCTCTTGTAAGAGGTAGACAGCGCCCGCATATCCCATGAAAGGCGTTCCCGTGTGCCGACGAATAATCGCGCCCGGGAAGGAGGCCGGGATGTAGCTGGCTCGACCACCAGCCTCAGCCAAATACATGCGCTCGTTGTAGCTGCCGAACAGAATCAGTGGTGCCTTCTTCTTGCAGAAGTCGCGCACCATGTCGTTGGCCGTCTTTTCGCCGGGCTTACGGGCCACCGCAAAGTTGCAGGGCAAACCCAGCTCGTCTTGCAGGTAGTGACGAACACCACGGGTGTAGGTCTCGTTGGCCACGATGCCAAAGGTCGCTGTGCCAAAGAAGTCCTGCGTGACCGATCGCCAGAGGTCCCAGATGGGCTTAATGGTGGTGTGCTTTTCCTGCTCGATAAAGGGCTCTGGATCGAGGCCCAGGAGTTCGCCCAGGCTGCGAAGAAAAGCCGTGGTGCTGTGTAGGCCGATCGGCGCCTGTAGGTAGGGTCGCTCCAACTGCTCGCACAGCAGGCGCCCAAACTCACGATAGAGACAGACATTGACCTCGGCCTCGGCCAGTCGGGGAACATCCACCAGGTGAGAACCCAGCGGGAAGGTCATGTGCACCTGGGCACCAATGCCCTCAATGAGTCGCTTGATCTCCGCGAGATCGCTGGGCATGTTGAACATGCCGTAGGCTGGCCCAATGATATTGACCTTTGGACGCTCGCCCTCTTTTCGCGGCTTTAAGGCTGGGACCTTCTTCATGCCATATTCGGTCCAGAGCCAGCTCATGGCTCGATTGGCCGACTGCCATTGGTCTTCATCGATGGTTCGAGGCAGAAAACGAGCGATGTTCATGCCCTCAGGGGTCACACCGCCGCCAATCATTTCGGCGATAGAGCCCGTGACGACCACCGCGGGGAGATCTGGATCCAGCACCGCGTGAGCTCGCTTCATGGCCCCCTCGGTGCCCTCGCGACCCAACTGCTCTTCAGCCAAGCCTGTCACCACGATGGGCAGTTCATGCGGCGGCAGAGCATCGGTGTAGTGCAGGACCGAGGTCACCGGCAGGTTCTCGCAACCGACAGGGCCATCGATGACCACCTGGAGCCCTTTGATGGCGGTAAAGACATAGACCGCACCCCAGTAGCCGCCTGCACGATCATGGTCGAGTATCAGCATGGCTTAGGTCCCCATCGCCTCTTGGGCCCGACGTGCCGCCCGCTTTTCCTGCTGTCGACGGACCTGCGCCCGAAATTCAGGGTGTTCCACGGGCGTGCTCTGCCAGATGCCAGCGTTGTCGCCCAGTCCCGTCTGTCCAAAAAAAGACTTCATGGTCTCGAATCGAGCCTTGTTGGCCAGGGCTGAATTGACCACCTGGGCCAGCGACCCCGCACCAGCAGCACCCATCAGTGGGCGGGCGGAGATGAGGTTTGTGAAATACAGAGAGGGAATGGTTTTTTCTTTGGCCTTCTGAACCACCGGCGTGGTGCCGATGGCCAGATCAGGCTGGTATTCCTCGACAGCGGCCAGATCCTGCTCCAGGGAGGCACGGTATTGAACCTGGACACCCTTGGCCTCAAGCCAATCGCGATCCTCGGCACTCATATCTGTACGGGGGCAGGCGGTTCCAACGTAACGCACATCGGCACCGCTTTCGATCAGCAGACGCGCGACCAGTAGCTCGGATCCCTCGTAACCACTCACGGTGATGCGTCCACGAATGGGTGAACGGTCTAGGGCAGCCTTGATGCCGGGCAGCGCAGCCTGCTTGGCTTGCTCAATCCGGTCGGTGGGTGTGTTCGTGGCTCGGCCAATGGCCTCCATCCAGCTGGCGGTGGCCTCGTAGCCCACAGGGGCCGATCCGACCATCGGTCGGCCAGCAGCCTGGAAGACCCGCATGCTGGCAGTGTAAAACGGATGCACGGCGGCGACGGCCACGCTGTCCAGGGCCGCATAGAGTTCGCGCCATTCTCTCGTCGGCACCACAGGGCCGGCACTGAGTTGCATGGGTGCGAGGAGTTGGCCAATCACCATGGGGTCGGCAGGGAACATCTCGCCAAGCAGGGTGACCGATGGCAAAGCGCTCTTACCGGCTCGGGGCGCTGCGACGGGACCAGCCTGGATCTCTTTCATCGCATAGTCCAACATGGCACCGGCCAGGACATCTTTGGCCTCAGCATGCGTGGGAACACCGAAGCCTGGGACATCAATGCCAATCACCCGAACCCCATTGATCTCTTTGGGCAGCAACTGGAGTGGAACACCGCTAGCGGTGGGCACACACAGGTTGATGACCACCAAGGCATCGAGCTGATCAGGATCGGCCTGGGCGTAGACAGCCTCCCGAATATCCTCAAACAGCTTGCCGGTGACCAGCGTCTCGGAGTTAAAGGGGACGTAGCCCACCGGACGACGCGCGCCATAAAAGTGTGAGGTAAAGGTCAGACCGTAGACACAGCAGGCACTGCCCGACAGAATCGTGGCGGTTCGACGCATGCGAAGCCCCACCCGAAGCGATCCAAAAGCTGGACACATGCTCTGGGGCTGGTCATGCGGACCCTTGGGATAGTCCTTGGCGTACTGCTCCATCAGATCCGACTTCCCGGCCGCCATCGCCGACGCCATCATGCGCTCCGATCCTGAGACACAGGCGCCGCCTTCGTCAGGAATAATCGGGATCGGCTGTCGTGCGTTCATCTGACTAAGCCTGGTCGTAGACCACTTCGAGAGAGGGCTTGGTGATGTCTTCGCGGCCCATCATGTCAAAAACGGTGGCAGGCTCCAGGACCACATCTCGCCCAACAGCGCTGCCTGCGAACAGACCAAGTAGCTCATCCTGTAAGAGCGGCTTTGGCCGAACGGGTGGCGCTGTGGCCACGTTGCTGGCCAAATCGGCGAACATCGGCCCCCACTGACCCTCTGGCCGTCCGATAATTTCGTAGGAAGCGCTCTTGCGGCGAATGTCCTCATCCGCAGGAATGGCCGAGAGAACTGGAATGCCCGCCGCCTGAGCAAAGGCAGCGGCCTCGCCGGTCCCGTCGTCCTTGTTGATGACCATGCCCGCGACGCCGACGTTGCCACCCAGCTTTCGGAAATACTCCACCGCAGAGCAGACGTTATTGGCAACATAGAGCGACTGCAGGTCGTTGCTACCGACGACGATGACCTTCTGGCACATGTCTCGGGCAATCGGCAGACCAAAGCCACCACAGACCACGTCGCCCAAGAAGTCCAGCAAGACGTAGTCAAAACCCCAGTCATGAAAGCCGAGTTTCTCAAGGGTCTCAAACCCATGGATGATGCCGCGCCCGCCGCAGCCACGACCAACCTCGGGTCCACCGAGTTCCATGGCGTAGACCCCATCGCGCTTGAAACAGACATCACCAATCGCGACCGCCTCACCAGCCAATTTCTTCTTGGATGAGGTTTCGATAATCGTCGGACAGGCCTTACCACCGAAGAGCAAGGACGTCGTGTCACTCTTGGGGTCACAGCCAATGAGCAAAACCTTCTTGCCCTGCTGAGCCATCATGTAGGACAGGTTGGCCAGCGTGAAGCTCTTTCCGATGCCACCCTTGCCGTAGATGGCAATGATCTGTGTCTCTTTTTTAATCGGGCCGGTGTGTACCGGATCTGGCTCGATCGCGGCCTCTGACTGCAACCGGGTTTTCATCATGAAATGAACCGGCGTGGGACCAATGGCTGACAAATCCTGTGTCATGAGAGACACCTCCAATCCATAACCACCTTCAGGGCAGCGAAGTCCTCAAAGGCTTTTTCGTAAGCCTGCTGAGGGTGGGTCGCCGGCATTAGATCGGTCACCAGCCCATCCAGGCTGAGACGGCCGTCGTGAACCATCTCGGAGACCGCTTGGAGATCAGTAGGCTGCCATTGGGCCGCCACCTTGAACTGGGACTCACGAAGAAAGGCGGGGACAAAATGAAAGCTCAAGGGCTGGCTGTAGAAGCCCGCTAGGATGATCTGACCACCCGGCGAGAGGCTGCTGACCCAATGGTTTAGCTGGTCCCCAGCACCGCTGGCATCCAGAATGCAGTCGAACTGCTGACCCTTGCAGTAGGCCGGGTCTCGGGTGAGATAGCCCTCGCCATCCAACCTCCGATCAGCGTGGGTCTCCCAGACCATCGGCTGGCCACCCAAGGCCACTGTTAGCCGTGCAACCAATCGGCCCATAACACCATGTCCCACCACAAGGTCAGGCAGAGTCGAGCCTGCGAGG
>JBEDMQ010000098.1:0-2648 GCA_041171045.1 Pseudomonadota bacterium
TGTGGCAGAGGTTGATCGCGTTTTGGACGATGTCGACTTTCGCCATGAGGTCTGGCTTGATGTTCAGGGCGGCATCGCTGATGAAGACCGGTCGGTCATACAGGGGAACATCAAATCGAAAGACATGGCTTAACCGATGCTTGGTTCGAAGGGCCTTGTTGATGACGACCTCGTGCATAAGCTCATCGGTGTGAAGGCTGCCCTTCATCAGGCCTTCGAACTCGCTGTTGCCGGCCATCTCTGAGGCCAGCTGAGCAGCTTCGTGGCTGTGGGCGGCAGCCAGGATCTGAAGTCCAGTCAGGTCAATGCCCTCGGACTCAGCGGTTGAACGGATTTTTGACTCTGGTCCAATCAGAATCGGCACGATCAGATTCTGCTGGGCCGCCTCGATGGCGCCCCGAAGAGAATCTGCATCGCAGGGGTGGACCACCCCGCAGCGAATCGGCTCTAGGTTTTTGCCCAGGCCGAGCAGAGCGGCCATTCTGGCGATGGGGTCAAAGAGCTGAACACGCGGAACGCTGGCCAGCGGCCGACGCACCTTGGACATGGGGGCCAGCACAGTGGCCTGGCCCTCGAGTACCACGGTGCCCTTCTGATTGGTCACCCGACAGGCCATGATCACATGCTTGTTCTCAGTGATCTTTTGCGTCACCTGGAGGCTGACGGTGACCGTGTCGCCAATGTGGACCGGTCGCAGGAACTGCAGCGTCTGGTTCAGGTAAATCGTGCCTGGTCCAGGAAACCGAGTGCCCAGCAGAGTAGAGATCAGCGAGCTGGTCCACATGCCATGGCCTACGATGCCATGCAGCGGGGTATTGGCTGCGTACTCTGCATCCAGGTGGGCGGGGTTCATGTCACCCGAGACGGCTGCAAAGGCCTGGATGTCGTGCTCGGTGAGCGTCCGCGATAGAGCGGCCGTGTCACCAATGTTGATCTCATCAAAGAGGCGGTTTTCGAGGACTTCTGGTTCTAGGTTCATGATGAGTTCTAGGCGATAAAGTTGTAGCCGGCATCGACATAAATGGTTTGGCCGGTCATGCCGGCCGACTCGTTGGCGCAGAGAAAGGCCGTCAGGTTGGCGATTTCCTCGATCGTGACCAGTCGTTTGAGAGGGCTGCGATCGATGGCATCTTGCATGAGTTTGTCGAAGGAGGCGATACCGGATGCAGCCCTTGTGGGTACTGGTCCTGGCGATACCGCATGCACCCGGATGTTCTGGCCGCCCAGTTCATTGGCCACATAGCGCACCATGGACTCCAGTGCGGCCTTGACCGGTCCCATGAGGCCATAGTTGGGCACGACCTCGTCGGCCCCGTGGTAGGTCATGGTGACCAGACTGCCGCCGGCCGGCATGTGGGGGGCTACCAGTTTGGCGACCTCTGCAAAAGAGTGGCAGGAAATCGACATGGCACTGGCAAAGCCTTCACGGCTGGTATCTGTGACCCGTCCTTGCAGTTCGGCCAGTGGTGCCCAGGCCAGGGAGTGAATCACAAAATCCAGCTGGCCAAACCGGTCAACCGCCTGCTGAACAAAGGACTCCAGCTCACCGGGCTTGGTCAGGTCGCAGTTCACCAGTGGAATGCCCAAGGGCTCGGTCACTGGGCTGGCAAAGGGTCGAGCCTTGTCGTTCAGGCAGCTGGCCTGCACCTTGGCCCCGAGTCGATGCAGGGTTTTGGTCACGGCCGCTGCAATGCTGTGGTCGTTGGCCACGCCGAGCACCAGGCCAGATTTACCGGTCAAGTCACAGAACTGGGTCATTCAAAAGTCCTTTTTAGGGTCGATGTCACACATCTGTCATATTTGGGGTCTAGTCTAGACCACTAATATTTCATTTATACGGATCCGCTGGACCATGCCCTCCTCCGACAGTGCTGGAAAGACCATGCAGGCCCGTGCAGACGCTGATCTGCTGGACAGCTACGACGAAGAGTTGGAAATGGAACTGGACGATGACCGTCTGGACCAGCTCCTCATGGATGTCCCGCCGCAGGGTCCAACAGCCGATGGCAGCGTGGATCGTCGGTTGTACTTTCGGGAGCTATTTCGCCTACAGGGCGAACTGGTCAAGCTGCAGGACTGGGTGGTCCATAACAAACTCAAGGTGGTGGTCCTGTTCGAAGGGCGAGATGCGGCCGGCAAGGGCGGCGCTATTAAGCGCATCACCCAGCGGCTCAATCCACGGGTCTGTCGAGTCGCCGCACTGCCAGCGCCCAGTGAGCGAGAGCGCACCCAGTGGTACTTCCAGCGCTATGTCAGTCACCTGCCGGCTGGCGGTGAGATGGTGCTCTTTGACCGCAGCTGGTACAACCGGGCTGGGGTGGAACGAGTCATGGGCTTTTGCACCGATGACGAGTACGAAGAGTTTTTTCGGACGGTGCCCGAGTTCGAAAAGATGCTGGTCCGCTCCGGCATTGTTCTGATCAAGTACTGGTTCTCGATTTCCGACGAGGAGCAGCACGTTCGTTTCACCATGCGGATCAAAGATCCGCTCAAGCAGTGGAAGCTCTCGCCCATGGACCTCGAGTCCCGCAAGCGCTGGGAGGCCTACACCAAGGTCAAGGAGACCATGCTCGAGCGCAGCCATATTCCAGAGGCGAGATGGTGGGTGGTGGAGGGCAATGACAAGAAGCGCGCCCGATTGAACTGCA
>JBEDMQ010000099.1:0-2643 GCA_041171045.1 Pseudomonadota bacterium
TTGCCGACTGGGCCAAACGGTTCGTCAACAAATCCCATGCGCTCTTTCTGGGGCGGGGCATCCATTACCCCATCGCCCTGGAGGGCGCGCTCAAACTCAAAGAGATCAGCTACATCCATGCAGAGGCCTATGCGGCCGGCGAGCTCAAGCATGGGCCGCTGGCCCTGGTGGACGCGGACATGCCCGTGGTAGCTGTCGCACCCAACGACCAGTTGCTGGAAAAATTGCGCAGCAACCTAGAAGAGGTGAGGGCTCGCGGCGGCGAACTCTACGTCATTGCTGATCAGGGGACAGACTTCACGGCCGGAGACGGTGTTCATGTCATTGCGTTGGGCGATCACGCCGGTCCTCTCTCCCCAATCCTGCATGTGGTTCCTCTTCAGCTGCTGGCCTATCACGTGGCCTTAGCCCGGGGCAACGATGTCGACAAGCCACGCAATCTGGCCAAGAGCGTCACGGTCGAGTGAAATCTCCAATAAGATGGGGCATCAAAATTTTTTCTTGAGGGAGTCCCATGCACATTGCCATTGCCATTGACGGCTCTGACCACGCTCTAAAAGCACTCGACCGGGCCATCGCCATGGCCAAGGACCTCAAGACCACGTCTTCGCTGAGCCTGGTCAACGTCCATCTCAATGCTCTTCTTTCTCCGGTGGCCCGAGGCATCGATCAGAAGCTCGTTGAAGCCTATATGGACGAAATCGCTGACAAGGAGTTGGCCAGCGCGAAGGCGCGGGTGGCAGAAGCTGGTCTCAGCGCTGCGGTGGTCAAGGCACACGGCGAGATCGTTCCCGAGCTGCTCAAATTCATCAAAGACCAGAAGGTCGACCTGATGGTGGTCGGTGGCAAAGGCCGCGGCTCACTGGTCGACCTGTTGCTGGGTTCGGTGGCGGGCCGCCTGGCCGAGACCTCGCCGGTTCCGGTGCTGATCGTTAAATAACGCCCCAGCGAGCTCGATAATCCGCCACCGCCTGGCGATAGGTCGTCAGGCTCTGGTCACTGGTCTGCTCCAGCAGACTCAACAGGTCAGCCAAGTTGGCAATCGAGACCACTGGCATGCCGTATCGGGCCTGGACTTCTTGGGTAGCGGAGTTCTGGGTGGGATGGTCAGCGGTGCCGCCTTTTTCCATTCGATCCAGTGCAATCAAGACACCAACCGGTGTTGCGCCATTGGCCCGAATGATCTCAACCGACTCTCGTACAGAGGTGCCCGCCGAGATCACGTCATCCACAATCACCACCCGGCCTTTCATGGGCGCGCCGACCAGAACACCGCCCTCACCATGGTCCTTGGCCTCTTTGCGGTTGTAGGCAAAGTCAATGTCATGGCCCCGGGCCGCCATGGCCACCGCGGTTGCACTGGCCAAGGTAATGCCCTTGTAGGCTGGGCCAAACAACAGGTCTGCCTGCAACTGGCCCTTTGCTTGGGCCGCCAAGAGGGCCTGGGCATAGAAGTCGGCTAGCCGGCCCAGCAGGCCACCGCGATAAAACAGGCCTGCATTGAAAAAGTAAGGGGATTGGCGGCCCGCCTTGGTCTTAAAGCTGCCAAATGTCAGAACGCCGCTCGCAATGGCGAACTCAAGAAAATCACGCTGGAAGGAATTGGGCTGGCTGGTCATGGTGGTCCACAATATACGCCATGCGAATCATCAGCTTAAATGCCAATGGCATCCGTTCCGCCGCCAACAAGGGCGTCTTTGACTGGCTGGCCGATCAGTCTGCAGACCTGGTCTGCGTCCAAGAGCTCAAGGCCCAAGGTCCCGACCTGACCGAGGCCCACACGCGAATCAACGGTAGCGCCCGGGGCGACTTGTTTGCTCACCTGCACTGGGCTGAGAAAAAGGGCTACAGCGGTGTCGCCGTTTTTTCGCATCAAGCACCCGCAGAGGTCAAAGCCGGTATCGGGGTCTCTGAATTTGATCTTGAAGGACGGGTCCTGCGAGCCGACTTTAAGGCAGGCCAATGGGGCCCTGGTGCCAAACCCCTGTCGGTGGTCAGTCTCTATGCGCCCTCTGGTTCAGCCTCCGATGAGCGACAGGCCTCGAAGTTTCGTTTTCTGGATGTCTTCTACCCGGTGCTCCAGTCCTGGATGCAGGAGCATCGGCAGACCGGCCGTGAGTTTGTGATCTGTGGTGACTGGAATATTGCCCACACCGAACAGGATCTGAAAAACTGGAAAGGCAACCTGAAAAACTCTGGCTTCCTACCCGAGGAGCGGGCCTGGTTTGGTCGCATGCTAAGCGAGCTAGGCTGGGTCGACGTCTATCGGCAACTCTATCCGCAGGCCACCGAGGAGGGGTACACCTGGTGGTCAAACAGAGGCCAGGCCTGGGCCAAGAACGTTGGCTGGCGAATTGACTACCAGATTGCCACCCCGGGACTGGCTGCTCGTGCCCAGTCCGCTCAGATTCAAAAAGCCAGTCGCTTCTCCGACCACGCGCCTTTGATCATCGATTACGCCCTCTAACCTGCATGACCCCAGCGAGTTTTATTGGCGACTGGGGTCAGGCGGCAGGGTCTGGATGGTCACCCCAATGGCCTTGGCATAGAGCGGTAAGACCCGAGGCAGGTTTCGAGAGATCTCATCAATCCGGGTGCTCCCCGCGGGGTGGGTAGAGAACCACTCCGGGGGGGCATTCTTGC
>JBEDMQ010000100.1:0-5268 GCA_041171045.1 Pseudomonadota bacterium
TCACCGGGCTTGGCCCAGCGAACCGACAGATCGCCCGAGAGCTTGGCGCGGTCAAAAATATGGTTGGGCTGACCCAACTCCAGCATGACGTAATTCGAGATATCGACCAGAGCCGAGATGCTGCGCTGGCCGGCCTGCTCCAGGCGGGCCTTCATCCAGTCAGGCGTGGCGGCCTTGGCGTTCACGCCGCTGACCACGCGGCTGACAAAACGGCCACACAGGTCATGGGCTGCGGAGTCGATGGTCACCCCAATCGATGCACTGCCCTTGGCGGCCGCAGCCGATGGGTTTTGGACATAGGCGGGCTTGACCAGCGGTTTACCGATGAGTGCAGACAACTCACGAGCCACACCGGCCATGGACAGGCAGTCGGCCCGGTTGGGCGTGAGCTTGATGACCAGGGTCTTCTCATCCAGATGCAGGTGGTCGCGAATGTTGGATCCCAGCGCGGACTGACCGGGGTCGAGTTCCAGAATGCCCTCGGAGTCCTCGGTCATGCCGAGTTCTTTGCCCGAGCAGAGCATGCCCTGGCTAACGACACCGCGCATCTTGGCCTGCTTGATCTTGAAGTTACCCGGCAGCACAGCGCCATCACGGGCGCAGGCCACATAAATGCCAGCACGGGCATTGGGTGCACCGCAGATGATCTGCAGGCTGGGCGCATCGGGTCCAGCGTCTACGGTGCAGACGCGCAGGCGGTCTGCATCGGGGTGTTTCTCGGCGGCCAGCACCCTGGCCAGCACCACACCGGTGAAGTCAGGCGCCCGGGCCTCGATCTCTTCGACCTCGAGACCAGCCATGGTCAGGCGATCGGCGATCTCCTCGATGGAGAGGTCGTTGGGAACCCAGGCTCGCAGCCAGCTCTCAGGAAGTCGCATAGAAAGGAATTAGGCAAACTGGCGCAGAAAGCGCAGGTCGTTGTCAAAGAAGAGTCGCAGATCACCAATGCCATAGCGCAGCATGGTCAGGCGCTCCAGGCCGCTGCCAAAGGCAAAGCCCACAAAGCGCTCGGGATCCAGGCCAAAGTTGCGCACCACATCGGGGTGCACCTGGCCGGCGCCAGAGATCTCGAGCCAACGACCCTTTAAGGGGCCACTGGCAAAGCGCATGTCGACCTCGGCCGAGGGCTCGGTAAACGGAAAGAAAGACGGACGAAAACGAATGTCGAGCGCGTCGTCTTCGAAGAACTGCTTGAGAAAGTCGTGGTACACGCCCTTGAGGTCGGCAAAGCTCACGTCCTCTGCGATCCACAGGCCTTCGACCTGATGGAACATGGGCGAGTGGGTGGCATCGCTGTCCACCCGATAGGTGCGACCCGGCGCGATGACCTTGATGGGCGGTGGATTGGCCTTGGCATAGCGCACCTGCATGGGGCTGGTGTGGGTGCGCAACAACAAAGGCAGACCCGTCTCGTCGCGCTCTTCTAGATAGAAGGTGTCCTGCATGGACCGCGCGGGGTGATTGAGCGGGTTGTTGAGCGAGGTGAAGTTAAACCAGTCGGTCTCGATCTCGGGGCCATCGGCCACATCAAACCCAATCGATCGAAAGATGTCCTCGATGCGCTGCCAGGACTGCATGACCGGATGGACACTGCCCAGGCCAGCGCCGCGGCCAGGCATGGTGATGTCAATGGCTTCTGCCGACAGACGCTGGGCCAGCTGGGCGTCGGCCAAGGCCTGACGACGGGCATTGAGCAGCGCCTCGATGGCCTGCTTGGCCTGGTTGACGGCTGCGCCGAGGGTCTTTTTTTCTTCGGGGGGGAGTGCCGCCAGTCCTTTGAGCTGCTCGGTGAGCAGGCCTGCTTTGCCCAGGAACTGGGCCTTGGCGTTTTCTAGACTGGGAGCGTCAGAGGCCGCCTCGAAGGCCGCTTGGGCCTGCGAGACGATCTGATCAAGTTGCGACATGGGCGCGCCAGCTGCCTGTCTTAGGCAGCCAGGGCGGCCTTTACCTTGGACACGATGGCAGCAAAAGCAGCCTTGTCCATGACGGCCATATCGGCGAGAACCTTACGGTCCATGTCGATACCGGCTTTCTTCAGACCGTTGATGAAACGGCTGTAGGTCAGGTCGTTCATGCGGCAGGCCGCATTGATACGGGTGATCCACAGAGCGCGGAACACACGCTTGCGATTACGACGGTCGCGGTAGGCGTATTGGCCAGCACGCATGACTGCCTGCTTGGCAACACGGAAGACATTGTTGCGGCGGCCACGGAAGCCTTTGGCCAGCGCCAGGATTTTCTTGTGACGGGCACGAGCGGTAACACCACGTTTTACGCGAGGCATGGTTCAGTCTCCTTATGCGTAGGGCATCATGTCGCGAACGTGCTTCACATCCGAAGGATGGACAGTCAGCGTGCCGCGGAGTTGACGCTTGTTTTTGGTGGTGCGCTTGGTCAGGATGTGACGCTTGGTCGCGTGAGCTCGTTTGATCGAGCCACTCCCACGTGCGATAAACCGCTTGGAAGCGGCCTTCTTGGTCTTCATTTTGGGCATTTTCTGCTCCTTGATTTGCCATCAGTCGGTGGAAGGCACCCTGCCCTCACTTCTTTGAACCGCCAGCTAGCTTTTTGTACTACCCACCAATACAACAACTGCTTACTTCTTTTTCTTGGGCGCCACGACCATCACCATCTGACGTCCCTCGAGCTTGGGCATCTGTTCGACCTGCCCCAACTCGGCCAAATCTTCTTTGACCCGCTCCAGCATTCGCATGCCGAATTCCTGGTGGGCCATCTCACGACCCCGGAATCGGATGGTGACTTTGGCCTTGTCACCCTCTTCCAGGAAGCGAACCAGGTTGCGCATCTTGACCTGGTAGTCGTTGTCATCGGTACCAGGACGAAACTTCACTTCTTTGACCTGAATAATCTTCTGCTTGGATTTGGCCTCGGCTGCTCGCTTTTGCTCTTGGTACCGGAACTTGCCGTAGTCCATGAGCTTGCAGACCACCGGTGAAGCCTGGGGTGCGATCTCTACCAGGTCTACGTCAGCCTCTTCTGCCATTCGCAGGGCCTCAGCCGTGCGAACAATTCCCAGCGCCTCGTTTTCTGTACCAACCAGCCGCACCTCAGATGCGGTTATCTCACCGTTGATGCGGTGTGTTTTCTCTGTAGCGATTATTCAGCCTCTTTCAAAATCCAAAAAATCAAAAGACGCCCTGCGCACTACTGCTTGGCTTGAACAACCTGGCCAAGGTGTGCAACGAAGGCGTCCACCGACATGACACCAAGGTCCTTGCCACCATAGGCTCGGACCGCCACCTGGTTGGCTGCTTTTTCTTTGTCACCAACGACCAAGATAAAAGGCAGTTTCTGCAGGCTTAACTCTCGGATTTTGAAGGAAATCTTGTCATTTCGCAAATCGGACTCGGCTCGGAAGCCATGGCGCTGCAACATTTTTGCAACAGACTGGGCGTAATCGGCCTGGGCCTCGGTGATGCTGGCCACGGTCACCTGCACCGGTGCAAGCCAGGCGGGCATGGCGCCAGCGTGGTTTTCGATCAGGATCCCTATGAAGCGCTCCAGAGAGCCAACAATGGCCCGGTGCAGCATGACTGGGTGACGACGGGTGTTGTCGTCGGCCACATATTCGGCGCCAAGCCGAACCGGCATGTTGAAGTCCACCTGAATGGTGCCGCACTGCCAGACACGTCCCAGGGAGTCCTTCAGGCTGTATTCAATCTTGGGTCCATAAAAGGCACCCTCGCCTGGCAGCAACTCCCAACTCACGCCGGTACGGTCCAGGGCATCGGACAGAGCTTTTTCGGCCTTGTCCCAGCTCTCGTCTGACCCCACCCGGTTCGCGGGGCGGGTCGACAGGCGGTAGATGACGTTGTCAAAGCCGAAGTCCTTGTAGACCTCGAGCAGCTTTTGGGTAAAGGCGAAGACCTCTTCCTGAATCTGGTCTTCGGTACAAAAGATGTGGCCGTCGTCCTGGGTAAAGCCGCGAACCCGCAGCAGGCCGTGCAGGCTGCCCGAGGATTCGTTGCGGTGGCAGGAGCCAAACTCACCATAGCGAAGCGGCAGATCCCGATAGCTGCGCAGGCCGCTATTGAAGACCTGAACGTGGCCAGGGCAGTTCATGGGCTTGACCGCGTACTCGCGGTTTTCGCTGGCCGTGGTGAACATGTTGTCTTTGTAGTGCTCCCAGTGGCCAGACTTCTCCCACAGGCTGCGGTCCAGGATCTGGGGGCATTTGATCTCCAGATAACCCGCCTCGACATAGACCCGACGCAGGTACTGCTCAACCACCTGCCAGATGGCCCAGCCCTTGGGGTGCCAGAAGACCAAACCAGGGGCGTTGTCCTGCACGTGGAACAGATCCAACGACTTACCCAGCTTGCGGTGGTCGCGCTTTTCGGCCTCTTCCAACTGGTGCAGGTACTGGTCCAGGTCCTCTTTTTTGGACCAGGCGGTGCCGTAGACCCGCTGGAGCATCTCGTTGCGATGGTCGCCACGCCAATAGGCACCGGCCACCTTCATGAGCTTGAAGACCTTGAGCTTGCCGGTCGACGGCACGTGGGGCCCGCGGCACAGGTCTACAAAGTCGCCCTCGCGATAGAGCGAGATCTGCTCGCCGGCGGGGATGGACTCGATGATCTCGGCCTTGTATTTCTCGCCCATGCCCAGAAACATCTGGATGGCGGCGTCTCGGTCCATGGCCTCGCGGACCACAGGCTCGTCCTTGGCGGCGAGTTCACGCATCTTGGCCTCAATGGCCTCTAGGTCCTCGGGCGTCAGCGCCCGGTGGTAGGAAAAGTCGTAATAAAAGCCGTTGTCGATGACCGGGCCAATGGTGACCTGCAGCCCGGGAAAGAGCTTCTGGGCCGCATAAGCCATGAGGTGGGCCGTGGAGTGCCGAATGATCTCAAGCCCGTCTGTGTCCTTGTCGGTGACGATGGCCAGCTGGGCATCGGACTCAATCAGGTGACTGGTGTCGACCAGCCTGCCGTCGATCCGGCCGGCAACGGCCGCCTTGGCCAGACCGGCACCAATGTTGGCGGCCACCTGGGCCACGGTCACGGGCTGATCGAACGATCGCTTGGATTGGTCTGGGAGCGTGATCTGGATCATGGGACTCTAAAGAGTGTTGGTAGGCGCGATTGGACTCGAACCAACGACCCCCACCATGTCAAGGTGGTGCTCTAACCAGCTGAGCTACGCGCCTGCCGCCGCAGTTTTCACCACGGTTGCGAAGACTGGGAGTGTATCGATTAACGGCACGCTTGGCAAAGCGGCTCGTCACAGAATCTTCATTGGATCGAAACG
>JBEDMQ010000101.1:0-49673 GCA_041171045.1 Pseudomonadota bacterium
ACTCTAAACGCGTTAAAAATTGACGAAAATACAGACTTAAAAACTGGTGCCCATGACGCGGATCGAACGCGTGACCTCTCCCTTACCAAGGGAGTGCTCTACCACTGAGCCACATGGGCAGGCCCTTCAACCTTGCAACCAAAACGCCTACTGAAATCCTGCAAAACCTGGAGCGGGTGAAGGGAATCGAACCCTCGTCGTAAGCTTGGAAGGCTTCTGCTCTACCATTGAGCTACACCCGCTTGACCACAAGCCCGCCTGAATCCTTCATACAACCCACCCAATGGTGGAGGAGGTTGGATTCGAACCAACGTAGGCGTAAGCCAACAGATTTACAGTCTGCCCCCTTTAGCCACTCGGGCACCCCTCCACGCTGAACCCGTAACTATCCATCTTTCTGCCGATGGTGTCAAATTACTGCGGTGCACGAATGGCAAGAAAGTCAAGGGCGCGCCCGTCTGGCTCGGTGTAGAGAATACGAGCCGGCATGTGGCGGTCGGCTTGGTCAAGCCAGATTTGGATCTGACCAACTCGTCTGAACTGGAAGGGGTCACTGACCACCTTGATGGTGGGTACGACCATTCCACCCGGAAAAGCCAGGTCCTCACGGTCACTGGCGTGAAAAGTCAGCATCCGGACCTCGCTTAACGTGGCCAATGGCAGGTCAAACCGCTGGCCTGGCCGCAGCCCGCCGGGCTGGGACTCACCCAGCCAGGCCAATTGAAAGACCACACTGAGCCGATCCTGAGTACCCACTGGAATCGGCATGGGATCCTGCGTCGGGCGCAGGACAGCCAAGCGAGCGACGGGATCGAACCGACTTTCCACCCGGCCACGACGAGGGGTGACTTGTTCGAAATGCATTGGTGAGAGGCCGGCGGATGTAAGTATTCCCTCACTTTTTATTCCCACCTCTCCAGACACCAACAGCGACAACCAACCCAGCGCACGGGCCCTTAAGGCGACCTGGTATTGGGCCGGTGTGGGGTAATGCATCACGATCTCGCCCTCACCGAGCAATTGTCCACCCTGGTCATATCGGCCCCAATAGGCCCGCAGGGGCAAAACCCCCTGGTTGGGCATCAGATCGGCCGGCCTGGATAGCCGAAGGGCTTCGGTCTTCTCCAATGCTCCCAAATAGGGGTCCTGGGGTGATGAGGCCTGTGGTTTCAGCTCTGTCGAGACAGCCGCTGTCGGCCCAGGAGGGGGTGGCGCGGCCACTGGCGGCAAAGACAGACTTGCCTTGGGCACAGACGGCACCGCAGGGGCTGGGGACGGCAAGGGCGGCGAAGGTGGTTGGACCAACTGGGCGAACAGCACCTGCTCAGTTGGGGCTGGGAATGACCAATTGGCTAGCAGTCCCTTGACCAGCCAAGCCACCACCAGGTGGGCCAGAAGCACCAGCACGACAATCAACAACAGGCCTGGCCGGCGCAGACGGCCCGGTTTAGACTGTTGCCATGCAGAATCCAAATGACCCATTCGCGTTTCTAAAAGCCCAATGGCCTGACCTAGGCAGCAGTTTTCAAATGCCCCAGGCTGCCATGAGCAGCCTGGACCCGCAAGTGATTGACAAACGCATCGAAGATCTGAAGACCGTCGAGCAATGGCTGGGTTTCAACCTGAACCTCGTTCGGTCGACGATTCAGGGACTTGAGATTCAGAAGGGCACGCTGGCGGCCATTCAGTCCTTTCAACAATCGATGCAAGACTTCGGCCAGACGGTGAGTGCCAAAGCCAGTGAGCCCGGCCCTGATGCAGACAAAGCCTCGCCTGAACAAGCCGCGAGCCCGAACCAAACCCTGAACCAGGCGGTGAACCAGGCCGCCATGGCCCAGGCTTCTGACTGGTGGAATGGGGTGCAACAGCAATTCCAGACCTTTGTGCAGGCTGCTCAGCAGGTTGCAGCCCCCGCGGATTCGGTCAAGGCCAAAAAGGCTCCATCTAACAACAAGTCGGCACCTCGTGCCCGGGCAACATCCGGCAAAACCAGGGCTGGCAAGACGAGTACCAGGCGATCGCCCTCAAGCTAAACACTACGGCGCCTGCAGGCGTCCGAACAGTATTTGATGGCAGACCAATTTTTCTCCCAGGCCTTTCGCCAGGTCATGGGTCGCTGGCATCGCTCACAGATCTTGGTCGGCAGGTAAGACTTGTTGCCACGATGGCCAGCACCAGTTTGTGCCAATGCCCGCTCCTCGATCAGCTGGTGTGCGACACAGGTGCGTGACGCTGGCGCCAATGGTGAACGGCGTCGCTGAGCTCCTCGAGTTCCTGGAGCACCAACACGCCGGTTGGCGCGCGGCGGCGCAAGGACGGGCAATGGCCTCCAGCCCAGATTTCAACAGAAGCGGGCAGCTTGGCCCGGAGTTCAGCAAGGCCCTCTGCCATCAAATTGGGGTTCATGATCGAGGAGAAGGACAAGACCACGACATCCACTGACTGGGAATCAACCGCCATGGAGATGTCGAAGACTGGCGTCTGTACGCCCAAGGAGAAACAGCGACAACCCTCCAAGGCGAGCAGGGCCTCGACCATGAGCAAACCCATGCCATGGGCTTCACTGGGGAAGGTGGTGAGCAGGACCCTTGGCTGATGTCCCGGCTGGGGAATGGTGCTGATCGCGCTGCGAAGCACCACCTGGAGCGACTCGGTGTAGAGGTGCTCCTCAAAAACCTCCAGCTGGCCTCGGGCCCAGGCGTCTCCCACCATCTCGGTAAGCGGTGCAACCACATCGGTCACGAACCGAGCCAACCCCATCCGCAAAACCCGCTGACTGAGTCCCCGGCGCAAATCCTCCACCTGATGTGCCCGAATGAGCTGCATGAACTGTTCCAAGTCCGCCGCCTGGGGGGAGAGTTGCGTCGCTTGGCTGCTGGGCAGCCGGTCAGCCAGGGCGGCCAGTTCGCCATCGGTCAGGCCAATGATCTTGCCGGGTCGGTGCCCGGCATCCATGAGCCGCCGAATGGCCCGCAGGCGGTCCACCTGCTCAAGAGGATAAATCCGCTCGCCGTACTGATCCCGCTGAGGCGCGGGAAACCCATAGCGGCGCTCCCACACCCGAAGCGTGTCCTTGGACAGACCCGTGTCGCGCTCAACAGCCGCAATACTCAGGTAGATGGGTTTAGAAACAGCTTGATCCATGGGAGTTCTACAAAAACCCTTTTTGTCGTAGACAAATGTTTGACCGAGAGATTTGTTAGAGCCTATTATAGGTATCGCTAGCTAGTTTGCCTAGAACAAACCCATACAAGGAAAAGGTCTCTCATGCCACTCGTGGCCCCGATCTCTCGTATGTCTGCCGCCAGCCAGAACCCAATCCGCCGATCTGCCACCGGCCTGGCAGGCTCCCTGGGTGCGGTCGTCTTTGCCCTGTTGCTCGTCATGACCACCGTCGACTGGCCCAGAACAGCCTCGGTCTACTCAAACTCGGTGGCCGAGGAGGGGGCTGCCGAGGCCGGCGCGTCGAATCCAGATACCAGCCGTCTTCTATCCGCCCACCGAAACCTGAACAGCTTTGGCCTGTTACATGCCGGCCCAGTCTCGGAGTAGGGCTCGTATGTCCGGGTTCTCAGTCATTGGCCACTCCAAAAGGAGCATCGTGACCCTGGCGGCCGCCATGATGATCGCCGCGGGGCCGCTGCCGGCCTCCGCCCAGGCGACCTGTCCGAGCCTGCTCAACACGACCCTGACCAAATTACAAGACGAGACCCCAGTGAATCTCTGCCAGTTTGCTGGCAAAACGCTGCTGATCGTGAACACAGCCAGCTACTGCGGTTTCACCGACCAGTACAAGGACTTAGAAACCCTCTACCAGCGCTACAAAGACCGAGGGCTGGTGGTCCTGGGTTTTCCATCCAACGACTTCAGCCAAGAACCCGGTTCCAACCAGACAGTGGCGGAGTTCTGTTCCAACACCTACTCAGTCAAGTTTCCCATGTTCGCCAAAAGCCATGTCAAGGGAGCTGGGGCCAACCCCCTTTTTAAACAACTCTCACAACAAGCCGAAGCGCCTGGTTGGAATTTTCACAAATACCTCATCGGCCCAGATGGACGACTCGTCAGAAGTTACGCCAGCGTGGTCAGCCCCCTGTCTCGAACGGTCAGATCCGATATCGAGACACTCCTCAACAAGTCGTCAAAACCTGCCTCCACGAAAGGTTGAGCATGAACGCACCTGAAAAAATTCTCTCCTCATCGACACTGCCCGATGTTCAGTCCAATGTCGACACTCGGCAGCTGCCGATTCAAAGGGTTGGCATCAAGGGATTTCGTCATCCTGTGGTGGTTGGAACGGCCATTGGTCCGCAGCCATCCGTGGCAACGGTTGACATGGGCGTTGGCCTGCCCCACCACGTGAAGGGCACCCATATGTCCCGATTCATCGAAGTCTTCCAGAACCACGACAAACCCCTCGACTTGTCTAGCCTGCACGAGCTCTTACAGGCCATGCTCAACCGGCTGGAGGCAACCGATGGCTACATCATGGTGGAGCTGCCCTATTTCGTCCGCAAGTCAGCACCAGTCTCGGGCGTCAGTTCTCTCATGGACTATCAGGTTCGATGGGAAGCCCAACGCAAGGAAGGCAAAGACCGTCTGTCACTGCAAGTGCTGGTGCCAGTCACCAGCCTGTGCCCCTGCTCAAAGAACATCTCGGACTACGGTGCCCACAACCAACGCTCGCACGTCACCATCACGGTGGATACAGCCCAACCTCTGTCGCCAGAGCAGCTCATCAAGGTGGCCGAGTCGGCGGCCTCCTGTGAGCTCTGGGGCTTGCTCAAGCGACCAGACGAAAAGTTTGTCACGGAGCGAGCCTACGACAATCCCAAATTTGTAGAGGACCTCGTTCGCGACATGGCGCTGATGCTGGCCAGTCATCCGACGATTCAAGGCTTCACCGTCGAGAGTGAAAACTTTGAGTCCATCCACAATCACTCTGCATACGCCCGCATCGATCACGGCTCACGGCTCCAATAAGCGCGTGCAGCCCACCCCAACCTCGGCAGACCATCCCGATCACCGACCCCATGTCGTGGTGGTGGGCAGCGGGATATCGGGTCTGTCCGCCTGCTGGCATCTGCTGCGAGGCGCCCGCGTCACCCTATTGGAATCCGAGCATCGACTCGGTGGGCACACCCACACCCACCAGATTGAAGTCAATGGCCGCTCGGGCCCTGTCGACACGGGCTTTATCGTCTTCAACCATCGCACATACCCGGGCCTGACTCGCTGGTTTAACCAACTGGGCGTCAAGATCCACAAAGCGGACATGTCTTTTGCGGTCTCGGTTCAGCAGGGGACCTTTGAATGGTGCGGCTCGACTCTCAATACCATCTTCGCTCAGCGGACCAACCTCTTGTCAGCCCGATTCTGGAAGATGCTCTACGACATCCTGCGATTCAATGCCCAGGCGCCTCGGGACGCTGAGGCAAAGCGCGAGACAGATGATCCCGGACCCAGTCTGGGTGAGTACCTCGATGCCAACGGCTACGGAGAGACTTTCCAGCATGGTTACCTGTTGCCCATGGCTGGTGCCATCTGGTCTTGTCCCGCAGAACAGATGCGTGCCTTTCCACTGCGCAGCTTTGTTCGATTTTGTTCCAACCATGGTCTGCTGTCCCTGATGAACCGGCCTCAGTGGCTCAGCCTAAAAGGCGGCAGCCAGAGTTATATCCAGGCCCTTCTCCAACAGGTTGAACAAGATGGCCTGCCCCTCACCATCAAAACAGGTTTTGCGGTGGAATCCATCCAAAGCGGCCCAGCAGGCCCGGGATGTGCGCATCCCCTTCGTGTGTTTGGGCGACAGGCGCGAGAGGCCGAAGAGACTGGGAGAGTGGCTGAGGCGTCAACGCCGTTTGAGCTGCAGGCCGACGCCGTGGTGCTGGCCTGTCACTCTGACCAGTCTCTGCGCCTGCTGGAGACAACAGACCATCCCGCCAGCCAATGGCTGGCCGACATCGGCTACCAGCCAAACACCGCCTATCTTCACACCGACCCCGCCCTCATGCCAAAACGACGTGGCGCCTGGGCGGCCTGGAACTACCTCTCTGGCAGTCTGACGGGATCCCCTCGGGCTGACTCCACGGTATCGGTCACCTACTGGATGAATCAACTCCAAGACCTCGTTCAGCCAGAGCCCATTTTGGTGAGCCTGAACCCGCCGAAACCACCGAGACCAGAATCGACCATCAAAACACTGCACTACGCCCACCCGATTTTCGATGGCCCTGCCATTCAGGCGCAGGCCATGCTCCAGGCTGTTCAAGGGGAGCAGGGTGTGTGGCTGGCGGGCGCCTGGCTGGGCAATGGGTTTCATGAGGACGGCTATCAGTCGGGTCGTCGGGCTGCGATGGACATTCTCTCGACCTTGACCACCCGCCCCGGGGTTGGCGGTCCGGAAACGGACCACCCCAGTCTGGCTGGATCAGCGGTCTGATGGCGGCGGTTGATGCCGATGGCGGCATCCACTGGAAGTCCAGCCCTCGATTAATCCGGGGCGAGGTGGGCCACACCCGACTGGCCCCCAAGCGACACCAATTTGTCACCCCCGCTTTTTACCTTCAGCTGCCTCTGAAAAGCTTGGCCACCTGCGATGGTGACGGCCGTACCATCGTGGCCGGTAACTGGGTCTGGGGCATTAATCGCAAGGCTCTCATTCAGGTGTCTGACCGAGACCATGGCGATGGTCAAGGTCTTCTGCCTTGGATTGAGCGGGTCCTACAGGACCACAACCTGCTGCACGAGGTCGACGGAGAGATTTGGCTCTCTTGTTTCCCCCGCATGTGGGGGTTCACCTTTAAGCCGGTGAGTTTTTGGTTTTGTGAAAATCGCCGTGGTGAGACTCGAGTCATCGTGGCAGAAGTCAACAACACGTTTGGTGACCGACACATTTACGTATTGAACTGCTCATCGGGTCAGGGCTATCAGAATGGACAGACCCTCGACTGTGCGAAGGCCTTCTATGTCTCACCCTTTTTTCCAGTCAGCGGTCGATACAGGTTCCGCTTTCATCGTGATGGCCTCAATGGCCGGGACGTGGCTCGAATCGAATACGACGATCCCTTGCCGATGCTCCGGACCCACATGAGCGGTCGCGTCCTCCCGCTCACAACAGCATCGGGTCTACGCAGTTTTATCTTGGCCCCCTTCTTTAGCATCGGCGTCATCCTAAAAATCCACTGGCACGCCCTGCTGCTGTGGATCAAAGGCATTAGACTGGTCGCCCGACCAAGGCCCCTGTTATGACCATGGTGCTTGAAAACCCCTCTAGTCCTCGTCTGCCACTGTCAGCTCGTCTAGCCCTGCGGCTATTGGGCAAAGTTCAACATGGCCAGCTGGTGCTGCTTGGCCCAAATGGCTTTCACCAGGTATTCGGCAGCCGATCAGCGCCCTGGCCAGGAGACCCGCCGGAGTCCGTCGAGCTTCGGCTGTCAGACTGGTCCGTCCTGGGACAGGCGCTGGCCAAGGGAGACATTGGATTTGCTGAAGCCTACCTCCAAGGCCGTTGGACCACCAACCATCTGCCGGGCCTGCTGCGGCTCTTGGTGCGGAACCGGCATGCGGTCGAGTCGGCCATACAGGGTCGAGTGTGGGCTCTGCTGATTGATCGACTGCAACACATGCTGCGCGGGAATACCAAGCGGCAGGCCCGAAAAAACATCGAGGCCCATTACGACCTGGGCAATGCCTTTTACGCGCAATGGCTCGACCCCACCATGACCTACTCCAGCGCCCTCTTTGATCAGAAGGGCGCCTGGGAAAGCCCGGTGAATCTCCAAGAAGGGCAACATCGAAAAATAGACCGGGCCATCGACGAGTTGGGTCCCCTGCATGACCAAAGCACCACATTGGAAATAGGCTGTGGCTGGGGTGGGTTGGCGATTCGTCGTTTACAGCAGCGAGCCGGCCATCACGTTGGCATCACCCTGTCGCCCAGCCAGCGAACGTGGGCATTGGACGCCCTACAAGACCATGGTCTGTCTTCGCGGGGCGACATTCGTCTGCAGGACTACAGAGATGTCCGGGAGTGCTTTGATGCGATTGTCTCCATCGAGATGATCGAAGCGGTTGGCCAGGCCTACTGGCCCAGCTATTTTCAGATGATCAACCGCTGCCTTCGACCAGGTGGACGGGCAGTGATTCAAGCCATCATCATTCAGGATCACTTGTTCGATCGGTATCGAAAAGGCACCGATTTCATCCAGAAATACATCTTCCCGGGTGGCATGCTCATTAGCCCATCGGCCGTCGACCATCAGGTTCAAGCCGCCGGTTTAACGAAGGTCCAGCAGTTTCATTTTGGTCCGGACTATGCCCGAACACTCAGGATCTGGCTCGAGAACTTCGACCAACACTGGGCTGTCATACAGACTCAGGGTTTTGATGAGCGATTTGCTCGCATGTGGCGTTTCTACCTGGCCTATTGCGAGGCGGGTTTTCAATCCGGAGATATCGATGTGGTTCAGTACACGCTTCAAAAACCGACCTAATCCTTGGGCACTCGGGCTGTTGGCGGCCACAGTGTTCTGGTGTGTCTTGTCGGGGCCTTCCATGGCCAACCAGACCAACCAGTCCAGTGGTCCTGATTCAACCGACTGGCTGCTGTCCCGATACCAGACACTCAAGCCGATTGGGCAGGGGGAGCTTCGTTTTCTCGGGCTCAAGGTCTATGACGCTCGGTTCTACGCGGAGCGCCCTGCCGATGCGCGGCCCCAAGACGCTCTCTACAGGCAGCCGTTTGCGCTGCGACTCACCTACGCTCGAAGCCTCAAGGGTCTAGACATTGCCAAACGGTCCGAAAAAGAAATGACTCGATTAATAGGCCGTGACCTGCCGGAGGGCTGGCGAAGCGCCCTGCAGCGTCTCTTCCCCGACGTAGACGCGGGCGACGAGATCACGGGCATTTATCTGCCGCAGCAAGGTGCCCGCTTCTATCTCAATGGTCGTCAAATCGGTCGGCTCGAAAACCATGAGTTAGCAAGGCATTTCTTTGACATCTGGCTCTCTGAGCGAACCCGCGAGCCGACGTTGCGAGCCGCCCTGCTGGGCCTTTGAATTCTGATGCCATCCCCGCCAGAGCCAGGTGAGAGGCTTGCGTCTCTGCCCACTGAGCAACCCCTCACCCACGCACAAGTCTGGCGATATGCCAGTGTGGGATTGGTCACCGCAGCGGCCAGTCTCCCGCTCTACCTGCTAGTCCCCCACCTCTATGCCCAGACCTTCGGTGCGTCATTAACAGCCGTTGGTCTGGTCCTCATGGCCGTTCGACTGCTAGATGCCTGGACAGACCCCTGGTTCGGAAGACTAATTGATCAGACCAAAGGGGCGCGTTTTGAAGCCTGGATCCGGCCTGCCTTGGTGGTCTTGGTTGTCGGATTTTTAGCACTCTTCCTGCCACCCGCAGGCTTGAAGGGCCATGCCGGCTTGCTGGTCTATCTTGCTGTCTCAGCCAGCCTCATCTCCCTGGCCAACGGGGTGGTCACCGTGGCCCATCAGGCCTGGCCTGTGCGATGGAAGCCCACCCCCCCTGAGCTACCGGACCAAGTCCGTCTGGTCAGTGCTCGAGAGTGGCTGACACTCATCGGGGTCATCTTCTCCGCAGCCCTGGCGGCGGGCGACCAGCGGATTGCGCTGTGCACGGTCCTCGTCGGTGCTGCCAGCCTCTCGTTCTGGCTCATCCGGGGACTTCCCGGTCAGGGTCAAGAATCGACCTCTGTCGGTAACCTGCCCACCGCCAGCCCCGCGGGGCCCCTCAACAAGAACATGAGTCGCCTGCTGACCATGCTCACCGTCAACGCCCTGGCCAGCGCGATTCCCGCCACCTTGTTTTTGTTTTTTGTCTCAGACTATTTTCAGGCCAGTCGATCCACCGCCTCGGTGCTCCTGCTGACGTATTTTATGAGTGCCTTGGCCGGGATCCTGATATGGCAAAAACCACTGACACGGCTGGGGCCTCATCGAATCATGACCGTCGCCATGGTGCTCGGCTGCCTGAGCTTTGTCTGGGTGTTGCTGCTCCCAACCGACGGCCTGTTCGGCTTTGCAGTGGTCTGTGTACTAACCGGACTGGCTCTGGGAGCAGAGTTAATCTGTCCCGCACTGTTGATTGGCCAACAACTTCAGGCCACCCCTCAGGGTCAGGGTCCGAGCCAATCAGCGGCCATTTTTGGTCGGTGGCAGCTGTTGGCCAAATGCAGTCTGGCCGCAGCAGCGGGACTTTGTCTGCCTGGGCTCGCGCTGTTGGGTTACCAACCTGGTACCACCGAAGGCGTTCAAGGGTTACTCTGGGTCTACGCGGGCCTGCCCTGTCTCCTCAAGCTCGTGGCCATTGGCCTGCAGTCTAAGACTCACAACACCCCTCCACCTCAAACCAGAGAGGAACTCTTGAGATGATGCCGTCATGGATCCGTTGTACCTTGTTCAAATGGATTGTGCTGTTAACCCCCTTGGCCCTATCGGGCTGCGCGAGCTCCGACATGAACCAATATGCCAATGAAAAACCTCGGCTGGACCTGGCCCAGTACTTTGGTGGGCAGACCACCGGTTGGGGCATGGTGCAAGACCGTTTCGGAAACATCACCCGCCGATTCGTCGTACAAATTGATGGTCGTTTTGATGGCGATCAGGGCACGTTGGACGAAAAATTCGAGTGGTCCGATGGCGAAAAACAGCAGCGCATCTGGCGACTCAAAAAATTGAAGGACGGTCAGTGGTCTGGGCAGGCTGATGACGTCATAGGGCAAGCCACAGGGGATATCAGTGGCAATGTCCTACGCTGGCAGTACACCCTGGCCGTCCCAGTCAAAGGGACCACCTTGCACATGCAGTTTGACGATGTGATGGTGTTGATTGACGAACAAGTCATGCTCAATCGAGCAGTGTTTAGCAAGTGGGGTATTCGACTCGGTGAGGTCAGCCTGTCGTTCCGCAAGGCTGCTCAGAAGCCCTGACATGCTATCGAGTAACACGCCGATTGTTGACTGGGCTGGCCGAAGGGTTTGGCTGATCGGGGCCTCCGATGGAATTGGCTTGGCCCTTGGTCAACTGCTGCTCACCAAGGGGGCCAGCCTGGTCGTGTCAGCGCGGCGAGCAGAGGCGCTGGCGCAACACTTCCCCGCACCAGCGGTTCGCAAACTACCCCTAGATGTCAACGATTCGAGCGCCGTGGGACGCGCCATCGAGCAACTGCAGGCTGAAGACCACTTGCCAGATGTAGTGGTCTGGATGGTCGGCCAATACGAACCGACGGGCTTGTTGGAACTGTCCCCCCAGACCGCCAAAGCAGTGCTACAGACCAACCTGCTGTCGGCCTACGATGCTCTGGCTGCGGTGTTGCCAGCCTGGCGCCATCGACTGGCCGTCTCGAATCACGCCACTGAAGAACCCAGCCGATACTGGCCTCGTCCCCATTGGGTTTTTGTCTCGAGTGTCGCGGGCTACCGCGGACTGCCAAGGGCTGCCGACTACGGGGCATCCAAGGCAGGGCTCAGCCACCTCGCTCAGGTGGCCCACATCGAACTCAAGCCCATTGGCATCGATGTCTCCTTGGTCTGTCCAGGTTTCGTGTCAACGCGACTCACCGCAAAAAACCCGTTCAAGATGCCTGCGGTCATCACACCGCAGCAGGCCGCAAAGTCCATCCTAAAGGGCCTGGCCAAGGGTCGATTCGAGATTCACTTTCCCAAACGACTGAGCCTGCTGCTTAAGCTGCTGGGCCTACTGCCCATCGGGCTCTATCTGAGGCTCATCCAGGCCATCAACCCCAAACAATCCTAAGCGATCCACCATGTCCATCCCCTCAAATGCCTTGCCAGCCAACGCATCGGATCAAGCACCATGGATCGAGGTCTTTCAAAACCAGTTCTCTCTGGCTGCTTGCTCACTGAGCGTCAGTAACCTAGAGGGTTTTGTGGGCTTTTACGCTGCAGACGCCACCTTTATAGACCCATTTGCCAGTCTGTCCGGCCGCGCCCAAATCAAGGCCAGCTACCTCAGTATGCTGACCAACCTTCACCAAGCCCATTTCACCTGTGGGGACTGGGCCATCGCCCCCAAGGCTCCAGATGGCGCTGCCAGAATGATTCTCACCTGGGATTTCCATTTTCGGGTGCGGCCAACGAGCGCAGCGGTCTGCATCCCAGGAGCCAGCTGGCTGCAGCTAAACCCGACCAGCCATCTGATTGAACTTCACCGGGATTACTGGGACGCCAGCGAGCTGCTGGCCGCCTTCCCAGCGCTGGGCTGGCTCATACGTGGGGTGAAGAAACGGGTTGCAGCCGCAGGTCACGTCATGGAAAAGTCTTAAAAGATGCCTAGAATCCTATTATTTGACCTAGGGATTTCACCATGAAGACCGTCCCCGCCGACCAAATGCTTTATCCAGACCTGTTCCGCGCCTTTGAGCGGGTTCGCTGGGATTTAGAAAAGGACATCCCGTGGGATCGGTTTGATGCCAGCAAGCTCACCGATGAGCAGGCGATGACGATCAAGATGAATGCCATCACCGAGTGGGCCGCACTGCCAGCAACTGAAATGTTTCTGCGTGACAACCGAGACGACAGCGACTTCTCCGCCTTCATGTCGGTCTGGTTCTACGAGGAACAAAAACACAGCCTGGTGCTCATGGAGTACCTGCGTCGTTTTAAGCCACAGATGCTGCCCACCGAGGCCGAGTTGCATGCTGTTCGATTTGATTTTGACCCCGCCCCCGCACTCGAGACCCTCATGCTGCATTTCTGCGGCGAGATTCGACTCAACCACTGGTACCGCTGCGCCGCGGAGTGGCACACAGAGCCGGTGATCAAAGCCATCTACGAAACCATTGCCAAAGACGAAGCGCGCCATGGGGGCGCCTACCTGCGCTACATGAAAAAGGCCCTGACGCAGACAGGTGACTTGGCCCGGGCTGCCTTTGCCAAAATCGGCGTACTCATGGCCTCGGCCAGCCGAACCAACAAGGCACTTCATCCCACCAACCTGCACGTGAACCAAGCCTTGTTTCCGAACGACACGGTCCAGAGCCGCATGCCCGAGCCCGGCTGGCTCGAGCGCTGGCTGGATCAGCAAATTGTGTTTGACAGCGGCTGGGAAAAAAAGGTCGCCGAGAGAATCCTGCACAATCTCAGCCTGCTGTTTGAGCAACCCTTCCAGACGGTCCAGGAACTCAACCGCTTCCGCAAACAGGCCCTTGCAAAACTCGAGGCAGCGAGCACCCAGCCATCGGCCGTATGACCCCCAGCTTCGAAGCCAAGGTGTGTGCCGGGCTCCAGGCGCAGGGACACCCAGATCCAGCACTGTTAGAGGCACTGGATCGTCTTCCCAGGCCGTTGGTCTTTACCAATGGGGTTTTTGATCTCCTGCACCGTGGACACGTCACCTATCTGGCCCAGGCCAGAGCAGAAGGCGCAAGTCTGGTGGTTGCGGTCAACAGCGACGAATCCGTTCGCCGTCTCGGCAAGGGCGATGATCGCCCGATTAATCGTCTAGAGGACCGACTGGCGGTCTTGGCAGCCTTGGAGTCCGTCAGTCTGGTGACCGGCTTTCAAGAAGACACGCCGCTTGCGCTCATCCTGGCAGTCAGGCCAGACGTTTTGGTCAAAGGCGGTGACTGGTCCATCGATCAAATCGTCGGTGCGCAAGAGGTACGGGCCTATGGTGGACGTGTCCTGTCGATCGCCTTCGAGCACCAGCGATCGACGACCGAAACACTCAAGAAAATTCGGCAAGCAGGCTGAGTCCCGTCAACACCAAATCGGGCGTCTCCAGGGCCGGAACCGACAGTGGCCCACTGGGGTGGACATTGACCGGGCGCATGGAATAGGCCGCAAGCCAGTCTTTGGAGTGACCACCATGGACCACTATGCAGTCTAAGGGCCCCAGCCAATCGATCGCCCCTACCTGGGCAGACGCAATGCCCGCGCCGATGGCGGCGATCGAGTCCCTGTAGGGTCCAGCGCTGATCGACTTGTCTCGGGCGGCCGCAACGTAACCAGCCAAATCGGCCGTTTGTTCGGCCAGGCCAGATCGCATGATCTCGAACCCTGGGTAGATGAAGCCCCCAGACATCTCACCCCTGATCGCAGACCCCTGTTGATCGACGACCAGACCATCCAAGACCGTTGCGGTCCCGGCGGACACCAGGGCCACCCGAGAGCACCCAATCCCATCGACTGGATGTAGAGTCCCCCTCCATTGCCCCCGGGCCAACAGGCCGAGAAAACCCAATGCAGCGAGCCAGCGATCGACACCCAGACGTTCCGGCTCTGCGTATGGCTGCAGAAGGCTGACAGCGGCCTGCGGCAAATGCAGCTCGATGTTGGCGGCCGAGCGAAGCCATGTCACGGAGAGTTGGTGGCGCTGCTCAAACCAATCCGTGAGCCAGCCCCTGACCGCCGATGTTCCCACCGAACCCCCCACGACCCGCAGCAATGGGGGTTCCTGTCGCAACCGAAGCTCAGCGAGCTCACGATCCAGTGCATCAAGAACACCGGGGGTCCCAGACAGGCTCTCCACCGAACGGGCGGGGCCTTGTCCTTGGGCCTGAATGTGAGACCCCATCACGAGATGCCACTTCAATCGAGTGTTGCCCAGATCGAGCAACAACGTGGGGTGGGGACGTGTCACGCCATCTCCCCGTTCACCGACTGACTGGATTGCAGTATTCGGGCCTCACCCATCTGAAACCGCAAGGTCCCCTTCACGGTGCTAAGACAAAAAGCGCCGTTGTCAGCCAGGCCATCGGCTCGCCCCGATACCCGCTGTCCGTCTGCCAAGCAGACTTCAACCTCATGGCCCTTGAGCCCATCTCGCTGCAGGCAAAAAGCCATGGACTGGCGCAGAAACAGGCCCCGCTGCTCGGCCGTCCGACCGCTCAAGTCAGCCAGCCATCTCAAGATCTCGCTGGCAATCGGTCGGGCCAGGTCTCGCGCACTGTGGCCACTCAAGCCCGAGCCCAAGCTATCAAATAAGCCGGTCGCCGATAAGTGCGGGGGGCAACGACCAGCCCAGCGGCCATTGAGCCCCACGCCAATCAACCACCACCAACGTCCCACCAGACGACGACGCTCCACCAAAAGGCCACCAACTTTTTGTCGATCTAGCCAGAGGTCATTGGGCCATTTAATTTGAAGTCGGCCCAAGGCGCCCAGTTCGCCCTCGATAGCAGCCAGTGCAACCCCGGTGAAATGAACCGGCCATGGCGTCTGCTCCGTCAGGGCCATTTGTGTCAGGCCATCCGTCAAGGGCCAGGCACAGGTCAAGGCGAGACTATCCGGAGCCAGTTCCCATGATCGGCCATGACTGCCCCGCCCTGCCGACTGGCAGGTGCTAAACAAGGCCAAGGGCTGCGGCTCCTCGCAAGGGCCTCTCTCGGTGAGGCGAGCAGCAACCTGGTCTTGCGTCGAATTTGGCAAGTGGGTCTCGTCCAACGTCCACATGCTTGGCATCATACGGCTATGCGCTTGGAAGGCCTTACTTTTCGATCCGGTGGCAGACCACCCTCATCCCAGACCATAGGCCTCTGGCTGGTCTGGATCATGCTCATCGCCGCGATTGTCAGTCTGAGCCTCTACCCGTTCACAGGCTGGAAGGCATCTGCGGACTTGCCATGGGCCTTTCTACTCAAACCTCTGCCCAAATACAGAACCGCCTTTGATTTCTGGACCAATCTGCTGGCCTACGTTCCCCTAGGCTGGATGACCATGCATCTGTTTGCGCCACAGGCCGCCATCAGGCCGATCACGGGTACCCTCTCCAGAGGGCGCATGCTCGGAGGTCTTCTGGCGACTGCGGTCATTTGTACTGGCCTCTCCTTTCTAATGGAGGCACTACAGACCTACCTGCCTCATCGCCGAGCCCAGTGGCTTGACCTACTCGCCAATGGTCTCGGGGCCTGTCTTGGCATCGCACTGTGCCTCCTGCATCGCAGGCGGTACAAGACCCGAGGCGCCCCAGCCGCAGACTTAACGCCCCTGATCCACACCCAACTCCCCGCCAACCAACTCTGGTTCCCAGGGCTGCTCATCATCCTCTGGTGCCTGGCCCAGGCAGCACCAATGAGCCTCTGGCCGGCTCTGGGGAATCTACTGCCCTCCACGTGGTCTATCCGGCCATTCGCATGGGCCTCTGGCACAGACCAGGTCTTTGGCCTCAGCGCCGCTGAGAGAATACTGACCGAGGCTCTGGTCGTCCTGGCAGCCCTCATCGGCTGGTCCTTCACCCTGTTGCAAATCAAACACCTGTTGGCGCCGCACTGGTCCCCCCTTCGGGCCATCGGCTGGCCATCGGTCCTGGTCTTTGGCATGGTCAGTGCCTGCCTTCTCAGAGTTCTTTGGATGCGTCTGCTGGTGCCGACCAGTCATGACCCGGCAGGCTTGGCTCAGGCCATCGAAGTCTGGCTGACGGCGGGAGTCCAAACCGGTCTGGTCGTCACCGCTCTGGTCGGCGCAGCCATGGCTGGGCTGTCGACCAGGGGTCAGACCATTCTGGCGTTGATCCTGCTGCTCCTGCTCGTCAGCGTCTCCAGCGGGCAGCCGGGCTCCGGCTATGACAACCTCCTGGCACAAACCTGGTCCCAGGGGCGTTGGTTCAACCTGCGTGGGCTTGCGTCCTGGAGCGCGGCCCTCTGGCCGGTCGCGACCATGATCTGGCTGGTCACCTTGGTGCCGATCCGAACCCGGCTCAAACCGTAACCACTCCACACCAAGAATCCCATCATTCAAGAGGGGCCTAAAATAGACACATGAGCCATTACGACAAGCACGTTTTTTTCTGCGTTAACCAGCGCGAGGCCGGCGCCGATTGCTGCAACAACGCAGGCGCATCAGAGCTTCAGGCCTACGCCAAAGACAAGCTCAAATCCATCAAACCCTCGCAGGCTGCTCGCATCAGGATTAATCGAGCAGGTTGCCTGGGTCGATGTGACGATGGTCCCGTTGTAGTCGTCTATCCAGAAGCCATCTGGTACCAGGTGTTTGATCGGGCCGACATCGACGAGATCATCGAGAAACACCTCATCGGCCAGGAGCCGGTGGACCGGCTCCGCATCTAGGCCTCGTTTGAACGCGCAAACCCAGCGACTCACCGTGGATGGCCCGGTCGGCCCATTGGAATTGGCCATTGACCACCCCCAGGGCGAGCAGCCAAGTGGACTGGCCTTGATCGCCCATCCACATCCGTTGTTTGGCGGGACCTTGGACAACAAGGTAGTTCAGACCATTGCCAGGGGCATGTTGGCGCGGCACATGGTCTGTATCCGCCCAAACTTTAGGGGGGTCGGTCTGAGCAAGGGCCAGCATGATGATGGCCGCGGTGAACAGGATGATCTGTGGGCAGCCTGGCGTTGGGCTGAACAGACGTATGGGGCGGCTGTCGGTGATGGCCGATGGATGGCTGGCTTCTCCTTTGGTGCCGTCATGGTCACCCATGTCTACCGTGACTGGTCCGCTAGGCGACAAGCGGCCAACCTATGTTCCCGCTCCTGCCAGGTCAACCTCTTGGTAGGGCTGGCAGCCGAACGCTTTACGCCATCCCCAATCGATGAGACCGCTCGACTGATTCATGGTGAACTCGACGACGTGGTGAGCCTGACAAGCGTTCTGCGGTTTGCGCAGGAACACGGCCAGCCAGTTGCGGTGATGCCTGGGGCTGGCCATTTTTTCCATGGGTCACTGCCCGGCCTCAGAAGAATGGTGGACCATGCACTGGCGGATGTCTAAAGCCGAACGGCAGGCCGGCCGGCCAGATGTCTTGATCGGGCTCCGACTGATCTTGCTGCTCCTGGCCATTTGGCCATGGGCCCTCCAGCCGGTCTGGGCGCAGACCAGCCTCACGAGTGCCGGCTGGCCAGAGCCGCCAGCCATATCGGCCAGGTCGTATGCCTTGATTGACTTGAGCACCGGGCAGTCCTTGGCCTCGAAAGACGATCAAAAAATCTTGCCGCCCATGGGGCTGTCCGGCCTGATGACAGCCTACGTCGCCCTTCAGGCCGTCCGAGATCGAAAAATTCGACTTAACCAGACCATCGGTGCGCCGCCTGAATCAGACATCCCGCCGGGACCCAAGATGTTTCTGTCTCCAGAAGGAGCACCGGTCAGCAAGCTGCTGGAAGGCCTCTTCATCATTGGGGCCCACGATGCAGCACTCGCGCTGGCCAATGCGATCTCGGGCAGCGAGCAGGCCTTTGTTGCCACCATGAATGCCACCGCAACACGCATTGGCATGACCAACACCCAATTCGTCTCATCAACCGGTGGTGCAGAGCTCTCGATGGAGCTCAAGGGGACGACCACGGCCCGAGACATGGCCTTGTTGGCCAACCAGATGTTCTTCGACTTTCCAGATGCCTTTGCAGTGAGTCGGCAAAGAGCCCTGGTCTTTAACTCGATTAGCCAAAACAACAAAAACCGCCTGCTCTGGTTGGACCGGACGGTTGACGGGCTCTATGCCACCGATTTCTCTCGGGTCTCCTCTAGCCTGGTCACTGCACAACGCCCTCAACCGATTGGCCCCAAAGACCAGGTTCAAAGGCGCCTGCTGGTGGTCTTGCTAGACGTGCCCAGCCCTGAACAGCGATCGGCGGACGCACTCAAGCTGCTGAACTTTGGTTATCAGAAGTTTGACCTGATTCGACTATTTCGACAGGACGAGCGGCCAACCATGTTGCAGGTCTTCAAGGGCATCCAAGATCAGGTTCGCGTCGAGTTTCGCCGTGACGTCAATGTGGCCGTACCCAGGGGTGCAACCCAGAACCTTCGCGCTGAGCTCAGCCATCCTCGGGGACTCTTGGCCCCCATTCTGGCAGGCCAGCCGGTTGGTCAGTTGCGAATCTGGCTTGGTGCCATTGAAATCCATCGAGTGGACCTGGTGGCAGCTGAATCCGTGCGATCAGCTGGTCTTCTGGGCCGAGCGATCGACAGCCTAAGGCTCTGGCTCACCAGTCTGACCACGCCGTCAAGCGGCGGACCAGACAGAGGGACACCATGATCCCACCGGACCAAAGCCTAATTCAGTACCCATGCGACTTTCCCATCAAAATCATGGGAGAGCGGCGAGACGATTTTGCTCAGGCCGTCATCGAGGCTGTTGAGCCTCACACAGGGCCTTTGCAGGCCCATCAGATCGAGATGAGAGCCAGCAAGCAAGGTCGATACCTCAGTCTGACGCTGACCCTTCGGGTGACCTCACGCGAACAACTTGACAGCATTTACCTGTGCCTGACCTCACACCCATGGGTCAAGCTGGTTTTCTAAACCCCAGAATCTGGCGCGAGGCTCCTTACGAGGCCTGTCTTCAGGAGATGCGCCAATTCACCATGGACCGTGGACCGGACACGCCGGATGAACTCTGGCTGGTTGAACACCCACCGGTCTTTACCCTTGGGCTGGCAGCCGACCAGTCTCACATCCTTCAGGCTGGTCTGATACCCGTCATGCAAACGGATCGCGGTGGCGAAGTGACCTTTCATGGGCCCGGCCAGCTCGTGGTCTATCCCTTGATCAACCTAAAACGACAAGGGCTCTACGTGAAGGAATTGGTCTACCGAATCGAGCAAAGCATCATCGATCTGCTAAACCGCTATGGGCTGACCTCGGCCCATCGGATTGCTGGTGCCCCTGGCATCTATCTTCAGCACGACATGGCCCTGAGCAACAAACAAATGGGACTCTCTCCAATGACGGGCCAATCGAAAATTGCTGCGCTTGGGCTCAAAATCAAAAATGGCTGCTCGTACCACGGTTATGCCATCAACATTGACATGGATCTGCAGCCCTTCCAACAGATCAATCCCTGCGGCTATCCGGGTCTACAGACCACCGATCTGGCTACAATGGGTGTTCACAAGACCTGGGCTGAAGTGGCGGCGGATGCCACCCAAAGTCTGCGCCAGGCCTTGACCACAACACCATGAACCAAGCCACCGATCCCACACTCAAGCAAAAAGGCGCTGCCAAGACCTCTCGGATCCCCATCAAAGTGGTGCCGGCCGAGCCGATTCCAAAACCAGACTGGATTCGGGTTAAGGCGGCTTCACCGAGTTCTCGCTTTGTAGAAATCAAATCGATCCTGCGAGAGCACCGGCTGCACACAGTCTGTGAGGAAGCCTCCTGCCCCAACATCGGCGAGTGCTTTGGCAAAGGGACGGCCACCTTCATGGTCATGGGCGATAAGTGCACCCGCCGTTGTCCATTTTGTGATGTCGGTCATGGTCGGCCAGATCCACTCGACCTCGATGAGCCTGCCAATCTGGCTAAAACCATTGCCGCCCTTCGCCTGCGATATGTTGTCATCACCAGCGTAGACCGAGACGACCTGCTCGACGGCGGGGCCCAACACTTTGTAGACTGCATCACGGCCGTTCGTCAGGCCAGCCCACAGACCCAGATTGAGGTCTTGGTTCCGGACTTTCGGGGACGGTTAGACCGGGCCCTCCAGATTCTGCAAGCGGCCCCGCCAGATGTGATGAACCACAACCTAGAGACCGTACCAAGGCTATACAAGCAGGCGCGTCCCGGGTCCGATTACCAACACTCCCTGCGACTGCTGTCTGCGTTTAAAGAGCGAGTGCCTGGCGTACCCACCAAGAGTGGTCTGATGGTTGGCCTTGGCGAGACCGACGACGAAATCTTGGCGGTGATGCAGGACCTCAGGGCCCATCAGGTCGACATGCTGACCATTGGCCAGTACCTCGCCCCATCAAATGCCCACCTACCCGTCCTTCGATACGTGACGCCCGATCAATTTGCCCGCTTCGAACAACAAGCCAAGGCCATGGGCTTTGATCATGCCGCCGTGGGACCTATGGTGCGATCGTCTTACCATGCAGATCTGCAAGCCCATGCGGCCGGTCTCACTACAGCAAGCTCTGAATAAGCCCGCTGAGTTGTTTGAAGTCGGGTTGCCCAACGTAACGCTTGATCATCTGGCCCTGCGCATCGACTAGAAAAGTCGTCGGCGTGACCGCTACATCTCCAAAGGCCCGAGCCCAACGACCATCTTGATCGTGCAGAAAGACAAAGGGCAGTTCACGCTCTTGAGCGAATCGCTCTATGAATTCAGGCTTGTCATAGGCCATGGCCACTGCCAAGATGGAAAAGCCTTGTGGGGCAAACTGCATCTGCAAGGCTTTAAGATCCGGCATTTCCTTGACGCAGGTCACACAGCTGGTAGCCCAGAAGTTCACCAGATAAGGCTTGCCTTTTAAGGCCTGGGTATCAATCAATTGACCCGACAGACTAGATCCCTGCACCAACGGGACCGGCGTCTTCTGGTTGACCAGAAACAGCCCGCCAGCGGTAACCAGGGCGATCAGGGCTGCGGCTGCAAGTAAACGCTTGGACATAGAACTCTCTCTTGTGAATCAGCAGCGACAATAAAAAATGGTGATACCGTCAGACGTCTGACGCTTGCAACAACATTTGGTTTCCATCATGGCATCAAATCAAACCGGCTTCTTGCTCAACATCCACGGCATGACCTGCGCCGGTTGTGTGGCCCGGGTAGAAAAGGCGGTTGCTCGCATTCCCCATGCGACCATTTCCGTGGACCTGCTGCAGCATCAGGCTCAGGTGACCGGGGTCACCGTGGATGCCGCGATTGCAGCAATTCGAACGGCCGGTTATGAGGCCAGCCTCATCCACCCCAGGACAGCGGCCACCCATCCCAGTGCGACCGATTCCTCGTCGACCCAAGTGAGATCCGGCGCTCGTCTGTTCGGGCGTCGGATGTCATTGCTCGCGCTGGCTGGATTGGCCTTAATACTTTCTGCGGTCGACATGGCTGCGATGTTGAGCGGCCACCACTGGCTACCCCCCGCTGCCGCCATGGGGCTGGCCAGCCTAACCCTGGTGCTCTTTGGCTCACCCCTTTTTCCAAAGGCCTTCGCCGCGATCCGGCAAGGCAGCGCCAACATGCAGACGCTGTTGTTGCTGGGCAGCGGCTCCGCTTACGCATGGTCGATTGGCGTTTGGCTTGGCCTCTGGTCCGGTCCGATCTATTTCGAGGCCACCACCGTTGTCTTGTCCATGCACCACCTGGGCCAATGGCTCGAGGCCAGGGCTCGCCAGAGAGCCATCGATGCACTTGCGCCCTATCTGCAGTCGGCTCATCAGGAGGCTCGACGGCTTGACCGCACCCGGCCCCATGGCCATACCCTGGTGCCCGCTCATGCGCTTCGTCCGGGTGACCAGGTTCAGACTCAGTCTGGCGAGACCCTTGTTGCGGATGGTCTTGTTGTCAGCGGGCATGGCTATGTAGACGAGAGTCTGTTAACCGGCGAGAGCATGCCTGTTGAGCGTCACGAAGGGCAATTGGTCTATGCCGGTACTCGCCTCTTGTCCGGAAACCTGACACTGAACATTCAGGTGTCCCACGAGCAGTGGCGTCGCGAGGTCATCGGTCAGCAGCTACAACAGGCCCTCCTAAGCAAGGCTCCCATCGCCGCCATGGCGGATCGGCTGGCTGCTCGGTTTGTGCCAGCTGTGGTGGTGTTCGCGATCGCAAATGCCCTTGGGCAGTGGTGGTGGGGCACGGCCCCTGCGATTTTGGTTGAGCGAACCATCGCCATCCTGGTGGTCGCCTGCCCATGTGCACTTGGTCTGGCGACGCCCACAGCCATGGCCGCTGGCTTGGCCGTCGCAGCCCGACACGGGTGGCTGTTCCGCAATGCCGGGGCCATCGAAACCTTGGCTAAAGTAACCCATGTCGCCATGGACAAAACGGGAACCCTCACCATGGGAAGGCCAAAGCTGCTAGCCATTGAGTCTGCCCATGACCAGGCCCGACCGATTACCCCCGAGGACTTCCCGGGCTGGTTGGCGCTGGCCTGCGGGGCCGAGCAAGGCAGTCAACACCCCCTTGCGGGTGCACTGTTAAGCCATGTCGCTGGTCGGCCCATGCCCAAGCTGCAATCCGTTGAGACGCTCGCCGGCCAAGGCCTGCTGGTCAGGACCGATGAAGGGCGTGTCTTGCGGGTTGGCTCATCCAGTTGGGTGTCGTCTATGACGACGAGCCAACGGCCGGCCAAGGAGCCGACTCAGTGGCAGCACGCCAGTTGCATAGAAGTCGCCGAGCAGGATGGTGCCTGGTTAGGACGCGTCTGGATTGGTGATGCCCTTCGCCCGGGTGCGCGGTCATTGGTGTCCCATCTCAAAAGGATGGGCATTCAGGTCGCTCTGATCAGCGGCGACCGTCAGGCATCTGTGCAAGCCGCGGCGACAGCCGTGGGCATCGAACCAGACAGGGTCTACGCTCAGGCTTCACCAGAACACAAAGCTCGCCCATTTTCCGATTGGCGCGCTGCAGGTGGTGTGGTCGCCATGGTTGGTGATGGACTAAACGACAGCCTGGCTTTAAGCCAGGCGGATGTGGGCATCGCCATGGCCGCTGGCGCCAGCACAGCCCTGCAGGCCGCAGATGTAACCCTGACCAACAGCCAGGACATCTCACAACTCCAGGGCGTTTTGAAACTGGCTCGCGACACGGTTGGCCGTGTGCGTCAGAACCTGTTCTTTGCTTTTGTCTTTAACGTCTTGGCACTGCCTGCTGCGGCGTTTGGCTGGCTATCACCGGCTTTGGCCGGTGGCGCCATGGCACTGAGCGCCTCGATGGTGGTCGGGCACGCGGTAGGATTGCTCGGCTGGAAGCCTCGCCCGGTGGTCAACGAACCGGCGTGACCTGAACGCCGGGGCCAGAGGGTTGACCGGAAGGTTGGCCAGCAGGCTCAGCAGGCTGACCACCACTGGTCTGTCCTTTGACTTCTGGCAGTTTCTGACCATCCTTGGCAGCTGCCTCCAGCGCCCTGGCCTGTGCCTCTGTGATCAATTCAAAGGCACGCACCACGCGTCGCACACCAGGCACACGGGCCGCGAGGTCAGAGGCTCGATCAGCCTCTCTTGGAATGACCATGCCCATGAGGTAAACGGTCCCGGACTCGGAGACCACCTTGATGAGGTTTCCGTTCAGATCTTTGGCATCCAACATAGCTGTCTTGACTCGCGTGGTCAGGACAACGTCCTTGCCGTAAGTCGCCAGGCTGGCTGGCACACCCACGAAAGTTTCATTGATGACCTGCCGGACGTTTTCAATCTGCCCCACCATGCGACCGACCTCAGCTTTGGTCTGTTGGTCGGGCACAAAACCGGTGATCAGTGCAATACGATTGAAGCTGGTGACGCTGGGGGTAACCGCCGCGTCGCCCTTGAAACGGTCACGAAAACGGTTGAAGGCCTTGATTTCAATGGCCTGATCGTCCGCCTGAGCGCCAGTGGTGCGCCGATCCGTCAACGACAAAGCACCGACCACCATCCCCGTGGCTGCCAAAGGAAAACAGCCCGACAGACTGCTGACCAACCCGCCAGCAGCCAATGCCGTTAAGAGCAAGCGTCGCGTCGTCATGTAGGAAACCCTTTCAGCTGTTCAGCAGGAAGATCTCATTATAAGGACCGAATCCCTAAGGCATCGTGATCCAGACCAAAAGCATTTGGAACCCAAGTCAGGCCCTCTGGTTCCACAGCAACCACATCAAACCGAACCCCACCCGCCTGATCCATGCTCAGGCGGGTGCTGGCCAGATAACACTGGGCTGCCCGAATGAGCCGCTGACGTTTATGTCGCGTCACCGAGGCCAGGGCACCACCGAACTGGCGACCACCCCTCCAACGAACTTCTACGAACACCAGTCCGTTGGCATCAGCCATAATCAGGTCTAGTTCGCCGCAGCGATAGCCCACGTTTTCTGCAATGAACCGCAGGCCCTGTTCCACCAGATGGTTCTTGGCGCGTTGCTGCGCCCACAGCCCCCGCAATTGTTGACGACTTGGCATGAGGAGCCCCTTGCATGCAAAAGCTTCAGCCTGGCTTGTATGTCGTGGCCACGCCTATTGGCCAGTTGGCTGACACCAGCGAGCGCGCCAAACAAGTCCTGAGCGGCGTTGAGTTGATCTGCGCCGAGGACACTCGAAAGACGGCTGCCCTGCTCAAGGCCCTGCAGATTGGCAAGCCACCGCTGGGGCTGATGGCCTTGCACGCTCACAATGAGCGCCAACAGAGCCTGCAGATTCTGGAGCACCTGAGAAGCGGTCGGTCTGTGGCCATGGTGAGCGATGCTGGAACGCCCGGCGTATCAGACCCTGGTGCCAGACTCGTGGATCAGGCCTGGCAGGAAGGGCTACCGGTTTTGCCCATCCCAGGCCCCAGCGCCCTGACGGCTGCCCTCAGTGTCTGTGGGTTCTGGTCTAGCGAGGATCAGCCGGTGACCTTCTGGGGGTTTCTGCCCAGCAAGACGGCCGCCCGTCGCACCCAATTGGCTGAGATGGGCCGACGACGAGGCATCTCGATAGTCTTTGAGGCCCCGCATCGACTCGAGGCCAGTCTGCAAGAGGCCTCAGAAGTCCTGGGCGACGACTGTCAGATGCTGCTCTGTCGGGAGATGACAAAGCCTTATGAGACGTTCATTCGGGGCAGCATCCCAGAGGTGCTGGCCAGGCGGCAGGCTGGGCTAGAACAGGACTCTCACAGTGGTCAGGGCGAACACGTCTTGGTCTTTGATATCAAACCATCGAGGCAGCAACTCGCACAGTCACCTCTGTCAATGCAGGAGTGGGCTGACTTGCTTCGAGAGGCCTGCCCGCCGACCGCCTCAGCGAAAATCCTCGCAAAGGCTTTTCAGCTGGACCGACAACAGGCCTACGACTTTTTAGAGGCCTTGGAGCCCGCTCCTCGTGACAAATCAACCAAATGATTGATCACGGCAAAGGTCTTCCCATGACTACCGGCGTTCATGGCCGGTGCGGTGACATAGCGCCCAGCCACGGTAAATCGGGGAACACTGTCAACCTCGTGGGCCTGCATCATGTCCGTGGCGCGACGCATCGCTGAGGCTACACGGCTCGAATTCCAATGAGATTCAAACTCTTTGGTCGCCAGCCCCTCATCCTTGACCCAGGCCATGATGGCTTGCGGAGTGGTTAGGGGGTTTCGCTCGACGTGAATGGCTTCAAAAACGCGAGGGCCCAGGCGCTCATCTAGGCCCATGGCGGCGAGCGTAAAGTAAAGCTGCTGCTGGACGGTGCCCCTAAAAGCGACATGCGATCTGCGGAAATGGACATGGGCGGGCAACGTTTTCTTCCACTCCAGCAAGGCAGGCTCAAGGCTGTAGCAATGCCCGCAGGAATACCAGAAAAACTCCAAGACCTCGACTTTGCCGGCGGGGGCCGCCGTGGGTTGGGCCTTGGCCAATGTTCGGTATTCAATCCCTTCATCAAAGGGCGAAGCTGCCAACAGACTGGTGGGACAAACCGCCGAGGCCAAGACAAGGCCAGTCAGTTCACGGCGAGAGCGAGAGAAGGATGGCATGAACAACCCCTGAGACTTATTGTGGTTTGTTAGAAGAAGGCAGAACGCGAACCACGGTAGCCTCCAACCCATTGTCAGACAGAGAAGTTTTGGATCGGTTCAATTCGTCAAAGCTGAGGAAGGGGCCGAGCCGAACCCGGTAAAAGACGGTGCCGTCTTTTCTGATCTCTGAGATGGTGGCCTCATAGCCCAAGATGGCAAGTCGAGCGCGCATCTGATCGGCCTCGGCCGAGGATTTAAAGGCCGCCACTTGAAGGAAGTATGTCGTGCCGGCCGGCTCTACGCTCTCACCATCTGCAGATCCCAACGAGGACTCATCGACACCAAGAAACTCTTTGGCGGCTGCCAAGGCACCATCAGCGTCTGGGCCAGTTTTGGCCGTCTTCGCCGGCATAGGGCTCGCCTTTCGAAGCCCTTTGTCAACGAATGGCAGCGGCGACTGCGTAATGTAGAGCGCCACTGCACCAGCCAGCAAAAGCCCTGCGGCCATGCCAGCAGCAAACGTCATGAAGCCACCAGTGCCTGGCCGGCCGCCTGAGGTCTGCGCTCGAGTCCTTGTCATGGCTGTAGTGTAAAGCTCTACATCCGTTCCGGCGAACTCACGCCCAAAATGCCCAAACCGGAGCGCATGACGCCCGCCGTGGCCAGCAGGAGCAGCAGTCGGGCCTCCCGCACCAATGGATCGTCCACCAGAATGCGCTGGGCATTGTAAAAGCCGTGCAAATCTGCGGCCAGGTCTCGCAAGTAGTAAGCCAGTCCGTGGGGTGCCAATTCCTGAGCCAGCTGGGCGAGCAAGGCCGGATAGTCGGAGAGACGTGCCATCAGGTCCGTCTCTTGCCTCTCGATCAATGTCGACAAGCGCTCAGCCAGGTCTTGGGGGCCAAAAGACTGGCCCCAAGTCATCGCCTGGGCCATGGTCATGCCGGCCTGCGACAGCACGCTGCAGATTCGCGCGTGGGCATATTGAATGTAATACACCGGGTTCTCATCCGACCTCGAAAGGGCCAAATCAACATCAAAGACAAACTCTGAATCGGCCTTGCGAGAGATCAGAAAAAAACGGACTGCATCTCGCCCTCGCTGCTCATCAAAGCCTTGGGACTCGCCAGACTCATCTCGAATTTCACCAGACCATTGAATCAAGTCCCGCAGGGTGACATAGCTGCCAGCACGCTTGGAAATCTTGACCTCTTGGCCCCCCCGCATCACCGTCACCATCTTGTGAAGAACGTAGTCAGGAAATCCCTTGGGAATCCCGACATTCAGCGCCTGAAGGCCAGCGCGCACCCTGGCAATTGTGCCGTGGTGGTCGGATCCCTGAATGTTGATGGCCTTGTGAAAGCCCCGTAAAAACTTCTGCTCGTGATAGGCGACATCGGGGACAAAGTAGGTATAGCCACCGTCCGTCTTGCGCATCACGCGGTCCTTGTCATCGCCATGGTCAGTGGAGCGAAGCCACAAGGCACCATCCTGCTCATAGGCGCTCCGATTGGCCACCAATCGATCGACGACCGACTGAACATGCCCCTCGGTGTAGAGCGCAGACTCTAGGCTGAATTGATCAAACGTCACGCCAAAAGCACGAAGGTCCAAATCTTGTTCGTGACGCAGGCTCATCACGGCGAACTGCCGAATGGCCTCTAGATCATCGGGATCGCGCTTGGCGACCACTGGCGCGCCATCATCCGCCCCAACGGTCTCACCCCGACAATAGGCTCGGGCAATGTCCTCAATGTACTGACCGCGATAGCCATCGGCCGGGAAGCTCGAGTCCTCGGGTCCCAGGCCCCTTACCCTGGCCTGCACGGACAGCGCGAGATTGTGAATCTGCGCACCCGCATCGTTGTAATAAAACTCTCGGTGAACACGCCAACCTTGGCTGGCCATTAGATTGGCCAGAGCATCACCAAGGGCCGCCTGACGCCCATGACCAACATGCAGGGGGCCGGTAGGGTTGGCAGATACAAACTCCAGCAAGGCAGACTGCTCAGGCTGGGTGGGCCTGCGACCAAAAGCCTCAGGGTCTTGCAAGACCTCTGCCACCACGGCCGTCCGCGCCTTTTGGGTCAGCCGACAATTGATAAAACCGGGTCCAGCCACCTCGGCACTCGCCAGCAAGTTCTGCTGGTCCGCCTGGCAGATGGCCGTGGCCAGTTCTTGAGCCAGGACTGATGGTGAACTGCCGAGCGGTTTGGCCAGGCGCATCACGATGCCGGTGGCAATGTCCCCGTGATCAGCCTGTTTGGGTCGCTGAAGGCTGGCCTCCACATCCTCTATGCGGATGGGAATGACCACCGACCGACTCTGGGCCATGGCCGAGACCACATCAAACAGGAGGCGGGCGAGAGTCTGACGCTGAGAGACGAGCATGGGAGATAGGCGATCCGGCAAAAATCATTCAATTTGAACTGGCGCAACTGGCACAAATGGCGCGTCTGGCAGGAATCGAACCTGCGACCCTTGGCTTCGGAGGCCAATACTCTATCCACTGAGCTACAGACGCGTGCAAAGGCAAGCCCACTATAATACGCGCAACCACACCATTCTTATTGACAAAGGTATCTATGAGCGGACACGAAAGCCCCATCAAAACCCCCAAACAACTCATCGTTGCGGTTGTCCTTGGGTTCCTGGTTCCCATTGTGGTGATCGTCCTCCTGGTCAAATACGTTGGCGCAGGAACCAAGCCGGGTGCCGGTAGCTCTGCGTTTACCCCAGAGGCCACAGCCGAGCGCATCAAGCCCGTGGGCAAGGTCTCGACAGAACCCGCAACAGGATTGGTGGCTGCTGCGACTCCAGGTGCAGGCCCCAAAAAACCGGCCACGGCTGAAGCGGTCTACAAGGCGCAATGTGCCGCCTGTCATGCAGCCGGTGTGCTAGGCGCGCCAAAGTTTGGTGACAAGGCCGCCTGGGGGCCCCGAATCTCCAAGGGCTATCAGGCCCTGCTCACGGCGGTATTGAAGGGCAAGGGCGCCATGCCCGCACAGGCTGGCGGACAGTTCTCTGACGATGAGATCGGTGCGGCCGTCAAGCACCTGACCAAGAGCGGCGGCGCATCCTTCTAAGCCAATGCTCTCTTGGTCTTTGAGCGACCGCCTTCTGTGCGCGGTCGACAATGCCCTGAAGACCCTGACGGTCAAGCCGTTGGGCACCGGTCGTCCAACACCAGGCGCTGAGCTGCCAGAACCGGCCCTTGACGAACAAGCGACCCAAGAGGTCGTGGGGCTTATGCGTGTCAACCACGCGGGCGAGATTGCTGCCCAGGCGCTTTACCAGGGACAGGCCTTGGTGGCGGGACGGCCCGCCCTCTATGACTTTCTCAGCGAGGCCGGTCGCCAAGAGGCCGATCATCTGCGCTGGACACAGGAAAGGCTCGCCAGCCTTGGGGCCAAACCCAGCCTGCTGGCACCACTCTGGTATGCCGGTGCTTTCTGTCTGGGTCTCGGTGCCGCTCGGCTCGGAGACAAGGTCTCATTGGGGTTCCTGTCGGAAACCGAAAGGCAGGTAGAGGCTCACCTCAAGTCTCACCTCGAGAAACTGCCCCCGCAAGACCACAAATCAATGGCCATCGTCCAGCAGATGATGGCTGACGAGGCGCAACACGGCCAGGCAGCAAGGGCAAATGGCGGCGAGGCTCTGCCCCAATGGGCTCAAGCCGCCATGCGGCAGAGTGCCAGGCTGATGACGTCTACGGCTTACTACGTCTAACGGCCCAAGCGCCTGCCCAATGTCCAGGGGCCCCTTAGTCTCAGACCACCAAGCGCCACTAGCTAAAACTCAAAGGATCAACCTCCACCTGGGGCTCTAGTCCTCTGTTGTGCACCAGCCAACGGTCTGCCGCATCCAAGGCGGCATGTAAATCCGCGCGTCGACCCGCCTCCAAGAACACCTGCCACCGACTTCGCCCGGCCTGGTGATCCGGGTATCTCGGGGTCGGTGGGAAAACCGTAACCGCCAACAAGCCCTTTGCCACCAATTCAGCTCGAACATGCTCGACCAGCTCGATGCCCTTCGACTGGGCCACTCCCAGGTCCCGATGGCTGAATCGAATCGCCGCCAAGTGCCCAAAAGGTGGCAAGCCAGCCGCTCTGCGATCCTCCAGCAGGCTCTGCCAAGCCGCCTCGCGTGCAGCGGGATCGGCTGTCGAAATGGCCTGCAGCAGGGGGTGGCTTGGATAGCGTGTCTGGACCAATACCAAGCCGGCCTGGCCCTTTTCAGCATGCCGCCCAGCCCGTCCAGCCACCTGCAACAGATTGGCCAGTAGCCATTCCGGGGCTCTGAAGTCAGGGTTGTAGAGCTGCTGATCGGCATCCACCACCACGACCAGGGCCAGCATGGGAAAGTCATGCCCCTTTGCGACCATCTGGGTGCCAATGATCAAATCGACCTCCCCGCGAGCCACTTGGTCCAGGGCATTTGTCAGAGCGGTCGCACTGGTCATCGCATCTCGGTCCAGCCGCAGCAGACGGGCCTCGGGCAGCCGTTGTGCCAAGGCAGCCTCCAGGCGTTGCGAGCCTCTGCCCATCGGCTCCAAATCTGGCGCGCCACAATCAGGGCAGGCCCTTGGAATAGGCGTCGTGCCGGCACAGTGATGACAAATGGATCGCCAACGGCCGTCCATCTTGTGCAAGACCGAGGGGACGTGGCAGGGCTTGCACATCTGCTGCCAGCCGCAGGCTGTACAGGCCAAAACCGGTGCCCAACCCCGTCGATTCGCATAGACCAAGACCTGTTGACCGGCTGATAAGGTCTGTTCAATGGCGGCCCAGACACTTGGGGCCAGTCCATCAATGGGCTTGTCGCGAATCAAGTCAACCAGCTGAACCGTCGCTGGCGATGCGCCGGTGGCCCGCTCGGTCAGTTGAATCAAGCCATATCGCCCTCGTTCAACCTGAGCTCTTGATTCCAAGCTTGGCGTCGCGCTGCCCAGGATCAAACGAATGCGCCTTTGGTCGGCCAGCCAGACCGCCAGATCCCGGGCCGAGTATCGCAGCCCGTCCTGCTGTTTATAGGAGTGGTCATGCTCCTCGTCTACGACCAATAATGCCAAACGCGGTAACGGGCAGAGAATGGCCGTTCGAGTGCCCACCACAAGGCGTGCCCGTCCGGTGGCGGCATTCAGCCAATGGTGGGCTCGAGCTTGATCGGCCAGTCCACTGTGTAGGACCGCAACGGTCTGGTCCGGAAAGGCCTTCGCCAGTCGATGGATCAAGGCCTGCGTGAGTCCAATCTCCGGAACGAGCAGTAGGATTTGAGCGTCTGGTTGCTCGGCCAAAAGCCTGCCCATCATGGACAGGTAGACCTGGGTTTTGCCGGACCCAGTAATGCCATACAACAATGTGGGGCGGTCCTGAGACGATACAAACGCCAACGCCGTTTGCTGCTGGTCTGTTAGACCCGGGTGGTCCTGGTAGGGTGACTGCGTTGACGGTCCAGGCTCAGCGACATCCTGATTGGCCAAGACCAACTCTCGAAAGGTCGGCACGGGCTTGGCCAGCAGGCGCTGCAGTCGACTGGGGGCCAGTCCTTTTTTGGTGACGCGCTGCTCAAAGATCCCTGGCTGGCGAAGCCAGGCTGGCATCATGGTGCCGATGGTTTGACCGATCTGACGCCGATAGTAAGTCGATACAAACTTTATATAGTTCAGGTCTTCACGACCACAAGACGGCAAGTCGCTGCAGCGGACCGTGGCTTGCTTGAGCTTCACGCCCTCCGGCGGGGGGCCGAGGTCAACCACCAGCCCTACCAACTGCCGAGTGCCCACCGGTACGATGACCCAATCCCCAATGGTGGCCACCTCATCCGTCTGGCCATAACTCAGTAGACCAACGCCCGGACTGTCCACCGCCACCTGTAGGCAATCTTCAGAGGGATTGTGCTGCTCGTCGGTTGGATGCGTAGGCGGCTGGATGGGCAGGTCCAAGGCTGTGTATAACTCTGTGAGCAACTATGGGTGGCGCGATGGCAGCGGGGTGTCGTATTTTCGCACCGCAAAAGGAGTCTGGCTGGTTTATAAAAATAAAACTATATAAATCAGCGGCTTATGTTTTTATTTTGACACTAGGCTTTAGTCTAAGGCGACAAGCCCTTTGTCTCCACAACTGTGAATAATGCGCCCCCGACTGGTGCGCTGAGCCGGTTAGGCCAGGCGTCTGCTGGCCTTGGCGACGGTCTCCACCAAGACCGAAACGTTGTCCAGAGGCGTGAACTGGGAAATACCATGGCCCAGGTTAAAGACGTGGCCAACACCAGGGCCCCGCTGACCAAAGCTTTCGATGACCCGGGCCACCTCGACTGCGACGTGCTCGGGGCTGCCCAGCAATACCGCTGGGTCCAGGTTGCCCTGCAAGGCCACCCGGTCGCCGACCCGGGCACGGGCTTGGGCCAGGTTCACCGTCCAATCACAGCCAACCGCATCACAGCCTGTTGCAGCAATCGACTCCAGCCATTGGCCACCGCCCTTCACAAACACAATGGTGGGCGTGTCGGGATGTCGCTGACGCAGGCTCTCTACGATGGTCTGCAAGGAGCGCCGAGAGAACTTTTCGAAGTGAGAATCGGCCAGTAACCCACCCCAGCTGTCGAACAGCATGATGGCCTGGGCGCCACTTCGCACCTGCATGTCGCAATAATCAATCACCAACTGCGTTAGGCGGTCGATAACCGAGTGAACCAGGTCTGGACGACTGTAAAGCCATTTGCGAACACTGAGAAAATCGTCGCCACTGCTGCCGCCCGAGATCATGTAACAGGCCAAGGTCCAAGGGCTGCCAGAAAATCCAATCAGGGGAACTCGGCCGTTGAGCTCGCGGCGAATCAGCGAGACCGCATCGGCCACATACCCCAGCGACTCGGCGACATCTACCGTCGGCAAATCCGCGACATCTTGTTCGCAGGTGATCTTTTTGTGAAACCGAGGGCCCTCGCCCTCCACAAAGTGCAGGCCAAGCCCCAGCGCATCTGGGATGGTCAGGATGTCGGAAAACAAGATGGCCGCATCGAATCCATACCGATCGATGGGCTGCAAAGTCACCTCACAGGCCAGCTCAGGCGTTTTGCAGAGGTTGAGAAAGTTGCCCGCCTGTTTGCGGGTGGCGTTGTACTCTGGAAGGTACCGACCAGCCTGGCGCATCAGCCAGACTGGGGTGCGCTCAACCGGCTGACGCTTAAGCGCCCGCAGGAAGAGGTCGTTTTGAAGGGCTTGAGTTATTTCTTGCCCCGCAGTTTGCGAAGCGCTGCCAGCTGAGCCATGGCCTCTGACAACTCGGCCTGTGCTGCGGCGTAATTGATATCGGTCGAGCGATTGGCCAGAGCCTCCTCAGCCTTGCGACGAGCCTCCTCGGCCTTGGCCTCGTCCAGATCGTCACCACGAATCGCCGTGTCGGCCAACACCGTCACAGCCTTGGGCTGCACTTCCAAAATGCCACCAGCGACGAAGATCAGCTCTTCCTTGCCGTTGGACTGGATGCGAACCGCGCCGGGACGAATTCGGGTGATCAGCGGGGTGTGGCCCGGCAGAATTCCGAGCTCACCCTGGTCGCCAGGCAAAGCCACAAAATCGGCCTCACCCGAAAAGACGCTCTCTTCAGCGCTCACAACGTCGACCATGATAGTGGCCATAACTAGGGTCCTTTTCGGGCTTTACTGGAGGGTCTTGGCTTTTTCGAAGGCCTCGTCAATGCCACCAACCATGTAGAAGGCCTGCTCTGGCAGGGCGTCGCACTCACCATCCACAATCATCTTGAAGCCACGGATGGTCTCTTTGAGGGTGACGTACTTGCCGGGCGAGCCGGTGAAGACCTCGGCCACGTGGAAAGGCTGTGACAGGAAACGCTGGATCTTACGGGCGCGAGCCACGATCAGCTTGTCCTCGGGCGACAGCTCGTCCATACCCAGAATCGCGATGATGTCGCGCAGCTCTTTGTAGCGCTGCAGGGTGGCCTGTACACGACGGGTAACGGTGTAGTGCTCGTCGCCAACCACGTTGGGGTCAATCTGACGGGAGGTCGAATCCAGGGGGTCCACAGCGGGGTAGATACCCAGAGAGGCGATGTCTCGGGACAACACAACCGTCGCATCCAAGTGGGCGAACGTCGTTGCAGGCGAGGGGTCGGTCAGGTCGTCAGCGGGCACGTAAACCGCCTGAATGGAGGTAATCGAGCCAACCTTGGTCGACACGATGCGCTCCTGCAGTCGGCCCATTTCTTCAGCCAGAGTGGGCTGGTAGCCCACGGCCGATGGCATACGACCGAGCAGAGCGGACACCTCGGTACCAGCCAGGGTGTAACGATAAATGTTGTCCACGAAGAACAGAATGTCACGACCCTCGTCACGGAAACGCTCGGCCATGGTCAGACCGGTCAGCGCCACACGCAGACGGTTACCAGGAGGCTCGTTCATCTGACCGAACACCATGGCGACCTTGTCCAACACGTTGGAGTCCTTCATCTCGTGGTAGAAGTCGTTGCCCTCACGGGTCCGCTCACCCACGCCAGCGAACACGGACAGACCCGAGTGCTGCTTGGCGATGTTGTTGATCAGCTCCATCATGTTGACGGTCTTGCCCACACCGGCACCACCGAACAGACCCACCTTGCCGCCCTTGGCGAACGGGCAGATCAAATCAATCACCTTGATGCCGGTTTCGAGCAGCTCAACCGAGGGGGACAGGTCTGCGAACTTGGGAGCGGATTGGTGAATTTCACGCAGCTCGTCCGCTTTGACAGGGCCGGCTTCATCGATGGGGCGACCGAGGACGTCCATGATGCGGCCAAGTGTGCCTTCACCAACGGGCACCGAGATGCCCTTGCCCGTGCCGTTGACCAGCATGCCGCGGCGAATGCCGTCGGAGGAGCCTAGTGCAATGGTGCGAACCACGCCATCACCAAGCTGCTGCTGCACCTCGAATGTCAGGCCTTTTTCGACCAGGGGGTGTTCAGCGCTCGCATCCAGGGTCAGTGCGTCATAGACCTTTGGCAGGGCCTCGGTGGGAAATTGAATGTCCACCACAGCGCCAATACACTGAACGATCTTGCCTTGTGCAGTACTCATCTTCGGTTCCTCAGTTTGGTATCCGGTTGATTAAATCCTGGAAGCGCAACGGGTTAAACCGCGGCAGCTCCCCCAACAATTTCTGACAGCTCTTTGGTAATCGCAGCCTGACGGGCCTTGTTGTACGACAGTTGCAATTCGTCGATCAGTTTTTTGGCGTTATCCGAGGCGGACTTCATGGCCACCATTCGAGCACTCTGCTCGCAGGCCATGTTCTCCGCCACAGATTGGTAGATCAGCGACTCAACGTATCGAACCAACAACTCATCCAGAACGGCCTGGGCATCCGGCTCATACAGGTAGTCCCAGGTATTAGCCGGCACAAACCCATCCTCGATCTCATCGGTCAAAGGCAGAATCTGGCGAAGGTTGGGCTCTTGCTTCATCGTGTTGATGAAATCGCTCGAGGCCAGGTAGAGAGCGTCGATGGTGCCGGCTGCGAAGTCATCGAGCTGAACCTTCATGGGGCCCAACAGGGTTTCGAGACGGGGCGCATCGCCCAGCTGGACCGCATGAGAGACCACGTTGCCCCCGATACGGTTGAAAAAGCCATTGCCCTTGTTACCAAACACCGTGACACGGACCTTAACGCCGGCCGCATCCCACTCCTTGAGCTTGACCATCACGGCCCGAAGAATGTTGGTGTTCAGGCCGCCACAGAGTCCCTTGTCGGTGGTCACCACAATCAGCCCCACCGTGCGGATGTCTTGGCGAACCTGCATGAAGGGATGCACATACTCAGGCGTTGCATGGCTGAGGTGCGCACAAATCGACTTCACCTTTGATAGGTAAGGCCGGCCTGCACGCATGCGCTCCTGGGCCCGCCGCATTTTGGATGCGGCAACCATCTCCATGGCCTTGGTGATCTTGCGCGTGTTTTGCACGCTCTTGATCTGGTTTCGAATCTCTTTTGAGCCGGGCATGCCAGTTCCTTAGTAAGCGCCTGTCTTGACGAACGCTTCAACGGCCGCACGCAAAGCAGCCTCGTTTTCCTTGGACAGGTCCTTGGCCGATTCGATGGCGTCCACCAATGCAGCATGCTTGGAGCGAATGAAGTCACGCAAGGCGCGCTCGAAGGCGCCTGCCTTGGAAACATCGACACCGTCCATGTAGTCGTTGTTGACCGCAAACAACGTCAGGGCCATTTCCCAGACTCGCATGGGCTGATACTGGGCCTGCTTCATGAGCTCGGTCACCAGCTTGCCACGCTCGAGCTGCTTGCGGGTAGCCTCGTCCAGGTCAGAGGCGAACTGGGCAAACGCAGCCAATTCACGATACTGGGCCAGGGCCAGACGGACACCCGCACCAGTGTCTTTACGCTTCATGATCTTGGTCTGGGCCGCACCACCAACTCGGGACACCGAGATACCTGCGTTGATCGCAGGGCGGATACCGGAGTTAAACAAGTCGGTTTCCAGGAAGATCTGTCCGTCGGTAATCGAAATCACGTTGGTCGGCACGAAGGCAGACACGTCACCGGCCTGGGTTTCAATGATCGGCAGGGCAGTCAGCGAGCCAGTCTTGCCCTTCACTGCACCGTTGGTGAACTTCTCAACGTAGTCCGCGCTGACCCGAGCCGAACGCTCAAGCAGACGGGAGTGTAGATAGAACACATCGCCAGGGAAGGCTTCACGGCCGGGTGGGCGACGCAAGAGCAGCGACACTTGACGGTAAGCCACGGCCTGCTTGGACAGGTCGTCGTAGACGATCAGCGCGTCTTCACCGCGATCGCGGAAATACTCACCCATGGTGCAACCAGCGTAGGCCGACAGGTACTGCATGGCAGCCGACTCGGAGGCCGATGCAGCGACCACAATGGTGTAGGCCATGGCGCCGGTCTCTTCCAGTTTGCGAACCACGTTGGCAATGGTCGAGGCCTTCTGGCCGATCGCAACGTAAACGCAGATAACGCCGGTCTCTTTTTGATTGATGATGGCGTCAACGGCAACAGCAGTCTTACCAGTCTGGCGGTCACCAATGATCAGCTCACGCTGTCCACGGCCAATCGGCACCATAGAGTCAATGGCTTTGAGGCCGGTCTGAAGAGGCTGAGAAACCGACTGGCGGTGAATCACACCTGGCGCGACCTTTTCAATCACGTCGGTCATCTTGGCGTTGATGGGGCCTTTGCCGTCGATGGGCTGACCCAGGGCGTTGACGACGCGACCAATGAGCTCGGGGCCAACTGGCACATCCAGAATACGGCCGGTGGCTTTGACCACGTCGCCCTCGGACACGCCGGTGTACTCACCGAGAACCACCGCGCCGACCGAGTCGCGCTCCAGGTTCAAGGCCAGACCCAGTGTGTTGTTGGGGAATTCCAGCATTTCGCCCTGCATCACGTCAGACAGACCATGGATTCGGCAAATGCCATCGGTCACAGAGACGACCGTACCCTGGTTGCGGACATCCGCAGACAGGCTCAGGCCCTGGATTTTGCTTTTCAGCAGTTCACTGATTTCAGACGGGTTGAGTTGCATCATTACTCCTAGTTCATCAGGGCAGAAGCCATCTTCGAGAGTTTTCCACTCACAGAGGCATCAATCACTTCGTCACCAATCGCCACGCTCACGCCACCTATTAGGTCTTTATCAATGACGACGTGGGCCTTGATCGGGCGACCAAATTTCTTCGACAACAGGTCAACAATGTCGCCAAGCTGACCATCGGACAAAGGCAAAGCAGACCGAACCTCTGCCGCACTCACCTTCTCGAGTTGATTGCGCAACGCTTCGAAGTGGATCACCACTTCGGGCATGGCCACCAGCCGACCGTTCTCCGCCATCACACGGACCAGGCTCAGTTGCTGTTCTGACAAACCGCCAGAGACGTCGGCCACCAGCTTGGCCAGGTCCTCGGCACCCACCTTCGGGTCCGAAATCAGGCGGCTGGCCTCAGGCGTCTGCAGAACAGTCGACAGTCGACCTAGAGCATCCGACCAACTCTGGAGCGCTTTGGCCTGATCCTGAGCGGATTTGGCAATGCCAAAGGCAGCCTCCGCGTAGGGTCGTGCAATGGTGAGCAGTTCGGCCATATCAGAGCTCGTTCTTCAGGTTGGCCAAGAGGTCTGCGTGGGCTTTGGCATCCACTTCACGACGCAGAATTTGCTCAGCGCCTTTCACGGCCAAAGCAGCCACTTGGTCCCGCAGACTGTCGCGGGCTGCCTGCATGGCGGCGGAAGCCTCTTTCTCAGCCGACTCCCGCGCCTGGGCAATGATTCGTGCCGCTTCGGCACGAGCCTGCTCCAACGAGAGGTTGGCCTGTTGCTCGGCGGTGGCACGCACCTCAGAAGCCACAGACTTGGCCTTGTTCATTTCTTCAGCAACCCGTCGTTCAGCGGCGACCAGATCGGTCTTCGCTTTGTCAGCGGCTGCCAGGCCATCAGCGATCTTTTGAGCCCGTTCATCCAGGGCCTTCATGATGGGCGGCCAGACAAACTTCATCGTGAACCAGGCCAAGATGAAAAAGACCACCAGCTGCGCAATTAGCGTGGCGTTCAGATTCACAGTGCAATCCTTTTCTGTACTAGATCCTAGGCTGCCAGATGTCCGGTGACACCAACATCTGGCTCATTCGTCGAAGGTTTTAGCCAGCAAATGGGTTTGCGAATGCAAACATCATGGCAATACCAACGCCGATCAGGAAGGCCGCGTCAATCAGACCAGCCAACAGGAACATTTTGGTTTGCAGGGCGTTCATCAACTCGGGCTGGCGAGCGGAAGCTTCAATGAAGCGGCCACCCATGATGCCGATGCCAATACAGGCACCGATGGCACCAAGACCAATGATCAGACCGCAAGCCAGGGCAACAAATGCAACGTTCGTCATGACAACTCACTCCTCAAGGGATAGAAAAAAATTACTACGACCAAAAAACAAACCGACCTACAAAAATCAGTGGCCCTCGTGTGCCTGGCCGATGTACACCAGCGTCAGCATCATGAAAATAAAGGCCTGCAACAGAACAATCAAAATGTGGAAGATGGCCCAGACCGACCCAGCAATGATGTGGCCAATAAAACCAAACGTCGTAGCCGTGGCGCCCAGCAGTGCAATCAGCATGAAGACCAACTCACCGGCGTACATGTTGCCGAACAGTCGCATGCCAAGGGAGACCGTTTTGGCGACAAACTCAATGATGTTCAGGCCCAGGTTAGGAAGCCAGAGGGCGGGATGGCTGCCAAAGGGTGCGCAGAACAGTTCATGCACAAAGCCGCCAATGCCTTTGATCTTGATGTTGTAGTAGAGCATGAGCACCAGAACACCCAAGGCCATGCCCATGGCGCCGTTCAGGTCAGCCGTCGCAACAATTCGGTGATAGTGGATGTAGTGATCAAGGCCGGTCGCGGCAAAAATAAAGCTGGGGAGGTCCACTGGCAAGAGGTCCATGGCATTCATGAACACGATCCAGACGAACACGGTCAGGGCCAGCGGTGCGATGAAGGTTCGATTGCCATGAACAATTCCCTTGCTCTGGTCTTCAACGAGTTCCACCACCATTTCGACAAAGCCCTGAAAACGGCCGGGAACCCCGGAGGTCGCCTTACGAGCAGCCAGCCACAACACAAAAATGGTCAGAAGACCGAGCGAAATAGACCAGAACAGGGTGTCTAGGTTGATGACGGAAAAGTCAATGATGGCCGACTGGGGCTTGCCGGTATTGGTCAGATGGCCCAGGTGGTGAACGATGTATTCACCAGCGGTGGGTGCGCTTCCTGCCATTCATCTTCTCCCTGATTCAGTTAACAACAGACTCAGACCTGCGAATCACGTTGTTCAGTTTGACTCAACAACGCTTCAATTCTTTGACTATGGGCACGCCTTTCGGCTCGGTTGGTCAACCAAGGCCCCAGAAACACCGACAACCCTGTCACGGCCAACCCAGACAACAGACCAGGCCACGACACCGACGGCCAAAACTTGGCGGCAACCATCAGCAGCATTACCGCCAGTCCAAGCTTGGCCAACTGCCCCACCAGCCAGACAGCAGCGACTTGGTCACGGGAGGCCGCCAGCCGAACCGCAAAAATCAAGTTCGGACACCAGACGACTGCCGAGCCAAACAACACAGAGGCCGCTACGACAGGGCTGGCGACGGCCAACATCGCCAAAGCTAGAACAAGGCCAACACTTGCCTGAAAGGCTACGAACCAAACCATGGCTCTCAGGGAAAACCCGTTTTGACTGTCGGTAAAGCCCGGCAAGTGTAGTGCGTTTGGCCGATGCCTGTCAAAAAAGACCGCCGCTTCAATGTCCCGCCCGGTCCGGCATGAGTCGCTCCAACAGGCCCTGGAATTCATCCAGGCTAGAGAACTGCACTCTCAGTTCGCCGCCGCCTGCTTTGCCCTTAGGGGTGAGTCGAACAGTCAGCCCCAAGACATCGGCCAGATCCTCTTGCATCCGGTCCCAATCAGCCTGCCCCGGTCCCACCTGCCCTTTGCCAGGTTTACTGGGCTTTCCGCTTGATTTGGGGTCTGCCAAAGCCAGGCGCCTGGCCCGGGCCTCCACCTCACGTACCGAGAGTTTTTGGGCCACCGCGATCTGAGCCAAGGCCTTGGCCGCAGCCGCAGGCAAACCAAGCAATACCCGGGCGTGGCCCGCCTCTAAGAGGCCGTCTCGCAAATGCTGCTGAATGGCCTCAGGCAGGCTCAAAAGGCGCAGCAAGTTGGTCGTGGCGCTGCGCGAGCGTCCTACAGCCTGAGCGGCCTGCTCGTGGGTCAGGCCAAATTCGTTGATCAAACGGGCAATCCCCTGGGCCTCCTCCAGCGCAGACAAATCCTGGCGCTGCAGGTTTTCAATCAAGGCCATGGCCAGGGCAGACTGATCGTCTGCTGACTTGATCACAACGGGCACCTGGGCCAGGCCGGCCATCTGAGCCGCTCGAAAGCGCCGCTCCCCGGCAATGATCTCGTAGGCTGGTCCACCGGTTCGACCCAGGCGTCGGACCACAATCGGCTGAATGACGCCCTGCGCCCGAATGCTGTCCGCCAACTCCTGCAAAGCCTGGCTGTCCATAGACTGACGGGGCTGATACTGCCCGGCTTGGATCTGTGCCAAGGGCAGTTGGTCGACCTCGGTGGTCAGGGGATTGGCCCCACCGGTGCCAAGCAATGCCTCAAGGCCTCGGCCCAATCCTTTTTTCTTCATCACATTGCCTTCTTTGGTAGTAAACCCAATCGATCGATCAGCTCTTGGGCAAAGGCTAGATAAGCCTGAGAGCCCCGACTGCTGGGGTCGTAGAGTACGCCGGGCAACCCATGGCTGGGGGCCTCGGCCAGTCGGACGTTTCGCGGAATGACGGTCTGAAACACCTGCTGCCCAAAATGACGCTCAAGCTGCTCGCTGACCTGCTGCGACAGGGTCATGCGCGGATCAAACATCACCCGCAAGAGCCCGATGATCTGCAGACGTTTGTTCAGTCCCGCGTGGACCCGCTTGATCGAGTTCACAAGGTCCGACAAACCCTCTAGAGCAAAGTACTCGCACTGCATGGGAATAATCACCCCGTTGGCCGCACACAGGCCATTGAGGGTGAGCATCGACAGCGACGGTGGGCAGTCCACCAGCACCATCTGATAACCAGCACCCAGGGCCTGCAGGCTAGAAGCCAAGCGGTGTTCCCGAGACTCCAAATCCACCAGCTCGACCTCCGCTCCAGCCAAGTCTCGATTGGCTGGCAGGACGTCATAGCCCGCGGAGCTCGGCACGATTGCCGAAGAGGCGGTGGTCAAGCCCAGCAGGACATCATAGATCGAGCGCTGTAAGGTGGCTTTGTCCACACCACTGCCCATCGTGGCGTTGCCCTGGGGGTCCAGATCGACGAGCAAGGTTCTCACGCCCTGCCGGGCCAGGGCCGCGGCCAGGTTGACGGTGGTGGTTGTCTTGCCAACGCCACCTTTTTGGTTGGCGACCACAAAGACTTGCGTCTGGGGGGGTGAAGGGGTCAAGACAATCTCCGTATCCAAATCAAATGACGTTCCGGCCCCGAGCCACCGACTGCCTCTACCGACAGTTCGCCCAACTCGCCTGCCAGCCTGGGGTGCAGATAAGCGTCGCCCTCTAGATATTTGATTTCATTAATTTTTCCTGCCATATAGAGCCAGGTGGTCCCGGGACCCGACAGGTGAAACGTCCACTCCAAAAAGTTCTCCAGCGGCGCAAAGGCACGCGAGACAATCATCTCATAGGGACGAGACGAGCTGAGCCGTGTCACGTCTTGCTGATGAACTCGCGCGCGAGAAACCAGGCCTAGCCGAGCAACTGCATGCCTTAAAAAGGCTGCTTTGCGGGCGACACGCTCGATCAGATCCATCTGCAAGCCGGGCATCACCAGCGCCAGTGGCAGACCCGGGACGCCAGTTCCACTGCCCACATCACAGCACCTCGGCTCTGAATGATGGGCTAGACGGCGAGCCAAGCCGGGCCAGGCACTCAAAGCGTCCACCAAATGCCTCCGGAGATAGTCGGCCAAGCCCTCGACAGCGGTGAGACTGTGCACGCGGTTCCAGTGCTGCAATAGCTCCGCAAATTCAATAAGTTGAGTCGACTGTTCCGGGGACAGGCTTGGACCATTCGGGCTATGGGCCTGCCAGTCTGCACAGAGCACCTGCCGCAACCCGTCAGCACTGACCCCTTGCGCGGATAACTGGTTCAAGCCACCCGCCCGAGGCCCTGCACATCTGAGGCCGGTCTGGCCCTGTGTCGTTTCAGGTGAATCCACAACAGAGAGATCGCCGCTGGCGTCACCCCCGAAACCCTAGACGCCTGACCCAAGGTCTGAGGACGGGCCTTGGAGAGCTTTTGTCGAACTTCGAAAGACAGGCCCGCAACGGCCTGAAAGTCGAGATCTTCTGGGATCAATGCGGACTCATGGGCCTCATGCCGGGCCACCTCATCAGCCTGCCGAGCGATATAGCCCGCATATTTCACTTGGATCTCGACCTGCTGGCGAACCGCCTCATCCTGAGGCGGCTCACCGGGCAAAAGCTTCATCAAATCGTGATAGGCCACCTCGGGCCGCTTGAGCAAGTCGATGGCCAAGGCCTCTCTCTCAAGGCCCACCCCAGGCAGTGCTTCAGCAAGCCGCTGCGGATCGAGTAGCTTGGGATTGATCATGGTGGCGCGCAGCCGTCCCAACTCAGCCTCGATGGCCGATTGCTTGGCCTCAAAGGCTGCCCACTGGGCGTCGTCAACCAGACCCATCTCCCGGGCCACCGGGGTCAGCCGCAGGTCGGCGTTGTCTTCCCGCAGGCTTAGGCGATATTCAGCCCGGCTCGTAAACATCCGATAGGGTTCGGTCACACCACGGGTGACCAGGTCATCGGCCAAGACCCCCAAATAAGCCTCGTGTCGAGCGGGCACCCAGGCCGGCAAGTCTTGCGTCTGACGAGCAGCATTCAATCCAGCCAGCAGTCCCTGAGCTGCAGCCTCCTCATAGCCGGTCGTGCCATTGATCTGTCCGGCAAAAAACAAGCCCTCAATGGCCTTGGTCTCCAGACTGGCCTTCAGGCCCCTGGGGTCAAAGTAGTCGTATTCAATCGCGTAGCCCGGCCGCAAAATATGAGCATTTTCAAGGCCCCTCATCGACCGAACAATGGCCAGTTGGACATCAAAGGGCAGGCTGGTCGAGATGCCGTTGGGATAGACCTCGTGGGTCTGCAAGCCCTCGGGTTCCAGGTAAATCTGATGGCTGTCCTTGTCCGCAAACCGGTGGACCTTGTCCTCAATGGACGGGCAGTAGCGTGGCCCAACCCCCTCAATCACTCCCGTGAACATGGGCGAACGGTCTAGGCCCGCTCGAATGACATCATGAGTCTGGGCGTTGGTATGGGTAATCCAACATGGAATTTGCCTGGGGTGCATCTGGGCCGAGCCACGGAAGGAAAACACCGGAACGGGATCGAGGTCCCCGGGCTGCTCTTCCAGAACTGACCAATCGATGCTCCGACCATCCAGGCGCGGTGGCGTGCCGGTCTTGAGCCGACCCTGTGGCAGGCTCAATGCCCGCAGACGCTCGGAGAGTGCAATGGCGGGTGGGTCCCCGGCCCGACCGGCCGAATAATTCTCCAGGCCAACATGAATACGGCCATTGAGAAAAGTACCCGCCGTCAAAACAACCGTCTTGGCCTGAAAAACAAGCCCCGTCTGGGTTCGGACTCCCGACACCCGATCGCCGGACAACAGCAAATCATCGACCGCCTGGGCAAACATCCAGAGATTGACCTGGTTCTCCAGGGCGCTTCGAATGGCCTGCCTGTATAGGACCCGGTCAGCCTGGGCCCGCGTTGCCCGCACGGCAGGCCCCTTAGAACCATTCAGAATTCGGAATTGGATGCCAGCCTGATCCGTCGCCAGGGCCATCGCGCCACCCATGGCATCCACCTCTTTCACCAAGTGCCCCTTGCCAACGCCACCAATCGAGGGGTTGCAGGACATCTGGCCCAAGGTCTCCAGGCTGTGGGTCAGCAGCAGGGTCTGAGCACCCGTACGCGCCGAGGCGAGCGCGGCCTCAGTGCCGGCATGCCCACCGCCCACAACAATCACATCAAAAGTCTGAGGAAAGACCACCGAAGCGCGCCCTGTAAATCACGAAGGAGGGCGCATTATAGGAACGATTGCTCGATAAAGCCATGGTTGAACTGAACATCTGGCCAGAGATGTTTCACGTGAAACATGGTTCCACGTGAAACATCGAGCCCCCAGGAGGCGCCTAAGCCACTAAAACAGCACCACCTGCCGGAGGGCCTGGCCCTGATCGAGGGCATCAAGCGCCTGGTGAAGATCCTCTAAGGCCATGGTTCGACCCAGCAGCAGATCCACCGGAAGCTGGCCAGCCCGATAGAGCTCGATGTAACGGGGAATGTCACGAATGGGGACCGCGGAGCCCATGTAGCTGCCCTTGACCGTCTTCTCATCCGCAATCAAGGTCACGGCCTGAATGGACCACTGTGCCGCCGGGTTGGGCAGGCCGGCGGAGACCATCATGCCGCCCTTCTTGGCTGCCTTATAGGCAAAGTCAAGCGCAGGCACTGCGCCCGCCATTTCAAAAGCTACATCTACACCGCCAATCGCCCCGCCCCCAGTAATGGCCCGAATCTGCTCCAACGCATCGGGGTCGGCGGCATTCACCACGTGGGTGGCCCCCAAGGTCTTGGCCATCTCGAGCTTCTCTGGCACCCGGTCCACCGCAATTCGAATCGAGGCGCCGGCGGCCCTCGCAGCCAGAAGACTAGAGCAGCCCACCCCGCCGAGACCCACCACGGCGACGGACTGGCCTGGGCGAACCATGGCCGTGTTGAAAACCGCCCCAGCACCGGTGAGGACTGCACACCCAAAGAGGGCAGCAATCTCCCACGGCAGGCCAGGCCCAATTTTGACGGCTGAATGCTGAGAAATGGTGACCAACTCCGAGAAGGCGGCAACCCCCATGTGATGGTGAAGCGCCTGCCCATGAAGTCGCAATCTCTGATAGCCCCCCAACAGGCTGGCGGTAGCATTCGAAGCGCCACCCGGCTCGCACAACACCCCTCGGCCACTCAGGCAAGGCAGGCACTGGCCACAAAACGGTTTGAACACCATGGCAACAGGGTCACCAATGGCAAACCGAGTCACGCCCTCACCCAGGCCCACCACCTCACCGGCCGCCTCGTGGCCAATCACCAGGGGAACAGGCCAAGGGCGATCGCCGTTGATGGCAGACAAATCCGAATGGCAAAGGCTGGCAGCCCGAATGCGAACCTGAATCTCTCCAAATCCTGGCGGCTCCACGGTGACCTGTTCAAAGCTCAGCGGTCGGGTCTCCATATAGGGTCCCCGGACACCGGACTGCCGCAAAACGGCCGCCTTGGCCACCTGGGCCACCTGGGCCTGCGCCACCCCACTCATCGATCAAGCCCTGCCAGTGTTAGGTACTTCATTTCCAGGTACTCCTCAATGCCGTGCCGAGACCCCTCCCGACCGAGACCAGACTGCTTGACCCCACCAAACGGGGCCACCTCGTTGGAGAAAATGCCACTGTTGACGCAGACCATGCCGGTCTCCAGCTGGCGAGCCACCCTGAAAATCCGGCCGATGTCGCGCGAATAAAAATAAGATGCCAGCCCAAAGTCCGTGTCATTGGCCCGAGCCACCACCTCCTCCTCGGTCTCAAACTTGAACAACGGAGCCACCGGACCAAAGGTCTCCTCAGAAGCCAGGCGCATACCCTCGTGGACATTCGTCAAGACAGTCGGCTCAAAAAACAACCCGCCCAGCGCATGAGGCTTCCCCCCCACCAAGACCTGGCCTCCGCCCGCCAGGGCATCTGCCACGTGCTCTTTCACCTTTTCAATCGCGGCGGGCTCAATGAGCGGTCCAATCTGCACCCCAGCCGCAAGGCCGTTGCCAACCTTGAACTCAGCCACCCGTTTGGCCAAGCGCTCCGAGAAGGCCTGGTAAACGCCCGCCTGCACATAAATGCGATTGGCGCAGACGCAGGTCTGACCAGCGTTTCTAAACTTCGAGGCCAAGGCCCCCTCCACGGCTGCATCCAGGTCTGCGTCGTCGAAGACGATGAAGGGCGCATTGCCCCCCAGTTCCAGAGAGAGCTTCTTAATGGTCTGGGCTGACTGGCGGAACAAGATTCGCCCCACCTCGGTCGAGCCGGTAAACGACAACTTGCGAACCCGCGAGTCGGCACACAGCACCTGGCCAATGGCAGGGGCAGCCTGGGCGTCACCGACCACCACGTTGAAGACCCCGGCCGGTATGCCCGCACGGTGACCCAGCTCCGCAAGGGCCAGGGCCGTCAGAGGCGTCGCCTCGGCCGGCTTGACAACGACTGTGCAGCCAGCAGCAAGAGCGGGCGCACACTTACGAGTAATCATGGCCAGAGGAAAATTCCAGGGCGTGATCGCGGCACAGACACCGATGGGCTCTTTGAGCACCACCAGCTCTCGGTCCGTGGTGGGGGCGGAAATCACTTCGCCATAGATGCGCTTGGCCTCTTCAGCGAACCACTCCACAAAACTTGCCCCATAGACCACCTCCCCCTTGGCCTCCGCCAAAGGCTTGCCCTGCTCTCGGGTCATCAGCATGGCCAAGTCGTCTGCATGCGCCAACATCAAGTGAAACCAGGCCTTCAAGACGGCAGCCCGGTCTTTGGCCGGTCGCCTCTTCCAATCCCCTAGGGCCGCCTGTGCAGCCTCAATCGCGGAAGTGGTCTCTGCTGCGCCCATGTTGGCCACACGAACCAGCGTCTCACCGGTTGCAGGGTCCTGCACCTCAAACGTCCGGCCGTCGATCGCATCCACCCAACGCCCACCGACAAACCCCTGAGACCGCAACAACGCGGCCTCTCTCAGCTCCAAAGACGCGCCCATGACCTGCTCCTATCCAATGATTAGCGAAACATCTCCAGAGTCGTCAGCCCCATCCGAACAATCATGACGGCCAACAACCCAATGAAAAACACCCGCACAAACTGACTGCCCTTGCGAACCGCCGTGCGCGCACCGACCAACGACCCCATGACGTTGCAACAAGCCATCACCAGACCCACCTTCAGCAACACCTCACCAGTGGGGACAAAAAACACCAGAGCCCCGAAGTTGGTCATCAAGTTAATCAACTTGCTGTGAGCCGAGGCATGCAGGAAATCGTAGCCAAAGACCCGCACAAAAATAAAGATGAGGAATGCCCCAGTGCCGGGACCAAAAAAGCCGTCATAAAACCCCAGAACAGCCCCCAGCGCCAAGGCAAACCAAAACTCTTGCCGCACCGATAGAGTCGGCTGGTGGACCAGTCCCAAGGTTCGTTGTCGCAGCGTCACCACAGCCACCGCAACCAACAACACCAAGACCAAGGGCTGGGCCCAGGCCCGGGGCAGCAAACTCACGGCCCCAGCCCCAAGCCAGGAGAACAGGCCCGCGGCGATGACCGATGGCCACAGGACGTGACGAATGAGCTGAACACTACGCATGTAACGACGCGCGGCAAAAAAAGTGCCCGCGATCGATGACATCTTGTTGGTCCCAAATAGGCTTGCAGCGCTGGCCTGGGGAAGGCTACTGAACAGGGCGGGCAGTTGGACCAGTCCGCCACCACCCACCACGGCATCCACGAAACCAGCGGCAAACGCTGCAAACGCAAGAAAAACGACCACCTCATCCAAGCCGCTCATCGCCACCACCTTCAATAAACACCAACATCGGGGTCTGCAGCAGCACTCAACCACTCACGAGCGTTCCCGCCTCAAGGCAGATATCCGTCATGATTCAACCATGACAAACCGTCTGCAGAAAAAGACCGGCCATTCTATCGCCATCACCATGGGGGACCCCTCCGGTATTGGCCCAGAGATTGTGGTCAAAGCCTGGCGCATCCTTCGCCACACAAGGCCTCAGCTCGAGCTCCAAATTGTCGGAGACCAGGCCCTGTTGCTCCGCCTGGCTGACCCATCCGAGCAGGCCCACCTAGCGGCCTGCCTTGTCGACACTGGCAGCCGTGGTCCCTATCCTCTTGGCCAAGTCAGCCTCGCAAGCGGGCAGGCCAGCTTTGAGGCCGTAACCCAGGCCACTCAATTGGTCATGCAAGGTCAAGCTAGGGCCCTGGTGACGGCCCCCATCCACAAAACAGCCTGGGCGATGGCCGGACATGACTGGCCCGGACACACGGAAGTCCTGGCCCACCTGGCCAACCCGGTTCACCCGCCTGCTGTCCGAATGATGCTGTCCACCCCAGACCTTCGCGTCGTGCTCGACAGCATTCACCTACCCCTGAGCGCCTCGATCTCTCAACTCAATACAACACAACTCCTCGAAACCATCTCGATCAGTCAGACGGCTGGACCATGGCTTGGCATCCCAAAACCCCGGATCGCCGTTGCGGCCTTGAATCCACATGCCTCAGAAAACGGCCGATTTGGCCAGGAAGAGGCCAGGGTCATTGAACCCGCGATCGCAAAAGCCCGGGCCGCCGGAATCCTGGCCTCCGGCCCATGGCCGGCGGATACGGTTTTTATGAAAGCCTTTGGCAAAACGCCCGACTGTCGCGACTTCGACCTTGTCGTCTGCCTCTATCACGACCAAGGACTCATTCCCATCAAGCTCGGTGGCATCGAGCAGGGCGTGAACAGCACCCTGGGGCTGCCGTTCATCCGAACCAGCGTTGACCATGGCACCGCTTTTGACATCGCCGGGAAAGACCTGGCAAGCCCCGACTCACTGATCGAGGCCATCCGTCTGGCCGATCAGTTCAGTCAAGCAAAACGACAGGAGCAGAGCAAGTCATGA
>JBEDMQ010000102.1:0-70030 GCA_041171045.1 Pseudomonadota bacterium
AGGTCTCGGGATCGGCCTGCTCCACAATCGTGCCCGCATCCATGAAGATCACACGATCGGCCACCTCTCGGGCGAATCCCATCTCGTGGGTGACGCAGATCATGGTCGAGCCCTGCTGGGCAAGTTCAACCATCACATCCAATACCTCTTTGACCATTTCGGGGTCCAAGGCGCTGGTGGGCTCATCAAACAACAAGACCTTGGGAGACATACACAGGGTGCGGGCAATGGCCACCCGCTGCTGCTGACCACCAGACAGCTGCCCAGGGTATTTCTGCGCCTGCTCTGCAATCCGAACCCGCTCTAGCTGAGCCATGGCAGTCTTCACCGCCTGGTCCTTGTCAACGCCCAAGACATGAATGGGTGCAAGGGTCAGGTTGTCGAGAACCGTTAGGTGCGGGAAGAGGTTAAAGCTCTGAAAGACCATGCCGACCTGTTCACGCACCCGATGGATCGACTTGAGATCGTCTGTTAGATGCGTCCCGCAGACCGTCAGCCGTCCAGCTTGATAGGGTTCGAGGGCGTTGACACATCGAATGAGGGTTGACTTGCCACTACCCGAGGGACCACAGACCACGATCCGTTCTCCCGAAGCCACTGACAAATCAATGTCCTTGAGAACCTGAAACTGGCCGTACCACTTTGAGACCTTCTCAAAGGTAATGATGGACATCTCACTCACCTCTTAGTGTGTTCAAACCTGTCGATCGGAAGTCTATGACGCCCCAACATCACTAGCGTCGGGCTGCAGCAAAGTCTCGCTCCAGGCCTCTTGCGTATTTGCTCATGGCACTGCAGAAGATCCAGTAAATCAGGGCAACAAAAATGAAGCCCTCGACATAGAAGGGGCGCCACTCAGGATCGGCCAAAGCTAGGCGGAGACTGCCAAAGAGCTCAAACAAGCTAACGATGGTGACCAGGGAAGTGTCCTTAAACAGGGCAATAAAACTATTCACCAATGGTGGAACCACCACTCGGAAAGCCTGGGGCAGGACCACTTTGCCTTGCGTCAGCCAATAGCCCATGCCGAGAGACTGCGCGGCTTCTAACTGCCCCCTGGGAACGCTGTTAATACCCCCCCGAATGACCTCGGCCTGATAGGCCGCGCTAAAAATGGTCAGGCCCACGGCGACACGCAGCAGTACATCCGGATTCATGCCACTGGGCAAGAACAAGGGGAACATAAAACTGGCCATGAACAGGACTGTCACCAGCGGGACGCCTCGAACCACCTCGACAAAGGTCGAGCAGACCACTCGGATCAACGGGAGGTGAGAGCAACGCCCCAGTGCCAGACCAACGGCCAGTGGCAGTGACATGAGATTTCCGATGATGGCCAACAAGAGGGTCAGGGATAGGCCACCCAACCGCTCCGTGGGTACTGAGGTCAGACCAAGGAAGCCGCCCAGCATCAAGAGAACCGAGGCGACCACCACGCCAACCGCAGCCAACAGAATCCAAGGCCTCCACCATTGACGCCGGGCTATCACCAGGCAGGCCAGCACCATGAGGCAGCTGGCAACAACCGGCCGCCAGAGTTCCTCAAAGGGGTATCGACCAAACAGAATCAGACGCCACTTCTCGCCGATCAAACCCCAGCAGGCCCCCTGACCTCGAGCCGCTCGGCAGGCCTCAAGGTTGTTGTCAAAGACCGCATGGGTGACCCCCCAGGGGACGAATGTCACGGCGAGCCACGCCAGCACGGCGATGGCCAAGAGAGACAAAGCGCCGTTGAGTCGGCCCTTGAAGAGCATACGAATTGGTGCGAGCCGACTGATCACCGGGGGCGACGAGGCTACGCTCGATTGAACCGGCTGCATCAACGTTCCTTCAGGCGAGTGGCCTGCTCAAATCGATGCATGATGAATGAGGTCAGCAGGGAGATCGTCAGATAGACCAGCATGAGAATCGAGATCGCCTCGACGGCGTGCCCGGTCTGGTTGAGGGTGGTGGTGGCCACGCTGACCAATTCAGGATAACCAATGGCCACAGCCAGGCTGCTGTTCTTGGTTAGGTTGAGATACTGGTTGGTGGTTGGCGGGATGATCACCCGCAAGGCCTGCGGCAGAATGACCAGACGCAGTTGCTGCCAGCCCGAGAGGCCCAAGGCCTTGGCCGCCTCTGATTGCCCCTTGGGCACCGACAGCACACCAGCCCGAATCACCTCTGCAATAAAGGCACTGGTGTAGATGGTCAGACCAACCAGGAGTGCGATGAACTCCGGCGATAGGCTAGCGCCACCGGTCAGGCCAAAAGGGCCCGGCTCAGGTATCGCCACCGCGGAGAACCAGCCATCCTCGAACCAGGGAAAGTGGAACCCGCCTTTGTCCAGGAAAAAACCAAATCCGAAGGAGACTGGAGAAGTATTGTCTGGTAGCGCAGCCGTGAGGCTCAGGTACCAAAAAAAGAGTTGCAGCAGCAAAGGAACATTTCGAACGAGCTCGACAAACCCACGACAAATCGCGGCCACCAAGACATTCACTGACAGGCTGCCGATCGCGATCAATAGGCCCAGAGTACTGGCCAAGACGATGCCCAACACGGCCACACGCAGGGTATTCAGAATGCCGACGGCATAGGCTCGCCAGTAGCTGCTGTCAGCCGAGTATTCGATGGCTCGCTCGGCGATGTCAAAGCCAGCAGGTTCCGATAGGAATCCGAACCCCATCTCAATGCCGCGCTTGGACAGGTTCGCCTGCAGATTACCCACCAACAACCAGAAGCCGACCGCCAACAGGCCGATCAACAAGACCTGCCAGAACAGGGCGCGTGCTTTGGGGTTTGAGAAAAAACTGGACATTCAGCGAAAGACCGTCAGACCCAGACCAAGTCTGAGACTGACGGCATTACTCTAGAAAAAGACCTAAAAATTAACGGATCGGTGGGGCGTACTGCAGGCCGCCATTGGTCCAGAGTGCGTTCTGACCGCGGTCAAGCTTCAGCGGGGTGGTCTTACCCACATTGCGCTCAAAGACTTCACCGTAGTTACCGACCTGCTTGATCACTCGATAGGCCCAGGCTGCATCAACACCCACCGATTTGCCAAAATCGTTGTTGGCCTGACCGAGCAGACGCTGGGTGTCGGGTACAGCCTCCGACTTCTTGGTATCGACGTTGGCCGAGGTGATGCCAGCCTCTTCGGCTGCCAACATGGCGAAATGCACCCAGGTCACGAGCTTGGCCCAGTCTTCATCGCCGCGACGGACCACGGGACCCAGCGGCTCCTTGCTGATGATCTCGGGCAGGATCACATGGTCAGCAGGATTCTTCATGTCGTTGGCTCGAATTGCAGCCAACTGAGACGCGTCAGAGGTAAAGACCGCGCAACGTCCCTCTGCATAGGCAGCAACCAGGGCCTTCAGGTCCTCGTAAACGACTGGCTTGTAGCTCATCTTCTTGGTGCGGAAGTAGTCAGCCAGATTCTTTTCGGTGGTGGTACCTGACTGAACACAGACCGTCGCACCCTTGAGTTGCTTGGCGGACTTCACATTGAGTTTCTTGGGGACCAGGAAACCCTGGCCGTCATAGAACGTCGTGACGCCAAAACTCAGACCCAGTTGGGTGTCACGGCTCATGGTCCAGGTGGTGTTACGAGACAGGATGTCGATTTCACCAGACTGCAATGCGGTGAAGCGCTGTGCAGCATTCAAGGGCACATAACGCACCTTGTTGGCGTCACCCAGGGCTGCTGCAGCGACTGCGCGGCAGAAGTCAACGTCAAACCCAGTCCATTTGCCTGCACTGTCAGCAATACCGAAACCACCAAGGCCGGCATTCACGCCGCAGGACACAGTGCCCTTTTGCTTGATGCTGTCCAGTGTTTTACCGGCAAAGGCAGAGGTTGAGGACAAGGCCAAGCCTGCCGCAAGGCCCAGGCTTAGAAGTGATTTTTTCAACATGAGGCACTCCTCCAGAAGTGTGAAAGACAAAGCAACCGCTTTTGATAAGAGCAAGTAGTGTGCCCGAAGGCTGCGAGCCTTGGTCAAAAGCCCGGGCAAAGCAAGGGCAAACCCTAGGGGCCTGCCGCTTATGCCGACCAAAGACTACTGGGCTTGGCGAGCCTGGAGCGCCCAGAGCTCGGCGTACCGCCCTCCTGCGGCCAAGAGGTCACGATGCTGGCCCTGCTCCACCAGCCGTCCTGACTCGAGCACCAGGATGTTGTCTGCCTCCACGATGGTGGAGAGGCGGTGGGCGATGACCAGGGTGGTTCGCCCTTTGGAGACCTCACGAATCTCCGCCTGAATGGCCCGCTCGGACTGGGAGTCCAGCGACGAAGTGGCTTCGTCGAAGACCATGATGGCCGGACGCTTGAGCAAGGCTCGGGCAATGGCCACCCGCTGCTTTTCGCCACCCGAGAGCTTCAGACCGCGTTCGCCGACCATGGTCTGGAGACCGTCCGGGAGCTTGGCCAGCAAGTCACCCAAATGTGCAGCCTGCGCCACAGCCAAGATCTCATCCTCGCTGGCATCGGGCCGACCGTATCGAATGTTGTAGGCCAGGGTGTCATTGAAGAGCACGGTGTCCTGCGGCACGATGCCAATGCTGCGCCTCAGCGAGGTCTGGCGAACATCCACGATGTCCTGACCATCGATCAGAATTCGACCAGACTGCGGATCGTAGAACCGATAGAGGAGCCGAGACAGCGTGCTCTTGCCCGCGCCAGACGACCCAACGACCGCAGTGGTTTTTCCTGCAGGACAGACAAAGCTCAGATCTTGAAAGATAGGCCGGCGGTCGTCGTATGAGAAATGAAGGTCTTCGAATCGGATCTCACCGTCTCGCACTTCCAGGTCCTGGGCATTGGGCTTGTCTGCGACCTCGCGGTGCACCACCAAGAGGCCAAACAGGCGCTCCATGTCGATGATGCTCTGTTTAACCTCGCGGTAGAGGACCCCCAGGAAGTTAAGCGGGATGTAGAGCTGGATCATGAAGGCATTCACCAACACCAGATCACCCAGCGTCATGCGGCCCTCTACCACCCCAACGGTCGCCTGCCACACCATCAGTGACACCGCTGCGGCGATGATCAGTGACTGTCCTACATTGAGGACCGACAAGGAGACCTGGCTTTTGATGGCGGCCTCCTGCCAACGCAACAGGCTTTGGTCATAACGACTGGCCTCAAACGCCTCGTTGTTGAAATACTTGACGGTCTCATAGTTCAGCAGCGAGTCAATAGCCTTGGCATTGGCCTTGGAGTCCAGGTCGTTCATCTGCCGACGAAAATGCGTTCGCCATTCCGTCACGGCGATGGTGTAGACCGCGTAGAGCACCAGAGCCGATAAGGTGATGACTGCAAAGATCGGTGGGTACTGCCAGGCCAGCCAGGCCGTCACCAGCAGGACCTCGACGGCGGTTGGAACAATGCTGTAAAGGGTGAAATTCACAAGCGTCGACACCCCGCGCGAACCACGCTCGATGTCTCGGGTCAGCCCACCGGTCTGTCGCTCCAGGTGAAAGCGCAGAGACAGGCTATGCAGGTGCTCAAAGACTCGTTTGGAAATGTCGCGAACGGCCCCCTGGGTCACCCTCGCGAAGACCACCTCGCGAAGCTCTGTAAAGGCGGTAGACGCCAGACGCATCAACCCGTAACCAAGGATCAGACCAATCGGTACGGTCAGCGGCGCGATGGCTGACGAGCTCAGCCCATCTACGATGTCTTTCAAAACAATCGGGACCCCAAGATTGGCCACCTTGGCCAAGAGCAGCGCAGACAAGGCAACCGCAATCCGCAGGCGATACGCCAGCAGATAGGGCAGCAGCGTCCTGATGACGGCCCAACTGCCCCGGGGAGCCCCTGTCGGAGGAGGAAATTTGGCAGCCTGCTGGGGATCAAACTCGTGAGTGGCGCTGTGGTGTCGCATGACCCCATTGTAGGGGCAGCTCAAGCCACCAGAGCAGCCGACAGGCCACCGGCTGGAGGGGCGGATCCGCCCGCCCCTCCAGCCGGTCATCAGGCGCTCATCAGTAAGTCTTGTATGGCAGGAACTTGCCAGACATCACGATCTGTACACGGTCACCATTCGGGTCATTCTGACGCTGCATATCCATCTTGAAGTCGATTGCACTCATGATGCCGTCGCCGAACTCCTCGTGAATCAGTTCTTTGAACGTGGTGCCATACACGGAGATCAGCTCGTAGAACCGATAAATCAATGGATCCGTTGGTACCGCGGTGGGCAGGGATCCTTTGTAGGGGACCGTCTCTAGGACGGGAATCGCTTCTGCTGGAAGACTAAAAATCTTGGCGATGGTCTTGGCCTGAGCGTTGGTCAAGGTCATCTGACCCAGACAGGCTGCCGTGACCCATTCCTTGGATAGCTTGAGCTTCGGAGCAACATCGGCCCACTTGATTCGCTTTTGAATCTTGGCGGCCATAATCATGTCGGTGACTTCTTCGCGGGTCAGACTTTTAACGGCTGCAGACATAAAACACTCCTTTTTAGTTAAGCGTGTTGACAGAGGAAGATGAGGCGGTGGAGAGGCCTGGGCTCACCATGCGTGGGCTCGAGGGCTTTTTCTCTTGGCCAACCGATATGGCTTTGGCACGGTTAACCAGAAAATCCACCAAATGATTTCGAATGGGGTAGTACTGCGGCTGATGATGCAGGGTGGCTCGTCGACGATCACGAGGCAGGGTGTTGACAACCACCTCGGCAATGACCGCCTGCGGACCGTTGGACATCAGCATGATCTTGTCAGCCAGGAAAATCGCCTCGTCCACGTCGTGTGTGATCATGAAGACCGTCTGACCCGTCTGCTGAACAATTTGAAGCAGCTCGTCTTGGATGCTGCCGCGGGTCAGGGCATCCAGGGCCCCAAACGGCTCGTCCAGAAGCAACATCTTCGGCTGTATAGAAAAGGCCCTCGCAATACCAACGCGCTGCTTCATGCCACCGGACAACTCCGAGGGGCGCTTGTCCTCGGCCCCCTTGAGATGAACCATCTCGATGTATCGCATCGCATGCTCGTCGACCTGGGCCCTAGACCAATCGGGATATCTTGAGCGAACAGCAAAAGCAACGTTGGCCTTAACAGTCAGCCAAGGCATCAGGGCATGAGTCTGAAAGACCACGCCCCTGTCCAGGCTTGGGCCAGACACCTCCCGACCATCCATAAAGACCTGGCCAGCGGACTGGCTCTCCAGGCCTGCCAAGACATTGAGGATGGTGGTCTTGCCACAGCCTGAGTGACCGATGATGCAGACGAACTCCCCTTTTTCAATCCCAAAGTTCACACCCTCAAAGACCACGGTTTCACCACCCGAGCGCATGGGATAGATTTTTTTAAGCTGATCGACTTTAAGAAAGGTCATGGCATCAATCCTTGTAGGTCAGGGCTTTCTGAAGCCGAGCGAAGAGAGTGTCCAGCAGCATGCCCACGAGACCGATGGCTAGGACTGCCACCAGAATGTTGGCAATCGAGAGGTTGTTCCACTCATTCCAAACGAAGTAACCGATGCCTGTTCCACCAACCAGCATCTCCGCTGCCACAATCACCAGCCACGCGATGCCAATCGAAATCCGCATACCGGTCATGATGGTGGGTGCAGCGGCCGGTAAGACGACAAAAAGCGCCTTGCGGACTGGGTTGAGCTCGAGCGTCTTGGCGACATCCAGCCAATCCTTGCGGACCGCCGACACGCCAAAGGCTGTGTTCATGAGCATCGGCCAGACCGAGCAGATAAAAATCACGAACACGGCCGAGACATCGCTGTCCTTGAGGGTGAACAGAGCCAGCGGCATCCAGGCCAGCGGAGAAATGGGCTTGAGTACCTGAATGAATGGATCCAAGGCCCGCATCACGAGCGGCGACATGCCAATCAGAAACCCCAGGGGAACCGCCAGCAGTGCCGCTGCTCCGAAGCCCAACGCCACCCGACCAACCGAGTAGCCCAGCTGGATGCCAATGCCCTTGTCATTGGGTCCGTTGTCGTAGAACGGGTTGGTGAGTGCCTCGGCCAGCTTCTGACCAAGATCGGCGGGTCGAGGAAAGGCGGACTGCTGACCAGAGGCCGCTGCCCCTCCAACCAGCCGGGCGTAGTCATCGTTCACGACCTGGCTGGAAGACACCGGCATCGTGGCGATATGCCAAGACACCAGAAAGGTCACCAAGATCAAAACCGATAGAACTGCAGCCCTGAGGGTGAGGGAGGCCTTCATGGTCAGACCCGTCCAATCTTGAAGCTCTTGGCGTAGGCGGCCGCCTTGGACGGGTCAAAGGGCTTGCCCATCACCGAGAAAGTCTTGCTGCTAGACGGCGGCGGTGTCAGACCAGCCTCCTTCATCAGACGAGCCGCGTCGGTAGCAAGGAAAACCTCTTTGGCCACCTTCTGATAGTCCACCTCACCCTTGATCTGACCCCAGCGCTGCATCTGCGTGAGAATCCAAACAGCGAAGGACTCCCACGGGAAGGGGTCAAAATCGATTCGGTTGGCGTCTTTTTTGACGTTGCCCAGCCCATCGGCATAAGTGCCGGTTAGGACTTGCTCGACCACCGTCACAGGCTGATTCAGATAATTGGTCGGAGAAATGGCCGCGGCGATCTCCTTTCGATTTTCAGGTTTCCGGGCATAGGCGGTGGCCTGAACAATCGCTCGCAGAAGCGCGCCATAGGTGTTGGGCATTGACGTCACAAACTCCTTGCTGGCTGCAAAGGCACAACAAGGGTGACCGTCCCAAATTTCTTTCGACAGGATGTGGATAAATCCAACCCCGTCGTAGACCGCCCTCTGATTGACCGGATCAGGTGCCAGGAAGCCATCGATGTTTCCGGCCCTCAGGTTGGCCACCATTTCTGGTGGTGGGACCACGCGAATCTGAATATCGGTATCAGGGTCCAAGCCATATTCCGCTACGTAGTACCGCAGCAGATAGTTGTGCATGGAGTAGTCAAAAGGAACCGCAAACTTGAAACCCTTCCAGGATTTTGGATCGCGACGGTCCTTGTGCTTCATGGCCAGCGTAATGGCCTGACCATTGATGTTCTCAACCGCAGGCATCGTGTAAGGCTGCGGGGCGGCACCGGCACCGAGGCTGATGGCCAAGGGCATGGGAGAGAGCATATGGGCGGCGTCGTACTCCTTGTTCAGGGTCTTATCCCGAATGACGGCCCAGCCAGCTGTCTTGACCACTTCCACATCAAGGCCCTGCTTGCTGTAAAAGCCCATGGGGTGAGCCATGATGATGGGCGTTGCACAGGTGATGGGGATGAAGCCGACCTTCAGTTTGGTCTTTTCCAATTTGCCAGGTGTCGCCGCAAAAGCCTCTTTGGCCATAGCCATTGGGAACAGACTGGAGACCGCCGCCATGGCGGTGGGCGTACCCACTGCCTTTAGAAAGCGACGACGAAGGTCGTCATTGGGGAACAGGGCACGAAGAATGCCCTGTTCAACCACCCGGCCCGTCAGGGCGTCGTCTTGTTGGGCGAGTGCGCGGCTCTCGGCGGCAATGTGCTCGGCCTCGCTGGTGTGCTGGCCACATGAGCAGCGCGAGCGTAAGGAGATGTTGTGGTTAAACGGATTTGAAAAGATCGACATGATTCGCTCCGGTTGAGGAAGAGACAACCGGTTAATGCAGAAAGCATGCCAATCCCGTTTTCACCGCCACACCAACCAGATTGGTGACTCAGAACGATGTGGTGCCTCCCGTTGGGAACTGTTTTGGTGCGTTGGTCTCTCAAAATCGCACGAACAAGGTCCCCTCGCACCAGTTGGGTGCTATTTTTTTCGTGGTGGCACGGTAGCAATCCAACCTTCCAGGGGGTCCAGGTCGTCGGGCAGGCCAAACCTGGGTAGCACCGCTGCCTGAGCGGCCTGCAGTGCGCAGATCACGGCATCCAATGCATCTCCCCGCGCCTCCAAGATCATGCACTCGCGCAACGATTCCGGCACTCGACAGGCCACCGTCAGTCCTGCACGACCCGACAGCAACGCCTCGACAATCTGTGTTCTGGCAACCAGCCGATCGGCCGTCTGCTGTGATGGGTTATCTGACTTGTAGGAGGCGCGGGTCATCTGTCTAGCCGTAAACCCTGGGTAAGCCTCGAGGGCCACCCGGGCCTGGACCTGGTCGTCCGTCAGGCGGCCGTCAAATGTCCAAGCAGACAAGGGGTGGCGATGGGCTGGAAAAACCAGCCCCGCCGACTTCATACGCCCGATGCCCGCCTGCATCATCCAGGCGACCGGTGGATTGGTCCAACGCATGGCTGGGCTGGACCCGGCGGGCTTGTCGGCCTGTCGCCAGGCAAACTTCTGACCAACCGGTCTGGCATTGCACCACTGACGAAAAGACTCACGCAAGGACTCTCTGGGGGCGCCACAAAAAAAGTCCACAAAGGCCTCCCATTGCAAAGGCCAGCCATAGTGGGTGGCCAAGGCCCTGGGTTGACCAAACGGTAGATCAAACCCACCAAGCCAAGGCCCTGGTCGCTGCAGAAACTCAGAAAAGGCAGACAAGCTCTCCAGCCACTCCAGCCGATCCACCTGCAGGGTCGCTTGACTACTGGTCTCGAGTCTCAACTGCCCGACCGCGACCGCTATCGGCTTTCGCCGGCAGGGTGCACTGCTGAAATCCACGCCATAGACCGTGATGGACTTAGCCATTGACATGCGCCCGGCGACTGATCGCTACGAAGATCCTGAGCCCAAGGAGAGACATGGCCATGACCATCTGATGCAGCGCCCGTTGAGCCGACCCTCGGGCCCCTCGGTATCGAAGTCTGGGGGAATGCAGCCGCTCGGCCCCTTGTGCGATAGCCAACTCCAAGGCAGACCGAACCTGCACCGCGAATTGGGGCTGTTCGATCGCCAGGTTGGCCTCCAGAGACAGCATAAGAGAGAACGGATCGATGTTAGAAGACCCAATGGTGACCCAGTCGTCTACACACAGAACCTTGGCATGCAGAAAGCTCCTGCGATATTCATAAATCTCAACACCCTCGTCAACCAGTTCACTCACCAAAGCCTGCTGGGCCCAGTGGGCCCACCAGTACTCCACACGCCCTTGGATGAGCAGTCGGACACGAACACCCGACTGAGCGGCGCCCACCAGCGCATTGCGCAGCGCTCGGGTCGGAAGAAAGTAGGCCATGGCCATCACGATGTCCCGTTCGGCCGAGCGAATGGCTTGGTGGTAAGCACGCTCAATGGTGTGTCGATGCCGCAGGTTGTCTCGGAGTAGCAGTCGAACCTGTCGACGATCTCCTCCCGGTAAGGCGGATTGCCAAGGCCTGCGCAGCGTGGGCCGCAGGCTACGCCAGAGGTCCCTCACTTCTTGACCCTTTGGCCGAGATCTCAATAGAGTGGCCCAACTCAGGCGCCACCAGGTGGACTGGGCCAGGCGAGCCACCTGACCACAGACAGAAGGCCACTGCGTTCGAACCGCCATGTCGAAACGGGGTTGCTCCAGTGATCCATGGTGTAGGTCCACATGGTCACCGATCAGGTTGATGCCGCCCAGGTACAAGGTCTGCTGATCAATCAGGACTAATTTTCGATGAAGACGGCGCCAGGATGACGGCGAAAACAGACGAACGCCAGGGCGAAAAACGCGCCATGCCACACCGCTGTTCAGCCAGCGATCGCGCAGGGCTGATAGCCCGACTTGGCCACCAAACCCGTCCACCACCACCCTGACCCGAACACCCCGAGCGGCGGCTCTCTCAAGGGCGGTTAAAACCAGCTCGGTCTCCTGATCAACGGACAGCAGGTAGGTCTCCAGGTAAACCTGGTCGGTGGCGCGATCAATGTCCTCAACGAGCCGAGCAAAATACTGCTGGCCATTGACCAGAAGCATTGGCTGACGCCTCATGGTCGGCGACGCAGTTGAGCGATCAAGGGCAAGTGGTCGGAGAGGCTGGCCCAGCGCGGACCACCACCGCCCCGCCGCGAGGCCACCAGATCAAATCCCCTGGCAAACATTCGATCCATGGGCAGTATCGGCATAAAACTGGGGAAGGTGCGATCGGGCCGTCGATGTCCCGTTCGACCGATGGCCCGGCCTGATATTTCCTCCAGGCCAAGCGCCTGAAAAGCCGACAGGGGCAGTTGTCGCCGCCAATCATTGAAGTCACCCGCCACGATCAGCGGCGCAGAGGCTGGCACGGCCCGCTCGATCCAGCCGACCAGATGAGACAACTGTCGAAGACGGCTCTGATGCAGCAGCCCAAAATGCACAACAAACAGGTATAAGGCCTCCGAGCCATACCGAACCACCGCATGCAGTACCGACCGCTTCTCGAGGGCATGATCCGAGAAATCCTGCGCCTGGACAGTCAGGATTGGAAATTGCGACAGCAGGGCATTGCCGTGATGACCATGCAGGTAGTGCGCCGCTGGTCGGTATACGGCCTGATGGTATCCATTCGAGAGAAGGTCATGCTGTGATTCGAGGGGCCAATGTGCATGTCGCAGAGCGGCCCGGTCATTGCGTCCTTGCACTTCCTGAAGAAAGACCAAATCCGCTTGCATGCTGCCCAAGGCGGGCACCATCTCGTGGATGACCAACCGACGTCTCAGGCCCAGAAAGCCACTGGAGTGGCCCTTGTGAATGTTGTAACTCGCAATGGTGAGCAGCTGGGGAGGTATTAGACGAGACCATCCCAGTCGCTGGGCCAGCTGCTCGATGGCCAACACATTGGTCCATGAGAAACATCGCTCAGCGGCTCTTTGCCATGGGAGCCACTCGAAACGCAGGTGCTCTCTGGCCGATAAGACCGGCTGTGCGCCCGGTTTGATCTGAACAGAAAAGACATGCTCGGTGTTGTGGGTAACCCCAGGCGCGTACCGATGTCGCCAGTGCGCAAAAATTTCATAGCGCTGCGTCTGCTGCCAGTCCAGCCAGCTCTCTGAGGGACAGACAAATCCAGTCTCTTCAAGAAGCTCTCGCTGAGCCGCTACCATCGGGGCCTCAGATTCGTCGTCTAGGCTACCAGTGACTGACTGCCAAAATCCTGGCTTGTCAGCCCTTTCGATGAGCAGCACCTGACCCTGCCCATCATGGATGACCACCAGGACAGAGATGGGTATCTTGACGGACTTCATGCCAAGTCGACGCTAGACGTTGGTTCTCTGGCCAAAAAGTGTCGAGACCATCAGGCTAAACAGCAGAAGGGTCAAGAGTGTGACCAGAGCGGCCAGCAGGAGCAGGCGAATCCCGTCATTTGTTTTTTGATTGACCTGAGCATTTGAGTGATGCGCCTGCAGATGGGCCAGATGCGCCAGACGACCAGCCTTCCAGGCCGGAACGGCAGCAGCACTCGCCCAGACTGCTGCGGTCGGTACCCATTGCATGAGGCCCAAAAAAGGCAGGGCAACACAGGCCACGTACAGGCCCACTACCATCGTCTGAACCTGACCCTCGGTTGGATTTGAAGACGAGCGCCATTGGTCATAACAGGCCAATGCGAGGCCCGTTACCAGCCCCACACTCAGCGCAGAAGTCTCAAAGCGCTGAACAATGAGGAGTACTGTGAGGTTAACCAAAAAGGCCCCATAGCCGGTCAGGATGAGCATCCGGAACCAAAAGGGGAGTCCTTGAATTCGAGCGAGCCAGGGCCAAGGGCGACTGCCCAGCCAGACCTGTAACACCATCACCGCAGAGGCCTGAAGGGCCGCGAGACTTAAAAGCTCAGGCGCTACAGTGGGATTTTCATGCCAGGCAACCGTCATGCCAATCAGGGCGGTGACCGGTGCATAGACCAGCGCCTGCCAGTAATCGATCGGCAGGATCCGATGTGTCATGCCATGACTTTGGGGGCTTCACGCAGACGAATGTGCAGTTCGCGAAGCTGCTTCTCGTCGGCTGGTGATGGTGCCTGGGTCAGCAGACACTGGGCCCTCTGTGTCTTTGGAAACGCGATCACATCTCGAATCGACTCAGCACCGGTCATCAGGGTCACCAGGCGATCCAGGCCAAACGCCAAGCCGCCATGAGGGGGCGCGCCGTAGCGAAGGGCATCCAGCAGAAAACCAAACTTGGCCTGGGCCTCTTCGGGTCCGATGTTCAGGGCCCGGAAGACCTTTGACTGGACTTCCTCGCGGTGAATACGCACAGATCCCCCGCCCAGCTCCCAGCCGTTCAGAACCATGTCATAAGCCTTTGCCAGACAGGCCCCCGGATCGGAGTCCATCAGGTCCTCGTGGCCATCCTTGGGCGCTGTAAACGGGTGATGAACCGCAGTCCAACGTTGGTTGTCCTCATCAAACTCAAACATCGGAAAATCGACCACCCAGAGTGGCTGCCAACCCGGCTTGAACAGACCATTGGCCTTGGCAAAATCACTCAGGCCAATCTTCAGACGAAGGGCCCCAATGGCATCGTTGACCACCTTGGCCTTATCGGCCCCAAAGAACACAATGTCCCCGGACTTGGCCTGGGTCAGGTCCAGAATGGCCTGCAAGGCGGTGTCATGGATATTCTTGACAATCGGTGACTGCAGGCCATCCCGGCCCGCTGCCAGGTCATTGACCTTGATCCAGGCCAAACCCTTGGCGCCGTATATCTTGACGAACTCAGTGTAGGCATCAATCTCACCGCGGCTCATGGACGCACCACCCGGCACTCGAAGCGCTACCACGCGACCATTCTTGGCATTGGCTGGTTCAGAGAACACTTTGAACTCCACATCCTTCATCACAGGCGTGAGTTCAGTCAGGCGCAGATCGATTCTCAGGTCTGGCTTGTCCGAGCCATAGTCTTGCATGGCCTGGGCGTAGGTCATGGTGGGAAACACAGCCGGCAGTTGAACCTGCAGATTGTCTGCAAAGACCTGACGAATCATCTCCTCAAACAACGCGCGAATCTCTTGCTCAGTCAAGAAAGAGGTCTCGCAGTCAATCTGGGTGAACTCCGGCTGACGGTCTGCTCGGAGGTCTTCGTCACGGAAGCACTTGGTGATCTGGTAGTAGCGGTCGAACCCGGCCACCATAAGGAGCTGTTTGAAGAGTTGCGGAGACTGAGGCAAGGCAAAGAATTCACCCGCGTGCACCCGAGATGGCACGAGATAGTCCCGCGCACCCTCTGGGGTCGACTTGGTCAGCATGGGGGTCTCGATGTCGACAAAGCCCTGAGCATCCAGGTAACGACGAATCGCCATGGCGACACGGTATCTGAGCATCAGGTTGTGCTGCATCTGAGGGCGACGAAGGTCCAGAACCCGATGGGTCAGACGAGTGGTCTCAGAGAGGTTCTCATCATCGAGCTGAAAGGCCGGCGTCACAGATGGGTTGAGAACCTCGAGCTCGGTGGCGAGGATTTCCACAGCCCCGCTCGCAAGGTTCTGGTTAACCGTTCCCTCGGGCCTACGCCTCACCCGACCCTGAATACGAACACAAAACTCGTTACGAAGCGATTCCGCTGTGGCGAACACATCGGGCCGATCAGGATCACAGACCACCTGAGCGATGCCCTCTCGGTCACGCAGATCGATAAAGATGACCCCGCCATGATCCCGCCGGCGATGCACCCAGCCGCAGAGGGTAACGGTCTGATCGAGTACCTCGGTGGAGAGGCTGCCTGAGAAATGAGTGCGCATGACGATCCTGCTTAAAAGTTGGATTTGGGACTGGCCTGGCTGGATGGCGGAACAGTGCCCATCGAAACGACGTAACGAAGTGCTGCATCAACCGGCATCGATAGAGGGATAACGTCCGACTTGGGCAGCATGAGGAAAAAGCCAGAGGTTGGATTGGGCGTGGTCGGAACGTAGACGCTGACCATGTCGGCGCCCAGTACCTGACTCACCTCGCCCCCGGGCGTGCCAGTGACAAATGCAATGGTGTGAACACCGGGCCGGGGGTATTGCACCAAGACGGCCTGACGAAATGCTTGACCATTCGGCGCCAGAATCGTGTCGCTCACCTGTTTTACAGAGGAGTAGATCGAGCGGACCAATGGAATCCTAGCCAGCAAGGCCTCCCAGACCTGCACAAGCCTGCGGCCAATCAAATTGGCCCCGAGGAGCCCGGTAAACAAAACCAACAGGGCGACAGCCAGGACGCCAAAGCCGGGAATTTGAAAGCCAAACAACGCCTCTGGGCGCAAACCGATTGGCACCACCCCATCGAGGGTCGTGACGATCATGTTGATGACCCAGGCGGTTATGCCAATGGGCACCCAAATCAGCAATCCCGTGACAAAGTAGCGTTTCACCGCGCAGCCTTTCGACATCAGAGCGTCAAAAAACAAAGCGCCGCGGAATGCGGCGCTTTTTCCGACTCAGTCCCATTTTACTGGGTTTCGCCCTTAAAACAGGGCTCCAGCTGCTTAAAAGGGAATGTCATCATCCAAGTCGTCAAAGCCAGATGCTTTGGCACCGCCGGGTTTGCCCCCGCCGCTGGAGGCCGCCGGCATGCCCGGGTCATCCGATGGACCAGATGGACCGCCGCTCGAACCGCCGCCGTCACGCCCGCCCAGAAGTTGCATCTGGTCGGCCACGATCTCCGTGGTGTACTTCTCTTGACCGGCCTGGTCCTGCCATTTGCGAGTACGCAGCCGGCCCTCCACGTAGACCGGACGACCTTTTTTGAGGTACTCACCGGCAATCTCGGCGAGGCGACCGAAAAAAACGACACGGTGCCACTCGGTGTCCTCCCGCATATCCCCGCTTGACTTGTCCTTGTATCGCGAGGTGGTAGCAATTGAGACGTTGGCGATGGCTCCGCCATCGGGCGAATAACGGACCTCGGGGTCTCGGCCCAGGTTGCCCAACAGAATGACTTTGTTTACAGATGCCATGTCACACACTCCATGAAGTAAAAGGGTCCCTACCCTAGAAATCGGATGGCTTCGGCGCTATCCACCAGTGGGATGATCAGCCGAACGACCGGCAGAACGAGCCCCAATTTCGACAAGACCTAGCGACATGATGCCCCAAATCGACAGGATGCCCAGGCAGAACAGGAAGATGCCTGTCAGACCGAAAGCCTTGGCCGCCAGACCGCCAGCAAGCCCACCAACAAACAAGCCCAATGACTGCGCCGTGTTGTAAAGCCCCATGACCAAGCCACGTTGCCGGACTGGAGCAGACCGCGAGACCCAAGACGGCAACAGGGCCTCCATGAGGTTAAAGCCAAACATGAATAGCCAAATGGCGAACATCCAGCCGGGGAATTCGTCAGACTGCAGGAAGACCAGCTCCCCGACCATCAGAATGGCGATGCCGACCAGAAAAATGGGGCGAAATCGGCCTCGTCTCTCCGCCCAGAAGATCAGCGGGATCATGCCAACAAAAGCCAACACGAGCATCGGCAGATAAACCTGCCAATGGCTGCTGGTCTGCAGCCCAAAACCCTGTAGGCCCAGCGGAATGGCTACAAACATAGCAGTCTGAACGGCCATCATGGCAAAAATCCCCAGGTTGAGGCGGCCCAGCTGACCATCAAAGAAAAGGGCCCAGCCGGATCGAAGAGGCGGTGCATCCTCCTGTGAGGATTGGGCAGTCGCACTCGCCGGCTCCTCAGGAACTCTCATCACCATGAGACAGGCCATCAGCGCCAACACACCAGTAAGGCCCAGCAGTCCCGATAGGCCTATTACGCCGTAGAGCAAGGGTGCAGCAACCAAGGACAAGGCAAAAGCCAGCCCAATCGAGGCCCCCACCATCGCCATGGCCCTGGTTCGGACCACCTCTCGAGTTCGGTCCGCCAAAAAGGCGCTGACTGCGGCTGAGACCGCCCCAGCGCCCTGAAGGGCCCGACCCACAATCAACACCCAGACAGAATCGGCATTGGCCGCCAGAAAGCTGCCCAAGGCAAAAACCAGCAGCCCAAACACGATGACGCGTCGACGACCGAGCCGGTCCGACGCCATCCCAAAGGGCAACTGCAAAAGGGCCTGGGTAAGACCGTAAATCCCCAGGGCCAGTCCAATCAGCCGCGGGTCATCTCCACCGTGGAGTTGCTGGGCGCCCAGCGCCATGACAGGCAGCATGAGAAACAGGCCCAGCATCCTCAGGCCAATCACAAATGACAGCGAGAGACTGGCCGAGCGCTCCTGGGAGGTAAAGGCAATCCGGTTGTTCGCGTGCGAAGACATCGTTCGATATAGTAGTTGATTGACCTTTTTTGATCGCGATGACCGAGAATCGACTGATCCGAGTTCGGGGTGCCCGGACCCACAACCTAAAAAACCTAAACCTAGACCTGCCGCGAGACCAATTGGTGGTGATCACAGGCGTGTCCGGTTCAGGTAAGTCATCCCTGGCCTTCGATACGCTCTACGCCGAGGGTCAGCGTCGGTACGTGGAGTCACTGTCGGCCTACGCCCGGCAATTTTTAGAACTCATGGCCCGGCCAGATGTTGATCTGATCGAAGGTCTATCCCCAGCGATTGCCATTGAACAAAAAGCTGGAAACCACAATCCTCGATCGACCGTCGGAACAGTCACCGAGATTCTGGACTACCTCAGGCTATTGTTTGCCAGAGCCGGAACGGCCCACTGCCCCAACCATCCCGACGTCAGCCTGGCTGGCCAGAGCCTGACCGAGATGGTCGATGGCCTGATGAAACTGCCCAGTCAGACCAAACTCATCCTGCTGGCTCCAATCGCCTCGACCGATGCCGATGGTCTGCCGAGCCTGTTGGACGGTCTTCGCGCCCAGGGCTTTTCCAGGGTGCGCCTCCGAAGCCAGCAGGCCGAGTGGATCGAGCATCGGCTGGACGATCCACTGCCCGGCTTGTCCGGTCAGGCCAATGACGTCCAGGTCGTCATCGATCGGGTCCGTGTTCGACAAGAGGCCCGTGAACAAGATGACTTTCGTCAGCGACTGGCCGAATCCCTGGAGACCGCCATGCGGGTTGGGCAGGACAAGGCCATCGTCTGTGTTGAGGTCGATCCGGCGGAGGCCCGCCCCAGCGACCAGTGCACCCGAGGCGCCACGGAGCACGTCCTGTCCCAACGATTGGCCTGCCCCCACTGCGGCTTTTCCATCAAACACCTGGAGCCAAACCAGTTTAGTTTCAACGCGCCATCCGGTGCCTGCCCAAGCTGCGATGGCCTAGGGGAGCAGGATTACTTTGATCCCAACCTGGTCGTGGCCTTTCCGCACCTGTCTCTGTCCTCTGGAGCCATCGTCGGCTGGGATGCCCGTAATCCCTTTGCCTGGTCTCTGATTCAAAGCCTCGCTCAGCATGCGAATTTTTCGGTTGATGCACCCTTTGAAACCCTCACCGAGGTCCAGAAAAGCCTGCTGCTCTATGGTTCTGGGGACGTCAGCGTCACACTGACTTTTCCGGCAGAACGCGGCAAGTCCACAACCAGGCAGCAGCCCTTTGAGGGCATCATCCCCAACCTCGCTCGGAGATGGCGAGAGACCGACAACCAGGCCGTTAAAGAGGAGATCGGTCGATTCAGACGACGCAGACCTTGCCCGGACTGCAATGGCTCGCGACTCGCGCCCCTGGCCAGGGCAGTTCGTCTCGGTGAGGGGGGTGTCAGCCTTCGCCTGCCAGAACTGTTGGCCATGCCACTGCAACTTGCGGACGATGCGCTGACAAAGCTAGAGCTCAAGGGTGGACGGCAAGCCGTAGCAGAACGGCTCCTGTCCGAGGTTCGCAGCCGCCTTGGATTTCTGATCAATGTCGGGCTGTCGTATCTCAGCCTAGACCGTGCTGCAACCGGTTTGTCGGGCGGAGAGTCCCAGAGAATTCGACTGGCCAGTCAGATTGGTGCGGGCTTGTCTGGCGTCATGTATGTCCTCGATGAACCCTCCATCGGACTTCACCAGAGAGACAACGACCGCCTGCTGGGTACCTTGCGCCATCTCCGAGATCTGGGCAACGCCGTCATCGTGGTTGAACACGATGAGGATGCCATCCGAACCGCCGACTATGTCGTTGACATGGGGCCAGGCGCCGGAACCCATGGTGGGGAGATCATCGCCCAAGGCTCCCCCCAAGACGTGATGGCCAATCCGCAGTCCCTCACCGGTGCCTACCTCAGTGGACGCCTGGCGATTGCCGTGCCCTCCAAGCGTCGAGCCCCAGATGGGCGTTGGCTGCGCATCTGCGGCGCAAGAGGCCACAACCTTCGAATCGACCAGGTCGACCTGCCAGTCGGCTGCCTCATCTGTGTCACGGGCGTATCTGGCAGTGGCAAATCCACACTGATCAATGACACACTGGTCGCGGCGGCCGCCTGCCAACTCAATGGTGCCCAAGCCAAGCCGGCGCCCCATGACGCCATCGAGGGCCTGGAAGCTTTCGACCGGCTGATTGATGTCGACCAGAGCCCCATTGGTCGGACCCCCAGGAGCAACCCGGCCACCTACACCGGGCTGTTCACCACCATTCGTGAGCTGTTCGCAGGCTCTCCCATGGCTCGCGAACGGGGCTACGACTCAGGTCGTTTCTCTTTTAACGTGAAGGGTGGCCGGTGTGAGGCCTGTCAAGGCGACGGATTGGTGAAGGTGGAGATGCATTTTCTGCCAGACCTCTATGTGCCCTGTGACCTCTGCCATGGCCTGCGCTACAACCGTGAAACCCTGGATGTTCGTTATAGGGGTAAGAACATCTCAGAGGTCTTGGATCTGACCGTCGAGGACGCCCTCGACTTTTTCTCTGCGGTGCCTAACTTGGCCCGCAGACTCACCATGCTGCAGGAGGTCGGGCTTGGCTATATCCGACTGGGCCAGAGTGCGACCACCCTGTCAGGAGGTGAGGCACAGCGAATCAAGCTGGCCTGCGAACTCGCGAAGCGGGATACCGGTAAAACGCTGTATGTGCTCGATGAGCCGACCACTGGTCTTCACTTTCAAGACATCGATTTACTGCTGCGAGTCCTGTTTAAGCTCAGAGACCAGGGCAACACGGTGGTCATCATTGAACACAACCTAGATGTGATCAAAACAGCGGACTGGATCATTGACCTGGGCCCCGAAGGCGGCCAAGGCGGAGGTCAAGTGGTGGCCTTCGGAACACCGGAATCCATCTGCACGGTCCAGGCCAGTCACACAGGCCAATACCTGGGCCGACTGCTCAGGCCAGCCACTCAGTCAGCCAGGCGTCCCTGAGCCAACACCCGAAACTGGCCAGACCGGTCTGGCATGGCCACCACCAACTCGCCCATGGCCAGATAGACCCCCGTCAGGGCAGAGATGGTCACCTGGTGGGTCACCCAGACTTCAAACCCACGCTCTGCCTGCTGAAGTCGAGCGGCAGCATGGGCGCGGGCTTCACGCAACTGAGCCTGCCGGTCCCCATGCCCCTGAAAAAAAGAATTCAGAGCCGGAAAAGGTTGGACTGCGGCCTGGCTTGAGAAAGCCAGCCTGGCCGTCTCCAAGCATCGACACCATTGGCTGCTGAGGACGCGCTGGGGCTGTAAGCCCTGCCTGAAGAACCACTGGCCTAGTCGCACCGACTGCTGACGTCCGTCTTGGGACAGGTTGCGCTGAGTGGAACAGTCAGACAGGCGGAAATTTTCTGGGTCACCGAGGCCAGGCTCGGTCTGGGCGTGCCGAATCATGACCACCGCGCCGGGCGTTTTCATGGCTCGAACGAGGCTGGCCTGATCCTGTTCGGCTGCCCAGACGCCCGAGAATCCCAAGGAGAGTCCCGACCATAGCAAGGTCGATGTGAGGATGAGGCGGAAAAATCGCTGCAGGCGGGTGAGGCTCATGGGTATTCGAGAACCTCGCCCGAAAAAAGTTTCGCCTGCAGCCTGCTTCTGCTATCGAGGCAGATTCGACGCGCCCATGAGGAAGTGGTCCACCGCGTGGGCTGCCTGTCGACCTTCACGAATGGCCCAGACCACCAAGGACTGTCCGCGCCGCATGTCACCGGCCGAGAAGACTTTGGCCACGTTGGTGGTGTAAGCCTTGCTGCCCTCCGTCGGAGACTTGGCGTTACCGCGCTGATCACGGTCCACCCCAAAGGCCTCCAACACCGACCCAACTGGTGATACGAATCCCATGGCCAGCAAAACCAAGTCTGCCTGGAAGACCCTCTCGGTACCAGGCACCTCTTGGAGCTTGCCATCCTTCATCTCAATCTGAACAGCCTTGAGCCCAGTCACCCGGCCGTTTTCACCGACGAACTCCTTGGTGGCAATCGCAAACTCACGTTCACAACCTTCCTCATGACTGCTCGAGGTTCTGAGCTTCGTCGGCCAGTAAGGCCACGTCATCGCTTTGTTCTCGTGCTCCGGGGGCATGGGCATGAGTTCAAACTGGGTCACGCTCTTGGCGCCGTGCCGATTGCTCGTTCCAACACAGTCAGAACCTGTATCACCCCCACCAATGACCACGACGTGCTTGCCGTCCGCACGAATCTGTCCCGGAAAGCCATCGCCTGCATTGACCTTGTTCTGCATGGGCAGGAATTCCATCGCAAAGTGCACGCCAGCCAATTCCCGGCCTGGCACTGGCAAGTCACGGGGTTGCTCGGCCCCGCCCGTCAGAAGCACGGCATCAAAATCAGCCATCAGGGACTCCGGGCTCACCGTCTGACTGGCCCAATTGGTGACCTTGGTGTCAGCGGGCAGGTTGGCGACCAGGGTGCTGGTCTTGAACAACACGCCCTCGGCCCTCATCTGCTCGACACGACGGTCGATGTGATGCTTTTCCATCTTGAAGTCGGGGATCCCATAACGCAGGAGTCCACCAATACGATCGTTCTTCTCAAAGACCGTGACCTCATGGCCAGCCCGAGCCAGTTGCTGCGCAGCGGCCAGGCCTGCCGGCCCAGATCCAATGACTGCGACCCGCTTGCCGGTCTTGTGGCTGGGCGGTTGAGGTTGAACCCAGCCTTCAGCCCAGCCTCTGTCGATGATGGCGTGTTCGATGGATTTGATGCCAACGGCTTCGCTGTTGAAGTTCAGCGTACAAGCCGCTTCGCAGGGTGCGGGACAGATGCGCCCCGTGAACTCCGGGAAATTATTGGTCGAGTGCAGCGTGTCAAGAGCCTCGCGCCATTGGTCTCTGTAGACCAGGTCGTTGAAGTCCGGAATGATGTTGTTAACTGGGCAGCCGTTGTTACAAAAAGGAATGCCACAGTCCATGCATCGAGCGGCCTGCTGGTTGGCCTGCTCCGGGGTGAGCCCAATGACAAACTCTTTGTAGTGCTTGAGCCGCTGGCTAGCGTCCTCGTAGCCCTCTTCCAACCTCTCGAGCTCCATAAATCCAGTGATTTTTCCCATGTTCTGTCCTGTTAAATGTTCGTTGGATCGACTTGGTTGAGCTCAGGCGACTGCGGCTTCTGCCGACTTCTGAGCAGCCATCTCGCCTAAGGCCCTTCGATACTCATTGGGGAAGACTTTGACGAACTTGGCCCTGGCGCTAGCCCAGTGATCCAGGAGCTCACGAGCACGAACCGATCCAGTCCACCGATGGTGATCCTCAATCAGCCTGCGCAGTTGTTGCTCGTCGGTCATTCCCTGATGCCAGATGCCCTGGTCGATCGTGTCGCGCTGTTCTGAGTCGGAGAGCACCTTGTCCAGGCTGACCATGGCCGTATTGCAACGGTCTGCAAAACGCCCGTCCTCGTCATAGACATAGGCCACGCCACCGGACATACCAGCGGCAAAGTTCCGACCGGTTTGACCAAGAACCACGACGGTACCACCAGTCATGTACTCACAACCGTGGTCACCGGTCCCCTCGACCACAGTGGTGGCCCCGGAGAGTCGAACGGCGAAACGCTCACCAGCCACACCCCGGAAGAAGGCCTCCCCCGAGGTGGCCCCGTAAAGCACCGTGTTGCCGACGATGATGTTGTCGTGCGCAACACCGCGGAACTCGATGGATGGTCTGACCACAATTCGTCCACCAGACATGCCTTTACCGGTGTAATCGTTGGCATCGCCAATCAGGTATAGGGTGATGCCCTTGGCCAGGAAGGCACCAAACGACTGACCACCCGTGCCCTCTAGCTGGATGTGGAGGGTGTCGTCTGGCAGACCGTCCGGATGGTGCTTGATCAGTTCACCCGACAACATGGCCCCAACGGTACGGTTGACGTTGGTGGTGACCTCGATGAACTGGACTTTCTCACCGCGCTCGATGGCGGGACGCGACTTCTCAATGAGCACCCGATCGAGGGCCTTGTCCAGGCCATGGTCCTGCGTCGCCGAATGACGACGCTGGGCCGGGTCACTGACCTCTGGCTGAGCCAGCAGGCGAGAGAAGTCCAGCCCCTTGGCTTTCCAGTGCTCGACACCTCTGCGCATGTCGATCAGATCGGAGCGGCCGATCAGGTCTTCGAAATGACGAATACCCAACTGAGCCATGATCTGCCGGGCTTCCTCCGCTATGAAGAAAAAGAAATTCACCACATGCTCTGGTCGACCCTGGAATTTCTTGCGCAGCACCGGGTCTTGGGTCGCCACACCGACAGGGCAGGTGTTCAGGTGGCATTTACGCATCATGATGCAGCCCTCGACGACCAAGGGTGCCGTGGCAAACCCCATCTCATCTGCACCCAGCAAGGCTGCAATCACGACATCGCGGCCGGTCTTCATCTGACCGTCGGCCTGAACCCGGATGCGATCCCGCAGCCCATTGAGTACAAGGGTCTGCTGGGTCTCGGCCAGGCCGATTTCCCAGGGCGAACCTGCGTGTTTAATCGAGGACAGGGGTGAGGCACCCGTACCGCCATCGTGGCCGGCAATCACCAAATGATCAGCCTTGGCCTTGGCAACACCCGCTGCCACCGTTCCGACGCCGACTTCGGATACGAGCTTGACCGAGATGTCCGCATGGGAGGCCACGTTCTTGAGGTCGTGGATCAACTGGGCCAAATCTTCGATGGAGTAGATGTCATGGTGGGGTGGCGGAGAGATGAGTCCCACACCGGGCACCGAATGACGAAGCTCGCCGATGTACTCGGACACCTTACCGCCAGGCAGCTGCCCACCCTCTCCGGGCTTGGCACCCTGTGCCATTTTGATCTGAACCTGATCGGCGGAGACCAAATACTCAGTGGTCACACCAAAGCGTCCAGAGGCCACTTGCTTGATTTTGGATCGCAGGCTGTCGCCCTGCTCCAGGCTGTAGTCGGACTCGATCTGTTTGCTGCCGATGACATCAGATAGTTTGGTCCCGGCCGTGATCTGAATGCCCTTGAGCTCATTGCGATACCGACGCTTGTCCTCACCGCCCTCGCCAGTATTGGACTTGCCACCGATTCGGTTCATCGCCACAGCAAGTGTGGCGTGAGCCTCAGTCGAGATAGAGCCCAGTGACATCGCACCAGTGGCAAATCTCTTAACGATCTCAGCCGCTGGCTCCACCTCGTCGAGGGGAATGGCCTTGGCAGGATCCACCTTGAACTCAAATAGGCCACGCAGCGTCATGTGCCGACGGCTCTGGTCGTTGATGATCTGAGCGTAATCCTTGTAGGTGTTGTAGCTGTTGGCGCGCGTAGAGTGCTGCAGCTTGGCAATGGCATCCGGGGTCCACATGTGTTCCTCGCCGCGGACACGCCAAGCATATTCACCGCCCGTTTCGAGGCGGTTGCTCAGGACTGGGTCGTCACCAAAGGCTTCGGTGTGAGTCCGAATGGCCTCCTCTGCCATTTCGAAGATACCAATCCCCTCGACAGCGCTCGGGGTGTTGGTGAAATACTGGTCGATGGTGGCCTGATTGATACCAATGGCCTCAAAGATCTGGGCGCCACAGTAGGACATGTAGGTGGAGATGCCCATCTTCGACATGATCTTAGAGAGGCCCTTTCCGATGGCCTTGATGTAATTGGCCACCGCCTTCTCGGGGCTGAGATCGCCAGAAAGCGTCTTGTGAAAGTCCACAATGCTCTCCATGGCCAGGTAAGGATGAACCGCCTCAGCGCCATAACCGGCCAATACCGCGAAGTGATGAACCTCTCTGGCCGAGCCAGTTTCAACCACCAGGCCAGCCAGTGTGCGTTTGCCCTCTCGGACCAGGTGCTGATGAATCGCCGAGAGCGCCAGCAGGGCCGGAATGGCCACGCGGTCAGGGCTTACGGCCTTGTCGCTGATGATCAGAATGTTGGCGCCGGCGGCAATCGCATCAACTGCCTCAGCACAGACCGTCGCCAGCCGGGCCTCGATGCCTTCTTTGCCCCAGGCCAGGGGGTAGGTGATGTCAAGCACCTGGCTTCTGAATTTGCCACGGGTGTGCTGCTCAATGTCTCGAAGCCGTCGCATGTCCGCAAAATTCAGAATGGGCTGGCTGACCTCGAGTCGCAGGGGTGGGTTGACCTGATTGATATCCAACAGGTTCGGTTTGGGCCCAATGAAGGAATTCAGCGACATGACGATGGCCTCACGGATGGGGTCGATCGGCGGATTCGTCACCTGGGCAAACAACTGCTTGAAGTAATGGTAGAGCGGCTTGTTCTTGTCGGACAGCACGGCCAGGGGAGAGTCGTTGCCCATCGAACCAATGCCCTCTTCACCGGCCTGGGCCATTGGTGCCATCAAAAATTTTATGTCCTCTTGGGTGTAGCCAAACGCCTGCTGCCGGTCTAACAATGCCAGGGGACTGGGCTCTGGTGAGTTCTCACCCTGGGCATTTAGGCTTGCCAACTCCACACGGACGTTCTCGATCCACTGCTGGTAAGGACGAGACTTGGACAGGGCACTCTTGAGCTCGTCATCATGAATCATGCGGCCCTGCTCAAGGTCGATCAGGAACATCTTGCCCGGCTGAAGACGCCATTTGCGAACAATCTTGCTCTCCGGGACTGGCAGCACGCCTGACTCGGAGGCCATAATCACCACATCATCCTCAGTGATGCAGTAGCGAGACGGACGCAGTCCATTGCGATCCAGCGTAGCGCCGATCTGACGGCCATCGGTGAAGACAATAGAGGCGGGGCCGTCCCAGGGCTCCATCATGGAGGCGTGGTATTCGTAGAAGGCTTTTCGGCTTTCCTCCATGGTGGTGTGCTGTTCCCATGGCTCAGGAATCATCATCATCACGGCATGGGCCAATGGATAGCCAGCGGCTACGAGCAGCTCCAGGCAATTGTCAAAGGTCGCCGTGTCGGACTGCCCAGCAAAGCTGATGGGATATAGCTTTTGGAGGTCTGCGCCCAGGACGGGGCTGTTCATCACGCCTTCACGGGCGCGCATCCAGTTGTAGTTGCCCTTGACGGTGTTGATCTCACCATTGTGGGCGACCATTCGGTAGGGGTGGGCGAGAGGCCACTCGGGAAAGGTGTTGGTCGAAAACCGCTGGTGGACCAGAGCCAAGGCGGATACACAGCGTGGGTCAGAGAGGTCCTTGAAGTAGACCCCCACCTGGTCGGCCAGCAACAGGCCCTTGTAGACAATCGTGCGACTGGACATGGAGGGCACGTAATACTCTTTGCCGTGTTTGAGTCCCAAGGACTGAATCGCGCTGGAGGCGGTCTTGCGGATGACATAGAGCTTGCGTTCGAGGGCGTCTTGCACCACGACGTCGTTGCCCCGGCCAATGAAGATCTGACGCATCACGGGCTCTTTGGCCCGAACTCGAGGTGACATCGGCATCTGGGCGTCGGTCGGCACGTCCCGCCAGCCCAAGACCACCTGTCCCTCAGCCACCACAGCCTTCTCAAGGGCGCGCTCGCAGGCCAGGCGGCTGGCGTGTTCCTTGGGCAGAAAGACCATGCCCACACCATATTCGCCGGGGGGCGGCAGAGCGACGCCCTGACGACTCATTTCCTCGCGAAAGAAGGCGTCGGGAATCTGCAACAGAATGCCAGCGCCGTCTCCCATCAGCGGATCCGCTCCAACAGCACCCCGGTGATCGAGGTTTTTCAGGATCTGCAGGCCCTGCTGGACCATGTCGTGGGACTTGCGACCGCGCATGTGGGCCACGAAGCCAACTCCGCACGCATCGTGCTCGTGGGCCGGATCGTAGAGGCCGAAGGCTTGCTGGCTGACGTTTTGCTCGGTAAAAGAAGGCGTTTGGGCCATGACTCTGCTGCTCTCGTTTACAAAAAGGGCGTTCATTGTCACTCAAACGATTTTTTTTGGGTGAACAGAAATCTCTTCAAACCCCCTTAAAATCGAGTTTTTTAATGGGGTCAGATCATTTTATTCACCCCAGCAAGATTTTTGATGTTTTTATTGGTGACATAACAAACACAGGGGAAGGGCCCCGCCCTAGCCAACCGAATCGGACGAGGCCTCGCTGGCCTGAGGCGTTTTGGGTGGCCGGCCTCTTGGACGAAGCGTCCATTGCTGGACAAACCCAGGCGGGCATGCTGACCACCCCTGGGCAGACAGCATGGGGCGGCCCTGGGCCAAGCCCCGGTGAATGTTCGCCAACACCCCCTCCTCGAGAGGCTCCTGCAGCACTCGGCGGTAAGCCTGTTCTCGGTCAAACGGCGTATTCCCCAGGCGCCAGTAACTGGCCAGTTCACGCACCGGACTGCCGACTGGGGGGCGCTGTCCAGCCCAGACCCCGGCACTCGACCAAGGCCAATCAACGGCCAATCCCACCAGGCCCTGGCGCTGCGCTTGACCGTCAATGTAGCGAGCCACCGACAAGCCAAAGACATCGGCCTCGACCCAATAACTCCGATACCGGCCGTCAAACGGGGTCCCACTTCGAGACCATCGACGATTGAACATCGGTACGTAGCGACGCCCCAATTGCTGCATGACCTCCGCCACCGCGGAGGCCCGTTGGGGCGTGACCAGCCAATGCCCTTCCCGGTCGGTACAAGACCAGGCATGGACCAGCAACCCACAGCCCTGAGCAGCCTCTAGAAAAAAGTCCAGGTAAAGCTGCCGGTCTTGGGCATCCAGGCAGAAGGCGTGTCCACCATGCCCTCGCTGCATCAGGTGATAGCTGCGGCCCGTGGCAATGGCCCTCGCTCTCCTCATAGGCCTATCTGCCCATCTCGCCCTAAAGCCCGATCGGAGACGGCCAACAGGCCCTGCCGGGAAAGACTCTGGCATGGGTCAGGGCGGCATATCGATCGGTCATACCTGCAATCTCGTCCGCAGCGCGGCGATGGGGAGACCTGTCATCCGAAGCATCAAACGGTTGCTCCAGCAACCAGCCGAATAAATCATGGATCACTCGCTCGGCCACATTCGTCATGTCCACCACGCGAGGATGGCGATAGAGCCGCTGCCGAAGAAACCGCTTGAGGTCCAAGACCTGTCGGCCCAACTCGAGAGAAAAACCAACCAGGGGCAGGGCTTGACGCCGGACATCCTGGTCGTCAGCGATGCCCTGGCTGAGCAGTTGCTGCCGGGTGGTCTGCGTCAGGTCATCCACCTGTTCGTTGATCATGCCGCGAATCACCTCAGCCATCAGACGGTGACGAGCCAATTGCGGGTGCGCTTGCTGCAATCGCCGCACATGAGGGGCCACCAGAGGCTGCTCAATGACCTCTTCAAACACCAGCAGCCCGGACCGAAGGCCATCATCCAAGTCGTGGTGGTTGTAGGCTAGCTCGTCAGCCAAATTGGCCAGCTGAGCCTCTAGGCTCGGAGACTCGCGTTTGACAAACCGGTGTGCGACCTCGCCCAACTCCTGAGCCAGAGAATCTGCGCAGTGCTTCAGGATGCCCTCTCGGGTCTCAAATGTCAGGTTAAGGCCATCGAAAGCTGCGTAACGCTGCTCCAATTTATCCACCACCCGCAAGCTTTGCAGGTTGTGCTCAAAACCTTTTTGACCCGCGGTGGCATCTCGTAGCGCCTGATTGAGGGCATGCTGGCCAGCGTGGCCGAAAGGCGTGTGCCCAAGATCGTGCGCCAGGCAGATGGCCTCGGTCAGCTCTTCATCTAGCTGAAGGCGTCGTGCAACAGATCGGGCGATCTGCGCCACCTCTAGACTGTGCGTCAGGCGCGTTCGAAAGAGGTCACCCTCATGGTTTACAAAGACCTGCGTCTTGTAGAGCAGTTTTCTAAAAGCGGTTGAATGAACAATGCGGTCTCGATCCCGCTGGAAAGCGGATCGACCCATCGGCTCTGATTCGGGGTGAAGACGGCCCCTGCTGCGATGGGCCTGGGCCGCAAACGGGGCCACCAGCGGACCGGTCTGCGCAGACCCGCTCACGCAGATGCCAGCCCTTTTTTTGATGCCTCAATGGCCGTGCGAACCAAGGCATCATCCACCGCCTTGAGTTCGGACTGACCAAGCCCTTTGAGCAGGATGTACCGAATGGCACCGCCAGAAGATTTTTTGTCATGGGCCATCCAGTCCAGGTAATCCTGCGCTGGCCAACCAGGAGGCGTGAGCGGCAAACCAGCTTGATGGATGAGGTTAATCACTCGCTTGAACGATGGGGTATCGAGTTGACCCAGCTGAGATGACAGCAATGCTGCCATGGCCATACCGCAGCCCACCGCCTCACCATGAAGCCAGCTGCCGTAGCCCATACCAGCCTCGATGGCATGTCCAAAGGTGTGGCCAAAATTAAGCAGAGCCCTCTGGCCAGAGGATTCCCGTTCATCAGCGGATACGACCCCCGCCTTGAGCTGGCAAGACCGCTCAATGGCATAGGCCAGAGCAGCAGAATCCTTCGCAACCAGAGCGGACATGTTGGCCTCTAGCCAGCTAAAAAAGTCGGCATCCAAAATACAGCCGTATTTAATGATCTCCGCAAGCCCAGCGGAGACCTCTCTCGCAGGAAGCGTTCTCAGAACCAACATATCAATGATGACGGCCCTGGGTTGATAAAAAGCGCCAATCATGTTCTTGCCCAAGGGGTGGTTAATGGCCGTCTTGCCGCCCACCGAGGAGTCGACCTGAGAGAGCAGGGTGGTGGGGACCTGAACAAAATCAATACCACGCTGGTAACAGGCCGCTGCAAAGCCGGCCATGTCCCCAATCACACCGCCCCCCAAGGCGACGACCGTGGCCGATCGATCCACGTGCTCTGCCATGAGGTGATCAAAAATCTTCATGAGACTGGTCATGTCTTTATGGGACTCGCCATCGGGCAACACCACCTGCGAAGTCTGGCAGCCCAAATCCGTCAGAGCCGCCAGGACCTGATGACCATACAGCGGCATGACCACCTCATTGGAGACCACCACCACACGACCGGGCCGGCCCGACCGGCCGGGCCCAAGGGCCTGACGCCAGACTTTGGCTTGATCGAGCAGACCCTCGCCGATCCAAATTGGATAACTGCGGTCAGCCAAGCCGACCTGGACCGTCGCACGTACGCCATGCGGTCCGGATTCTGCGGCGGTCTTATCGAGAGGGCGCGGTGAGATCTGATTCATGCTGGGAGTCTTCGAATGTATGAGAAATAAGGCCATCGGCCAGCAGATGGCCGATGACCTGACTGACCACCTGGCTAGGCGACCCTTGGCTACTGGGGACCACCACCGAGGCCAAGTCACGATAAACCGGGTCTCTCGATTGGTAAAGCGCCTCTAGGGTCGCCTTGGGGTCTTGAGACTGGGTGAGCAGTGGCCGACTGGTGTCCTGCCGCAGCCGCTGCCAGAGTTGTCTGGGTAATGCGTGGAGGTAAACCACGTAGCCCTGGGCGATCACTGGCCGATTGTCCGGCTGTATCGGAGCGCCTCCGCCAGTCGTCACAATCTGGCCCGGTTGGGCCATGATCTCAGCGAGTACCTTGGACTCCCTCCGACGAAAGCCCGCCTCACCCTCCACCTCAAAAATGGTCGCCACGGACGTCCCGCAACGGGACTCGATGACCTGGTCGGTGTCGACCAGAGGCCATTGAATTCGCTGTGCCAGCCGCCGACCAATCGTGGTCTTGCCGGCGCCCATCAGGCCGATCAGGACGATATTTCTTTTTGGCTGGCCATTCATCGAAATCAGTCTAGCAGGCGATACACTTGGTTGTTATGCGCCTTTTGATTCGTTTCATGCTCCTGGGGCTGTGGTCCTTTCTAGGCCTGGTCGGCATCAGCCTGCTGGTTATTGCCCTGGCCACGCCAAGGCTCCCAGAGGTCACTGCCTTGGCCGACTACCGGCCGAAAGTACCCCTTCGGGTCCTGACGGCCGATGGGGTCCTGATTGGGGAGTTTGGCGAGGAACGGCGAAGCGTCGTCCGAATCTCTGAGGTGCCCAAATCCCTCATTCACGCCATTCTGGCCGCCGAGGACGACCAGTTTTACCAACATGCCGGGATCGACCCCGCCGGCATTCTGCGGTCTGTCTTCGCCAACCTCTTGGCTGGCAGCAAAGCCCAAGGCGCGAGCACCATCACGATGCAGGTGGCTCGCAACTTTTACCTGTCGACCGAGAAAACTTTTACCCGAAAAATCTACGAAGTGCTGCTCGCCTTTGAGATTGAGCGCAAGCTCACCAAGGACCAGATCCTTGAGCTCTACATCAATCAGATTTACCTGGGACGCAGAGCCTATGGGTTCGCATCCGCTGCACAGATCTACTTCGGAAAACCCATTGGTCGCCTAAGTATCGCGGAGTCTGCCATGTTGGCGGGTCTGCCCAAAGCCCCCTCCAGCTACAACCCTGTGGCCAACCCACGAAGGGCCCAGGCCAGGCAGCAATACATCCTGGGTCGAATGCAAAAGCTCAGGCTGATCAGCAATGCCCAGTTCAACCAGGCCAGCCGAGAGGAATTGAAAGTGGTGAGCCGAGGCGAGGACTATGCCGTATCAGCGCCCTACCTGGCTGAAATGGTTCGCCAACAAATCGTTGCCCAGTTTCCAGACGACGCCTACAGCCGAGGACTCACTGTATTCACCACCATTCGGGCCAATGAGCAGAAAGCGGCCCAGAATGCGATGCGCTCAGGGCTGATTGAATTTGACCGGCGTCAAGGCTGGCGGGGTCCGGAGGCCTTTGTCACGCTGCCCAAGAACGGTCCGGAGCTAGAAGACCTGGTGGAGGACACGCTGGCAGATAGGCCCGATAGCGATGGTCTGCTCACCGCGGTCGTCATCGAGGTGAAAGAGGGATCGGTGCGGGTCATGCGGGCTCAAGGCAAAACCTTTGACATTCAGGGTGATGGCTTGAAATTCGCCTCCAAAGGACTCTCGGCCAGCGCCCTGCCCGCCCTGAAAATTCGACCCGGTGCCGTTGTTCGGATCCAACGACTCGATGCAGAGCGCTGGGAAATCAGCCAGATCCCAGAGGTCGAGGGGGCATTCGTCGCCATTCAGACTGACACGGGCGCCCTGCGGGCCCTCGTCGGCGGCTTTGATTTTCGGCAGAACAAGTTCAATCACGTCACGCAGGCTTACCGTCAGCCTGGTTCGACCATTAAGCCCTTTGTCTACTCAGCAGCATTGGAAAAAGGGTTCTCTGCGAGCAGCATCGTTAACGATGCGCCTGTGAACTTTGACCCCGGACAGACCGGCGGACAGGTGTGGGACCCGAAGAACTACGACGGCACCTACGAGGGGCCGATCACCCTTCGTGACGCCCTGGCCAAGTCCAAAAACATGGTCTCGATTCGATTGCTGCATGCGGTTGGGCCCAAGTACGCCCAAAACTACCTCTCACGCTTCGGTTTCGAAGCGCAGCGGAATCCGCCCTACCTCACGCTGGCCCTGGGGGCGGGTAGCGTCACTCCACTTCAAATGGCCACTGCCTACGCGGCCTTTGCCAACGGTGGCTTTCGCGTCACGCCCTATTTTATTGACCGTGTGGTCGACGAGCGCGGCGCGCTCGTCAGTCGCACCGAACCCGCCAAGGCCGGTGATGAGGCCCCCCGGGTGCTGGATGAGCGCTACGCGTACCTGATGCACAACCTTCTGCAGGGTGTGGTGAAAAACGGGACTGGACGCAAAGCGCTACAACTGGGGCGAACAGACCTCGCCGGCAAAACTGGTACCACCAACGATGCTCAGGATGCCTGGTTCGCAGGCTATCAGCCCAAATTGGCTGGGGTAGCCTGGGTGGGCTACGACCAGCCTCGAACACTGGGTGAACGGGAGACTGGTGGGGGTCTTGCCTTGCCCATCTGGATGTCTTTTATGGCAGAGGCCCTGAAGAAAATACCGCAACAAACGGTCAACCCGCCTGCGGGGATGCTCAAGATCGGAAATGAATATTACGTTCCCGATAATGCCCCGGGTGTCGGGGTCCCATCCCTTGGTGTCAACAATCCCTGAAGCCCCGCGGCGATCGGGTCCTTCTAGAAGTCCTCGGTTCGTCCCCTAGGGGGACAGTCCACCCCCGCCAACTGACTGGCATGAGACGCAAATACCTGCTCAAACAGGCCAGCACCCCTCGTGTCTAACCACCCCTCGGTGGTGAGCACAAAGTGATGTGCACCGAACTGGGAGGCCATCCAGAGTTGTTGGGTGGGTGCCTGAGCGTTGGTGATGATCTTTTGTCCCGACTCAAATTCGGTCTCCAACACAGGGCCATGACGGCCGGTCTCAATCACCATGTCATGGGACTGATTCCAGTTGTCTACCTGAGTCTCAATCCAGGCAAAAGCAGACTCTATTTTTTCAAGATACTCGGTTTCCGTCATACTCCCACCATCATGAAAACGCACGACCATCATTGTCCATCAGTTCAGATCGGGGACCAGACTTCCCGGTGCAATCCTGGGGATAAACAAGGCTTTGGTCGACAGGGTGGCATGGCAGTGAGCCTGTCAGCCCTGATGCTTGCCCTGGCTCTAAGCGGGTGCGGACAAAAAGGCCCTCTGTTTTTGCCCAAACCACAATTCCCCCCCGACGGCGAAGCAACCCAGCCTCAGGAGGCGCGGTGACCGATCGTTATGAATCCGAGCATCCCATGCTGCCAGGCTCGTTTGGCTGGCGCCAGGGCGAGTTGCATTGCGAGCAGCACAGCCTGTCCAAGCTCGCCGAGCAGTTCCAAACCCCTTGTTACATTTACAGTGCTGCAGCCATCCGCTCGGCCTACCGGGCTTTTGCAGACGCCTGTCAGTCTCTCGGCGCTGAGGTGGACATTCTGTATGCGGTCAAGGCCAACCCCAATCTGGCCATCCTCGCAGAGTTAGCGGCCCTTGGGGCTGGCTTCGATATCGTCTCGGCCGGGGAAATGAGACGGGTACTGGCTGCAGGTGGGCGGGCCAACAAGATGGTCTTCTCAGGAGTGGGTAAGACCGACGCTGAGCTGCGTGACGCTCTGGTGGCCGGGGTTGGTTGCATCAACCTCGAGAGTCTTTCAGAAATGCACCGACTCAACCGAATCGCCGAGGAGCTTGGCTGCAAGGCCCATGTCTCGCTTAGGATCAACCCAGACATCGATGCCAAGACTCACCCCTACATCTCAACCGGTCTGAAATCCAATAAGTTTGGACTGCCGATCGAGCAGGCCGCGCAAGGCTATCAAGACGCCAAAGCCCTCGCCCACCTCCAGATCGTCGGAGTGGACTGCCACATCGGTTCCCAGATCACCGAACTGTCGCCATTCCTGGACGCGACAGACCGCGTCTTGACGTTTGTAGACGCCCTGGAAGCCAAGGGCATCGCGATTGATCACATTGACCTTGGTGGCGGGTTGGGCATTTGCTATCACGACGAGACGCCTCCTACTCCACAGGCCCTGATGCAGTCTCTCGTCGGCAAGGTAAGGGCCTGGTCAATGGCCCGCAACCGGCCGATGCCTAAGCTGATCTTTGAGTTTGGACGAGCCATCATCGGGCCTGCAGGCGTTCTGCTAAGCCGCGTCGTCGCCCTTAAACCCCAGAGCTCCCCAGAGACCACTGCCTTTGCAATTATTGACGCGGCCATGAACGATCTCATGCGACCCAGTCTCTATGAGGCTTGGCATGAGATCTTGGCGGTAAGCCAGGACAGTTCGGCGCCACCCCAGACCTGGGACATCGTTGGACCGGTCTGTGAGAGTGGGGACTGGCTGGGTCGTCAGCGCCGGCTAAGTCTTCGAGAGGGTGATTTGGTCATTCTGGCCTCCGCTGGTGCCTATGGGTCCTCAATGGCCTCCAACTACAATTCGCGGCCCAGGCCTGCGGAAGTCATGATCTACCCCGATGCCTCGCCCAGGCTTATTCGACGTCGGGAAACATTCGAGGATCTCGTTGCGGCGGAAAGGCTCTGACCTCGCCAATCTCCCGTCACGGCCAGTTGGTTTTTGGCTTACTTCCTCCAACTCGGCCTGAGTCGCATCATCAGCAGACCAGACCAGATCGCCAGAAAAACGACCGGCTGGGTGAAATCATTCTTGCCGGCCTTGTGCAGGGCATAGTGAAGAATTCCCATCAGAACAATGGGCCAGCTCAAGCGGTGAAGTAGCTTCCAGTTGTGTCCGAGGCGGCGCATGCTCCAACGATTAGAGGTCATGGCCAGCAGGCTCATCGCGGCAAGACAGACCACCCCCACCGTGACAAAAGGTCGATGCCAGAGGTCGTCCCAAATGGCCCACCAAGCCAAATCATGCTCAAACTGGAGATAAGCCAGAACATGAATACAGGCATAGGCAAAGGCCCAGAGCCCCATGGCGCGTCGATGTTGAACAACTCCGCGTAGCCGGGTCTCAGGGCGGAGCCTTGCCAAGGCGGGCATGGCAAGAACCAGGCACAGGATCATCAAGGTCTGCCGACCGAGGCCCCGAAGAATCTCCTCCTGCGGGTTCGCGCCCAATGCATCTAGGGCTAGACGGATCACCAGTTCGACGAGTGGCCCAACCGCCCAGAGTGATAAAGACAGCCCCATGCTGGGTCAGTAGTACTGTCGTAGGTCCATGCCGGTATAGAGATGGGCCACCTGCTCTGCATACCCGTTGAACGGCAGCGTTGGACGCCGGGGGGAGAGCAGACCGTCCTCCCCAATTCGACGCTCCGTGGCCTGAGACCAACGACGATGTGGCACGCTGGGATTAACGTTGGAGTAAAAACCGTATTCCTGAGGAGCAGCCTGAACCCAGCTCGGTGTTGGTTGTTGTTCGATGAGCCTGATTCTGACAATCGACTTGGCGCTCTTGAAGCCATACTTCCAGGGAACCACCAGCCTGATGGGTGCACCATTCTGAGCAGGCAGTGTTTTGCCATAGAGGCCCACCGCCAATGTGGTCAGGGGGTGCATGGCCTCATCCAGGCGAAGCCCCTCACGATAGGGCCAGTCCAGGACTCGCGAGGACAAGCCTGGCATCGTGGTCTTATCAGCCAGGCTGACAAACTCGACGTACTTGGCGGAACCAAGTGGCTGGGCCTTGGCAATGAGCCTGCTCAGGCTAAAACCGACCCAGGGAATCACCATGGACCAGCCTTCGACGCACCTCAGGCGATAAATCCTCTCCTCCAAGCCAGCCTGGGCCATCAGGTCATCGATGCCCAGTACCTGTGGTTTGGCGACGAGGCCCTCGATGCTGAGTTGATAAGGTCTGACCAACAATCGACCTGGTGCGTTTCTCTGCGGATCAGCCTTGTCAGTTCCAAACTCGTAGAAGTTGTTGTAACCGGTGACATCGTGGATCGGCGTGAGCCTCTCGGTTGGCATGCCGGGCCAAGGGGTATAGCGCAGGGGCTGCGTCGGCTCGGCCAGGCGAGCCTGCTGGCGAGGGTCTTTTGCATGGGCGGGACCCGCCAGTGACAGCCCCGAACCAAGGGCCGTCAGGGCCGAGGCAGCACCCAGCAGTCGGCGGCGCCCATGAAAAATGGCCTCGGGCGTGATCTCTGAAGCCCGAATGTCCATTTAAAGCTGCCCGTAGGAGTGCAGGCCCGAGAGAAACATGTTGACCCCAAGGAACGCAAAACCCGTGATCAACAAACCCACCAAGGACCAATAGGCGGCGAACTGGCCGCGCAAGCCCTTCATCAGACGAAGGTGTAGCCAGGCGGCATAGTTGAGCCAGACAATGAGGGCCCAGGTTTCTTTGGGGTCCCACTGCCAATAGGTCCCCCAGGCCTCAGCGGCCCAGAGTGCCCCCAGAATGGTGGCGACGGTGAAGAAGGCGAATCCAATGGCGATGGCTCTGTACTGGATATCGTCCAGAATCTCTAGAGACGGCAGTACCTCTGCAATCCTCCGGCGGGCCGCCAATATGCCGCCAACTGCTGCGGCAGAAATCCCAAAATAAAGCGCCCAATAGTCAGGAAGGCCGGAGCGCCGAAAGACCAGCGGCTCGGCACACAAGAGCACGCCAAGAACGAACAGCGGGATAAGGGCTGCCTTACTTTTGGTCTGGGCATTTGATTTGACCAGATACGCAAAGGCCACCATGGCGGCAATCGAGAAAGTGCCATACCCGACGAAATTGGCCGGTACGTGAATCTTCATCCACCAAGACTGCAAGGCAGGCACCAATGGCTGGATCTCATGTGCAGATCGAGTCGCCGTATACCAGAGCAGAAAACCAACAGCAGCAACAATCACCAAAGTGACAAAAGCACCGAGGCTACGGGTCTGGTAGCGACGCTCGTAGAAGAGGTAGAACAACGCAGTGAGCAATGAGAACAGAACAAAGACCTCATAGAGGTTGCTCACTGGGATGTGCCCGACATCCGGAGAGATCAAATAAGACTCGTACCAACGAACAAGAAGGCCCACCATGCCCATTACCGTGGCGGCCCAGGTCAGGACCGACCCAGCCCAGAGTGCCGTGGCGCCGCGAAACAGCAAGCCCACCCAATAAGACAGGCAGCCAAGACCATACAGGGCACACATCCAGAGGACGGCAGACTGCGAGGACAGCAGATACTTCAATAGAAATGACTGTTCAGCACTGGCCAACTGGCCCCCGTAGTTGCCGATGCCGGCCAAGGCCAGCAACCCGCAGCCCAGCGTGAACCACCGCATGGCAGGCCAGAGCCATCCAATAAATAAAAGCCCAGGCACGCAAGCCCACAGGATGACCAACTCGTAGACATCCATAAACTGGCTGTAGCGGCTGGTTGCAAACCAAGCACCCGCAGCCAATACCAGGGCAAAAACCAGGTCACGCCAATCGAGACGGCCACCGCCGACCTGTTGAAGTCTGGCGTGGCTGAAATCGGCTGAGCTTGAAACCGTCATGTCTATCTCCAATTAGTGAGCCCGAGACAGGCGCTGCGTCAGTTCCTCAAACTCTCTATCGAAGTCCAAAGAATGCCTCGGGGTGGACGCAGCCATCAAGACACTGGTCTGGCCCGAGGCGTCCGAAGGCTGTTTGATCCAAATCCAGAACCGACGTTCCCTGACATAGAGCATGGCGAAAACGCCCAGGGTAAGCAATAAACAGCCTAGATAGACCGTGGTCTTTCCTGGTGAACGCGTGACTTGGAAAACCGAGGCCTTGACCTCGGTAAAGTCCGCCATGGTGATCAGCAATGGAGCGTCAAAGAGCTTGGCGTCGCTGTAGGCATTAAGGGCTCGCTGGGCAAAGCTCTGATTGGCCTCATTGAGTGGCTGCCTGGGGAGCCCACGGGACAACCGAGATTGCTGCAACACCTCCCAGAAAGCCCCAGTGAGCATTCGGACCACGACGTCTGCGGCCCGCTCACGTTCAGAAGCCTGAACGGTCTGCTCGAGGATATTGGCCAGACCAACCAACCCATTGGAGGCCAGTGCATCTAGCGCCTTCTGGGCGCTGTCGGACAAGGCCTTCTGCATGGGAGGGGGCGCTGCAGACAAGGCAAAAGCCTGCGCAGCCTTGGCTCGGATGGTGGGGTTGTCCATGGCGGCCCGTAAATGCAAGAAGGCCTCGAGAGAGTCCTTCTCATCGGCGGGAATCCTGAGGTAGCGGAAGGACTCATCCGGTGAGTTTCGAACACCTGCGAGAAATACTCGGCTTCCGTCTAGCTCGACGGGCAGCATGTAGACATGAAACTCCCGGGCTTGACCAGCCGCATCGCGCAGCTTGTATTGGAAGGCAGCGCCCACATTGGTCAGTGACTTGGTCTTGCCGGCATTGGCTGCGGGCGATAAAACGGAGGCAACGTTCTTCTGAAAGGCGTCGGTCTCCTGTGGTCCATTGCCTGCCAAATTCTCAACATTGATCGCCTTGAAGCCTGAGATCTCTAGGTTGAGGGTCTGCGTCGCATTCTTAAGTGCCAAGGCCTGCCCCACCCCCAGCTCGATGGGCAAGGGCTTTTGAACGGGTCCACTCAAGGGGTGGGCCAGTAGCTTGAGCTTCGACCCACCATCGTCGAAACTAGATTGGTAGATGGCAATGCCCTTGTGGATGAGTGGTCGGTTCACCTCGATGACCGCAGACTTGGTTTGGCCTGTCTCTTTGTCTGTCAGGACCACATCGCTGGCAAAAAGCTTGGGCATTCCAGTGTTGTAGTACTCAATGCGAAACTGCTTGAGTTCCAGTTCAAATGGCAGATCGACCAGCAAAGCCCCCTTGGGCTGATTGATAACTGCCAGATCCGAGCGCTGCCCCTCCGGGATGAGAAGATTGGCCCGATAGGTGGGAGTAGATTGTGGAAGGCGTGCTGAATCGGGCACCTGGTCACCCGAGAGATTGGCCAAGACAACGGGTGCCTTGTTCCACCACCAGACGGCCATCTTGGTCGGCACCTCAGAGTCTAATAAGCCCCCAAGTGAGATGACCACGATCGCCAGATGCGCAGCGATATAACCCAATCGATTGCTCGCGCCTTTTTTGGCAACCAGTCTCGGGAGGCCTGCCTGGGCGTCATAGGTCCTGGTTCGATAGCCCTGCTGCGTCAGGGCGTTGGCAATCTCCTGAATCTTGGCTTCGGCTTGGTCTGGTCGGTCGAGCTGAAATTGTTGCCGATAAGGAAAAGCGTTGAACCCGGCATCCCTGACTTTCTCACGCCAAACCCGCATGTCTTTGAGCATGCGTGGCGTGTTTCGAATGAGGCACAGGCTGGTCGAAGTCAGCATGAGCACCATGACGATCAGAAACCAGGGTGCGTTGTAAACCCGAAACACGTCGAACCAGGTAAAGACCTCGGCCCAGAAGGCCCCAAACTGATTAACGTAATTAATCGGTGGGGAGTTCTGCGGCACGATGGTGCCAATGGCACTGGCAATGCCAACAACGGAGAGAGCAGAGATCGCAAACCGCATGGACGAGAGCAGCTCAACGCTCTCTTTGAGCAGCCTGCCGCCGCCTCGGAGTTCTAGGCCAGTGGTCGATGCTCGGTAAAGACCGGACGCATCGACCTGGGACTCCTTATCGGAGTCCTGCGATGTACTCTGCAAGAGCTTCCATCTCCTGATCGGTCAGCTGAGCAGAAATCTTGGCCATTTGTGCGCTGTTGGCTCGCGCACCAGATCGGAATGCAGTCAGTTGGGCCTTGGTGTACTGGGCGTATTGACCCGAGAGACGAGGATATTGGGCGGGGATACCGGCCCCATTGGGGGCATGGCAGCCTACACAGGCTGGGATACCACGGGCGGAGACGCCTGCCCGATAGATGGTCTGACCAAGGGCCAGTAGCTCTTTTTTCTGGGCATAGGACGGTTTGATGGCCTGCGCAGCGTAAAAGGCCGAGACATTGCGGATGTCGTCTTCAGACAAGGCTGCTGCAAAACCAGCCATGACGGCGTTCTCTCGCTCAGCCTTTTTAGCATTGGGTTTGACCTGGAAATTGTGCAACTGCTTTGAGAGGTAAGCAGCATGCTGGCCCGCCAAAATGGGGAAATCAGGCACGGCGCTGTTGCCGTCCACCGCGTGGCAGCCAACGCAGACTTGACCAGCGATCGAGGCGCCCTTTTGCAGGTCGATCTTCTGGGCCACTGGTGTCGCAGTCGCGGGGGCAGCGGGCGCTGCGGCATTCAGGGCCATGGGCATCAGGGCCAAGCTAGCCAAGAGGCTGCTGCGGGCGGATCGAACAAAGAAATTCGTGTCAGACTTCATCTTCAGGATTCTCCTAGGGGCTCGGACTTCGCTTACTGAAACCAATGGTCTGGCCTGCGAAATCCTCAACAGTTTAAATCATTCATGCCTGAATCCACCGACTCATCCACCCTTCCCGCACTAGACACCTGGATTTCACAAGTCCAGTTTCTTCAAAGTGGCGCCAAGGTCTCAGACCTTCCAAGGGCGCATATCCCGGAAGTCGCCATCGCAGGTCGCTCCAATGCTGGCAAGAGCACAGCGCTCAACGTGCTGTGCCAACGCAAACGCCTGGCCTTCGCGAGTAAAACCCCGGGTCGTACAAGGCTGATCAACCTGTTTAGCCTGATCTACAAAGAACAAGAGGTGGGTCGGCTGGTGGATTTGCCTGGTTATGGCTACGCGTCGGTTGACAAACAGACCCAGGCCCAATGGCAGCAACAGCTCGCCAGATACCTCGACACGCGAGACAGTCTCGTCGGGCTGATTCTGGTCACCGACATTCGTCACCCCCTTGGGCCACTGGACGTTCAGATGCTGGACTGGTTTGCTAGACGGATGCGGCCCATCCACGTATTGCTGACGAAGGCGGACAAACTGACGCGGCAGCAGCAGCAAAGGACCGTATCCGAGGTTCGGGCCATCCTGACGGCACAACAGTCGAAATGGGGGCCCGTCAGTCTGTCTGTATTCTCAGGGTTGAAGAAGACTGGCCGAGATCCCGTCTTGGCTCGGATTAGTCTGTGGCTAGGGTTGAGCCCCGGCGAGCAAGATCCCCAAAAAAAACCGGCAGACCAGCTGCCGGATAAGAAGCCTATCGAGGAGGCACCCGCTCAGGGAGGAGAAGCGGGAGACGAAACGTCTGTTTAATAGACGACAGATAATGGGACAAGTTCAATAACCAGCCAATAACCCTCAGGCCAAAGTGAGTAATGCCATGAATCCATCTGTGTTTGCCCAATTCCCATCGCTTCGTCCGCGGCGTCAGCGGCGAGATGACTGGTCCAGACGGTTAGTGAGGGAACACACACTTACAGTGGATGATCTGATTCTTCCCGTTTTCGTCACGGCGGGTAAACAGACTGTCCAGTCGGTTGCCTCGATGCCCGGCGTTTACCGCCGCTCGCCGGATGAATTGCTCAAGCTCGCCGAGCAGGCCGCACGGGCTGGTATCCCAGTTCTCGCACTCTTTCCGGTCATCGACCCCGCCCTCAAAGACCCCATTGGCAGTGAAGCCCACAATCCGGACGGACTCGTGCCCAAGACCGTGCAAATGCTCAAGCAGGCCTTCCCAGAGCTTGGGGTCATGACCGATGTGGCCTTGGACCCCTACACCAGCCATGGCCAAGACGGCCTGCTCGATGACCAGTCCCGTATTCTCAATGACGAGACTGTAGAGGCCCTGGTCAAGCAGGCGCTCATGCAGGCGCAAGCGGGGGTCGACATCGTTGCACCGTCAGACATGATGGATGGCCGTATTGGTGCCATACGTCAGGGCCTGGAGAGCCATCAGCTCATTCACACCCGGATCATGGCCTACGCTGCCAAGTACGCCTCATCGTTTTATGGTCCCTTCCGCGATGCGGTAGGGTCTGCGGCAAACCTTGGCAAGGCGGACAAAAAGACCTACCAGATGGATCCCGGCAACGGAGATGAGGCCCTCCACGAGGTTGCCATGGACATTCAAGAGGGGGCCGACATGGTGATGGTGAAACCTGGCATGCCCTACCTCGATGTGGTGCACCGGGTTAAAGAGGCCTTCGGCCGCCCCACCTTTGCCTACCAAGTCAGCGGGGAGTACGCCATGATGAAAGCCGCGGTGGCCAATGGCTGGCTCGATGAAAAATCCGTGGTCCTGGAGTCCTTGATGTGTTTCAAGCGGGCCGGTGCCGACGGCATCCTGACTTACTCTGCGCTAGACGTTGCTCACTGGTTAGAGTCCAGCGCATCTTAGTGAAGACGTAAAAAAACCCCGCCCTAAACGGACGAGGTTTTTGGTGGAAACCGCGGCAGGCTGACTACTGGCCGTCGGTCTCCACAACGTCTGATGACTCCGGACGATCAACCAGCTCCATGAGGGCCATGGGCGCGTTGTCTCCCTGCCTGAATCCCCACTTCAGAATGCGGCAGTATCCACCAGGACGGCTGGCGTAACGAGGCCCGATTTCATCGAACAGCTTCACCACGATCTCGCGGTCACGAAGACGGTTGAAGGCCAGGCGCTTGTTGGCCAGCGTAGGGGACTTGCTGATGGTGATCAACGGCTCTACCACCTTGCGCAGTTCCTTTGCCTTTGGCAGGGTTGTCTTGATGGCTTCATGTCTCAACAGGGCATTGGCCATGTTGCGAAACATGGCAGCGCGGTGGGACGAAGTGCGATTCAGCTTACGAAGGCCATGACGGTGACGCATGGGTTTTCTCCTATCTAACTCTTATCGATCCATGCCTGCGGGCGGCCAATTCTCGAGCTTCATGCCCAAGGTCAGACCGCGCGAGGCGAGGACTTCTTTAATTTCATTGAGAGACTTGCGACCCAAGTTCGGTGTCTTGAGTAGCTCATTCTCGGTGCGTTGAATCAGGTCACCGATGTAGTAGATGCTCTCAGCTTTCAGGCAATTGGCCGAGCGAACCGTGAGCTCTAGATCATCGACAGGGCGCATGAGCATTGGGTCAACCGCAGCTGAACGGCTGGCCTCGGCAATCGGTTCTCCGCCCTCTAGGGCAGCGAAGACCGACAACTGCTCAACCAGAATACGGGCTGCCTGGCGAACAGCATCCTCGGGCTCGATAACACCGTTGGTCTCCACTTCGATGACCAGACGGTCCAGGTCGGTACGTTGCTCGACTCGAGCGCTTTCCACCAAGTAGCTGACGCGACGGACGGGAGAGAAAGAGGCATCCAGAACGATACGACCGATGGAGCGGGTGTTCTCCTCGCCCAGGTTGCGCATGGTGCCGGGAACATAGCCGCGACCCTTTTCAACCCGAACCTGAAGCTCCAGGCGGACATCGTCTGACAGGTTTGCAATCACATGCTCAGGGTTGAGAATGGTCACGTCGTGAGGCAGTTCAAAATCTCCAGCGGTCACTGGGCCGGTGCCCTGCTTGCGCAAGGACAACAGCACATCTCCACGACCCTCCAGGCGAAAGACAATGCCCTTGAGGTTCAACAAAAGATCGACGACGTCCTCTTGAACGCCCTCCATGGTGGAATACTCGTGTACGACCCCAGCGATCTGCACCTCAGTGGGGGCGTAGCCCTCCATGGAGGACAGCAGGACGCGGCGAAGGGCATTGCCCAGTGTGTGACCAAACCCACGCTCAAACGGCTCCATCACAATCTTGGCCGTGTTGGTGCCGGTGGGTTCGACTTCAATAATGCGAGGCTTTAAAAAGGCATTCAGCATAACAATCCTTGGTCGTGTTGCGTGATCAGACGGTGCGAGACTTAGCGTGAGTAAAGCTCGACGATCAGGCTCTCGTTGATTTCAGCAGACAGGTCGGTACGATCGGGCAGTTGCTTGTAGACGCCTTCCATCTTCTTGGGGTCTACAGAAATCCAGCCCGGCAATCCGTTCTGCTCGGCCAGCTCCAGCGAGGCGACGATACGAGCCTGGCCACGAGACTTTTCGGCAATGCTCACCACGTCGTTGGGCTTGACCTGGGCCGAGGGAATGTTACAGACCCGACCATTGAGAAGCACCGCCTTGTGGGACACCAGCTGACGCGCCTCTGCGCGGGTCGAACCAAATCCCATGCGAAACACGACGTTGTCCAGACGAGACTCTAGGAGTTGCAGCAGGCTAACGCCGGTATTGCCCTTCTTGCTCGAAGCCTGGGCAAAGTAGCGACGAAACTGACGCTCCAACATGCCGTAGATGCGCTTGACCTTTTGCTTCTCACGCAACTGCTTGCCGTAGTCAGAGGTACGGGCACCGGAAGTGCGGCCGTGCTGACCAGGCTTGCTGTCTTGTTTACATTTTGACTCTAGAGAGCGGCGAGCGCTCTTCAGACCGAGGTCGGTGCCTTCACGGCGCGACAATTTACAACGAGGACCTACGTAACGTGCCACTTCGAATTCCTTTCGAAAGCCGCCGCCATTTCCCTTGGCTAGCGAAGTGTCCTAGAAAACCAGGACGGTGGACTTAGAAAAAGCACCAGCGCAAAGCCGGTGCCACCAAATTAAATACGGCGACGCTTGGGAGGGCGGCAGCCGTTGTGAGGAACGGGGGTCACATCAGAAATCTGAGTCACACGAATACCCAATGCATTGAGGGCACGAACCGTGGATTCACGGCCAGGTCCTGGACCCTTGATACGGACTTCAATGTTTTTAACGCCACACTCAACCGCCACTCGACCAGCGGCTTCAGCGGCTACCTGGGCTGCAAAAGGCGTGCTCTTGCGACTTCCCTTGAAGCCCGCGCCACCAGCAGTGGCCCAGGACAGCGTGTTGCCCTGACGATCGGTGATGGTGATGATGGTGTTGTTAAACGATGCATGAATATGAGCAACGGCGTCGCTGACATTCTTGCGAACTTTTTTGCGCGTGCGCTGAGAAGCTTGAACCTTAGCCATGGTGATTCCTTAGCCTTTCTTCAGAGTAATGCTGCCCTTACGAGGACCCTTGCGGGTACGGGCATTGGTTCTGGTGCGCTGGCCACGGACTGGCAGGCCCTTACGGTGGCGCATGCCACGGTAACAGCCCAGGTCCATCAGGCGCTTGATCGACATCGAGATCTCACGGCGCAGATCACCTTCGGTGGTGAACTTGCCCACCTCGTTACGCAGACGCTCAAGCTCATCATCGGTCAAGTCCTTGACCTTCTTGGTGACTGGAACCCCAGCAGCCTCACAAATCAGACGGGCACGTGGACGCCCGATGCCATAAATGGCGGTGAGACCAACGTCGGTGTGCTGGTGGCTGGGGATGTTGATACCGGCAATACGAGCCATTCAAACGCTCCTTCTTTAACCTTGACGCTGCTTATGACGAGGGTCGGTGCAGATAACCCGCACGACGCCGTGTCGCTTGATGATCTTGCAGTTGCGGCAGATGCGCCGTACCGATGCGAGAACTTTCATGATGGATCCTTTGGTTCCTTTTTACTTCGCTCTGAAAACAATTCGGGCCCGCGACAAGTCGTAGGGCGTGAGTTCCACAGTGACCTTGTCACCGGGAAGAATCCGGATGTAATGCATGCGCATCTTCCCCGAGATGTGGCCCAACACCACGTGGCCATTCTCGAGTTTCACTCGGAAGGTGGCATTGGGCAGGTTCTCGATGATCTCGCCCTGCATCTGGATGGCATCGTCTTTCGCCATTACTGACCGAGGCCTCCTTTGAAATTCGACTTCTTGAGAAGACTCTCGTACTGCTGGGACATGATGTAAGACTGGACCTGGGCCATGAAGTCCATGGTGACCACACAGATGATGAGCAATGACGTGCCGCCGAAATAGAAGGGCACGTTCCACTTCATCACCAGGGCCTCTGGAATCAGGCAGACGAGGGTGATGTAGAGCGCCCCGACCAAAGTCAGGCGCATCAGAATTTTGTCGATGTACTTGGCGGTTTGATCGCCGGGCCGGATGCCTGGAATCAGGGCGCCGCTCTTCTTAAGGTTGTCGGCGGTTTCTTTGCTGTTGAACACCAGAGCTGTGTAGAAGAAGCAGAAAAAGATGATTGCTGCCGCGTATAAAGCCATGTGCAGAGGCTGCCCGGGACTCAGGGCGGCCGAGAGATCGGACAGCCAGCGCATGCTCTCGGAGCCTGAGCTAAACCAAGAGGACAGGGTGGCTGGGAACAGGATGATGCTGGAGGCGAAAATAGGGGGGATGACGCCAGCCATGTTCAGTTTGAGAGGCAGGTGTGAGGTCTGGCCCTGGTAGATCTTGTTGCCGACCTGACGCTTGGCGTAATTCACCAGAATGCGTCGCTGGCCCTTCTCTACAAAAATCACAAAGGCGGTCACCAACACCACCAGGGCGATGATGAACAGCAGGGCGATGGCGGAGAGGGATCCAGTACGAACCAATTCAAACAAGCCGCCCAAGGCCGTCGGCAGTCCGGCAACGATACCGGCAAAAATGATGATGGAAATACCGTTGCCCAAGCCACGCTCAGTAATCTGCTCGCCCAGCCACATGAGGAACATGGTTCCGGTCACCAGTGAGACCACCGTGGTGAATCGAAAGACCATCCCCGGGTCGACCACAAGACCAGGCTGTGACTCTAGGGCTACTGAGATGCCAATGGCTTGAACAATGGCCAAAAAGACTGTGCCGTAACGGGTGTACTGGGTAATCTTGCGACGACCGGCCTCGCCCTCTTTTTTAAGGGCTTCCAGCTGAGGGGACAGAACGCTGGCCAGCTGCATGATGATCGATGCAGAAATGTACGGCATGATGCCCAGCGCGAACACGGTGAACCGGGACAATGCACCGCCCGAGAACATGTTGAACATGCCAAGAATGCCACCCGACTGAGACTGAAATAGCTTGGCCAGCTCAACCGAATCGATGCCCGGAACAGGAATGTGCGCCCCCAGACGATAGACGACCAGAGCGAGCACCAGAAACAACAGGCGCTTGCGCAGGTCGGCAAATTTATCGGTCTTGGGCAGCATCTTGGTCTGGTCTTAGAGCGGCTTAAGCGGCCGGCTTGTTCTTGGGGGGCAGCTTGCGAACTTTTTCGACCACCTCAGGGGCGATCACCTGGCCACCAACCGCCTCGATGGCAGCCTTGGCACCGGCGGTCACGCCCAGGCCACGAACGGTCACTTTGCGCGACAGCTTGCCAGACAGAATGACTTTGGCAGCCCTGGCCAGCTCAGAGACAACGCCAGCCTGCTTGAGAGCCAGCATGTCGATCTCATCAATGGGCATGCGCTCGATGTCAGACAGGCGAACCTGTTCGATAAATTTGCCAAAGGGCGCCGTGAAACCGCGCTTGGGCAGGCGACGATGCATGGGCATCTGGCCGCCCTCAAAGCCAACCTTGTGGAAACCACCTGAGCGCGACTTCTGGCCCTTGTGTCCACGACCAGCGGTCTTTCCAAGACCGGATCCAATGCCACGTCCAACCCGCTTCTTGGGGTGTTTGGCGCCCTCGGCAGGTGCGATCGAATTCAAACGCATGGAATCTTTCATTTCAAACCCTTAAACGATTTGGACCAGGTACTGGACCTTGGTGATCATGCCGCGGACGGCCGGGGTGTCCTCGAGAACGCGAGTCTGATGTAGCTTTTTCAGACCCAACCCAAGGACGGTGGCGCGATGGTCACTGCGAGTGCCGACGGGGCTGCGGACCAGTTTGACGGTGACGGTTTTCTTATCCATGGCTTGTGCCTTAATTCAGAATCTGCTCGATTGACAGGCCACGCTTGTTTGCAACCTCTGACGGGGTCTGCATGCGCTTTAGCCCATTGATAGTGGCTCGAACCATGTTGTAGGGGTTGGTAGAACCGATGCTCTTGGCCACCACATCGGTCACGCCCATGACCTCGAAGATGGCGCGCATAGGGCCGCCGGCGATGATGCCAGTACCTTTTGCCGCCGGCGAAATCAGAACGGTCGATGCGCCATGCTTGCCGGTAACGGTGTGGTGAAACGTGCCCCCCTTGAGAGAGACTCGAACCATCTTCCGGCGGGCCTCATCCATGGCCTTCTGAACAGCGACGGGTACTTCCCGAGACTTGCCCTTGCCCATGCCGATGCTGCCATCGCCATCGCCAACCACCGTGAGGGCCGCAAAACCCAAAATACGGCCACCTTTGACGGTCTTGCTGACCCGGTTGACCGCAATCATCTTTTCCTTCAGACCATCATCACGGTCTTCGGTATTTACACGTGCTTGCATTTTTGCCATTGCGATTCCTTTGGTCTTAGAACTGCAGCCCGCTCTCGCGAGCAGCCTCTGCCAGGGCCTTCACACGGCCGTGATAACGAAAACCTGCTCGGTCGAAGGCCACGGCGGTGATGCCAGCAGCCTTGGCCTTCTCGGCAACGCGCTTGCCGACCAGCGCAGCGGCGGCAGCATTACCGCCCTTGCCGGAATGACCAGCCAGTTGGGCGCGGATCTCGGCCTCAACCGTCGATGCACTGACCAGCACCTTGTCACCGTTGGGGTCGAGAATGGTTGCGTAAATGTGCAAATTGGTGCGATGTACCGACAGACGATGCATGCGCAGCTCGCGGATCTTGGCCCGAGTCTGACGTGCTCTGCGCAGCCTTGCTTTTGTCTTGTCCATGGATCTTGTCCTTGCTTCTGGAAATGTGGTTTGTTCGAGGGGACCGAATTACTTCTTCTTGGTCTCTTTGATGATCACAACCTCGTCGACGTAGCGAACACCTTTGCCCTTGTATGGCTCAGGCGGACGGTAGGCGCGAACCTCGGCGGCCACCTGACCCACTCGCTGACGATCGATACCCTTGATCACAATCTCTGTGGGGGTGGGGGTTTCGGCTTTGATGCCCTCGGGCAGCGCGTAATCCACTGGGTGCGAAAAGCCAAGTGCCAGATTCAGGCTCTTGCCTTGAGCTGCGGCTTTGTAGCCCACACCGACCAAGGACAGCTTTTTCTCAAAGCCCTTGGATACGCCCGTGACCATGTTGTTGACCAGGGCCCGGAGTGTGCCACTCATGGCCTTGGCGTGACGGCTCTCATCGGCCACCTCGAAGCTGATTTGGCCATTGTTCACCAAGAGCTTGACCGAGCCGTCCAGAGACTGCTGCAAGGTGCCCAATGGCCCTTTGACCGTGATGGCATCGGCCGCCACATTGGCCTCAACGCCAGCGGGCAACTTAACGGGGTATTTAGCGATTCTTGACATGGTTTGATCCCCTTAGGCCACGATGCCGATGACTTCGCCACCAATGCCAGAGGCACGTGCTTTGCGATCGGTCATCAAGCCCCGAGAAGTAGATACAATGGCCACACCCAGGCCGTTCATAACGTTGGGAATGCTGTCGCGGTCACGATAGACGCGCAGGCCGGGTTTGGAGACCCGCTCAATGCGCTCAATGACCGGGCGGCCAGCGTGGTACTTCAGGCTGATCTCCAGATCGGCCTTTGGACCTTCTTGGCGTACGGCATAGCCATCAATGTAGCCCTCGTCTTTCAGCAGGGTGGCGATGGCCACCTTGATCTTGGAGGACGGCATTTGTACCGACCGCTTCTCCACCCGCTGCGCGTTGCGAATGCGGGTGAACATGTCGGCGATGGGATCGTTCATGCTCATGGATGAGAACCCTTTTCTTTCAAGCTTCTAAGTAAGTCGGATTTACCAGCTGGCCTTGGTAAGGCCGGGAATTTCACCGCGGAAGGCGGCTTCACGAATCTTCATACGACCCAGCCCAAACAACCGATAGGTGCCACGAGGACGACCGGTCAGCTGACAGCGGTTGCGCTGACGAACTGGGCTGGAATTTCGGGGGAGCTTCTGGAGCGCAAGGCGAGCCTCATAGCGCTCTTCTTCAGTCTTAGACTGATCCTGAATGATGGTGAAGAGCGCTGCCCGCTTTGCGGCGTATTTCTTAACCAAGGCCTCGCGCTTCTTCTCGCGATTGATCATTGACAGTTTTGCCATTTGAGATGGTCCTGTTCAGTTAATTCTTGAAGGGGAACTTGAAGCCAGCCAGCAGGGCTTTCGCTTCGGCGTCGGTCTTGGCTGTGGTGGTCACGCTGATGTTCAGACCGCGGACAGCATCGACCTTGTCGTATTCAATTTCCGGAAAAATGATCTGCTCTTTCACGCCGATGTTGTAGTTGCCACGGCCGTCAAAAGACTTTCCAGAGATACCGCGGAAGTCGCGAACCCGGGGCAAGGCGACCGTCACAAATCGATCGAGGAACTCGAACATGCGGGCGCCACGCAGCGTCACCATGCAGCCAATGGGATAACCCTCGCGAATCTTGAAGCCCGCGATGGCCTTGCGAGCCTTGGTCACGACAGGCTTTTGACCAGCAATTTTGGTGAGGTCGGCCACGGCAGCCTCGATCACTTTTTTGTCGGATACGGCCTCGCCAACGCCCATGTTCAGGGTGATTTTGGTCAGGCGAGGCACTTCCATCTTCGACTTGTAGCCAAACTTGGCCATCAAGGCTGGTGCGACCTGGTCACGATAAATTTCTTGCATGCGAGACATGTCGGTTCCTTATGCAGCAGCGGCAGCGGCCGGTAGGGGTTCTTTGGAGGAGGCATACACGCGGACCTTGCTGCCGTCTTCTTTCACCTGAATGGCAACCCGATCGGCCTTTTGGGTCTTGGGGTTGTAGATGGCAACGTTGGACTGGTCAATGGGCATGGCCTTGTCGACGATGCCACCCTGGTCACCCTTCATGGGATTGGGCCGCTGATGCTTCTTGGCCAGATTGACACCCTCAACGACCAGGTATTGTTCGTCAACGCGACGCAGAACAAGACCGCGCTTGCCCTTGTCCCGACCTGTGATGACGATCACCTCGTCACCTTTTCGAATCTTGTTCATATTGGATCCGCCTCTTGAATCTCTATTTCGACTGCTTAAATCACTTCGGGTGCGAGCGAGACAATCTTCATGAATTTCTCGCTACGCAGTTCACGCGTCACCGGGCCAAAAATACGGGTACCGATGGGCTCTAGTTTGGTGTTCAACAGGACGGCGGCATTGCCGTCGAACTTGACGAGTGATCCATCAGGGCGACGAACACCCTTGGCGGTGCGAACCACAACCGCGTTGTAGATCTCACCCTTCTTGACCCGACCACGCGGTGCGGCATCTTTGATAGAGACCTTGATGATGTCCCCAATACCGGCATAGCGGCGCTTGGATCCACCAAGGACTTTGATACACATGACTGAACGGGCCCCGGTGTTATCGGCCACGTCCAGACGCGATTGCATCTGAATCATGATTCGTCATTCCCAATAAACGGACTACACAACAATTTGGAAACCTGCTCCCCAACTTGCTGACAAAAAGCGTCAGCAGTATTGGGCTCCGTCGATCCAGATACTCGTCGGCTATGGCCAACCAGTCTCTGGGCGTTGGAGAAGATGGGTACTACGCCAAGAAAGCCCTCGATCATACAACAAAGACCAAGAGCCTGCAAGGCCCTTCTAAAACTTAGACCACCACCGCCTTGGAGACCAGCTTGGTCACCTTCCAGGATTTCGTCTTGGAAATGGGGCGGGTCTCCGCGATCTCGACCGTATCGCCCATGCCGACGCCGTCGAGCTCGATGTGGGCGTGATACTTCTTGGACTGACCGATGAACTTGCCATAAACGGGGTGCTGGATACGACGCTCGACCAAAACGGTCACCGTCTTCTGCATTTTGTCGCTAACGACGCGACCCACCAGGGTCCGGGTGAGGGATTGGTTCTGGCTCATGCGGTCTTCCTTTCACGAATGAGCGTCTTGACCCTGGCAATGTCACGCTTAACCGCACCAAGCTGGGCGGTATTGGCGAGTTGCTGGGTGCCGTGCTGCATGCGCAGGTTGAAATGGGCGCGAAGCAGGGACTCAAGCTCAGTGGTGAGCTCGGTCTCAGACTTGGCACGTAATTCGGATGCTTTCATCTCTGATCCTTTTTTAACTAGCGGCCAACCTGACGGACCACAAAGGTGGTGGACAGGGGCAGTTTTGCCGCGGCCAGACGGAAGGCTTCACGGGCCAGAATCTCGTCGACCCCGTCCATCTCGTAGAGCACCTTGCCGGGCTGGATCTCTGCGACGTAGTACTCGATGTTGCCCTTGCCGTTGCCCATACGAACTTCAGCAGGCTTCTTGGAAATGGGTTTGTCCGGAAAAATACGGATCCAGATTCGACCGCCACGTTTGATGTGACGGGTCATCGCCCGACGGGCAGCCTCAATCTGGCGTGAGGTCAGTCGACCACGAGCCGTGGCTTTTAAGCCGTACTCGCCAAACGAGACAGCCGTTCCACGGGTCGCCAAGCCAGTGTTACGGCCTTTCTGTTCTTTCCGGTATTTGCGACGTGCAGGTTGCAGCATGATAAATCCGCCTTTGACTATGAGGATGCAGACTGGTCGCCCTCGGCGGCCGCTGCGGTGACTTTACGAACACGCTTAACCGCCGGCTTGGCCTCGACCGCCTCGCCTTCGGGCTTGGTCCGTTTGGCGGGTGCACGACGGGGTTTTTTCTCGGGCTCGGCAGCCGTGGGTTCTTGAGCCGCCACCGCAGGCGCATCGCCACGACCGAGTGTGTCCCCCTTGTAGACCCAGACTTTGACGCCAATGATGCCGTAGGTCGTCACGGCTTCGGCAAAGCCATAGTCGATGTCCGCACGCAAGGTATGGAGGGGTACACGTCCTTCGCGATACCACTCGGTACGGGCAATCTCTGCCCCATTGAGTCGACCGGAGCTCATAATCTTGATGCCCTGCGCACCCAGGCGCATGGCATTTTGCATGGCACGCTTCATGGCCCGACGGAACATGATGCGCTTTTCTAGCTGCTGGGTAATGCTCTCAGCAATCAGCTGAGCGTCAACTTCTGGCTTGCGAATTTCCTCAATGTTGACGTGAACTGGCACGCCCATCATGGCGGACAGCTGGGTCTTGAGTGCTTCGATGTCTTCGCCTTTTTTGCCAATCACAACGCCAGGGCGGGCACTGAAAATGGTGATCTTGGCATTCTTGGCTGGACGCTCAATCAAGACACGGCCAACAGCAGCGCTCTTCAACTTGCGCTTGAGGAAGTCGCGAACCTTGATGTCTTCGTTGAGCATCTTGCCAAAATCGCGAGGATTGGCAAACCAACGTGATGACCAGTTACGCGAGACCGCGAGGCGAAATCCTGTGGGGTGAACTTTTTGTCCCATCGCTCTTCCTTAGTTTCCGACGGTGATGCTGATATGGCAGGTTGGCTTTTCGATCCGGACGCCGCGACCCTTGGCACGAGCGGAGAACCGACGAAGCTTGGTGCCGCGCTCAACCGTAATGGTCTTGACCTTGAGCTCGTCAATGTCAGCGCCGTCATTGTGCTCGGCGTTCGCAATTGCTGACTCGAGCACTTTTTTAACGATGACTGCGGCCTTCTTGGGCGTGTAGGTCAAGGTGTTGAGAGCCTGCTCAACCGGCTTGCCGCGAATGAGGTCTGCGACCAACCGACCTTTTTGGGCCGAGAGTCTTACGCCTCTGAGTTTTGCTGAAGTTTCCATGTCTATTTCCTTGGTCCGATGTCAGAGGCCTGGCTTATTTCTTAACGGCCTTCTTGTCAGCCGCGTGCCCCTTGAAGGTACGGGTGAGGGCAAATTCGCCGAGCTTATGACCCACCATGTTGTCGGTTACATAGACCGGCACATGCTGGCGGCCGTTGTGAACGGCGATGGTCAGGCCGACGAACTCGGGCAGGATGGTCGAACGACGCGACCAGGTTTTGATGGGGCGCTTGTCCTTCGACTCAACGGTGATCTCGACTTTTTTGTAGAGATGATCGTCAACGAAGGGGCCTTTTTTTGCTGAACGTGCCATGTGCTAATTCCCTCTACCCTTATTTCCGCTTGTGACGGCTGGTCACAATCATGGAATTGGTGCGTTTGTTTCGACGTGTCTTGTAACCCTTGGTTGGCGTACCCCATGGGCTCACCGGCTCACGGGCCTCACCCGTTCGGCCCTCGCCACCACCATGCGGGTGATCGATTGGGTTCATGGCCACACCACGAACCGTTGGGCGGACACCGCGCCAACGGGTCGCACCGGCCTTACCAAGCTGGCGCAGGTTGTTTTCGGTGTTACTGACCTCGCCCAGCGTCGCACGGCATTCGATGTGCACGCGACGGATCTCACCAGAGCGCAGACGGACCTGAGCGTAGGTACCCTCTCTGGCCAGCAACTGGGCACTACCACCAGCGGCGCGCACGATCTGTGCACCCTTGCCCGGCAAGAGTTCCACACAGTGGATGGTGGAACCAACGGGAATGTTGCGAATAGGCAGGGTGTTACCCGGCTTGATGGGCGCCTCTGAACCGCTCATCAGCTCAGCACCGACTTCGATCCCCTTGGGCGCAATGATGTAACGACGCTCTCCGTCTGCGTAGCAGAGCAGAGCAATGTGGGCGCTACGGTTTGGGTCGTATTCAATGCGCTCAACCTTGGCAGCAATGCCGTCCTTGTCACGACGAAAGTCGATGATTCGATACTGCTGCTTGTGGCCACCGCCACGATGTCGCGTGGTAATGCGGCCATTGTTGTTGCGGCCCGCGGTCTTGGATTGGGATTCCGTTAGGGAATCCAGTGGGCGGCCCTTGTAGAGGTGGGGATGAACCACCTTGACCACGGCCCGCTGACCAGCGGAGGTTGGTTTGAGTTTGACGATAGGCATGATTACGCAGCCTCCCCACCGAAGTTGATTTCTTGACCCTCAGCCAGGCAGACATAAGCTTTACGCGTGTCCCGACGACGGCCGGAGGTCTTGCCATGGCGCTTGGCCTTGCCCTTGACGTTCAAGACCTTGACTTCGGCCACACGAACTTTGAATAACAGTTCCACAGCTGCCTTGATCTCAGGCTTGGTGGCGTCGGGGGTCACCCGGAAGGCCACTTGGTTGTTCTGCTCACCGATCTGAGTGCTCTTTTCAGAAATGATCGGCGACAGCAGGACCTTAAGCAGACGCTCTTGATTCATGACAGCATCTCCTCAAAACGGGCCAGAGCGGCACGAGTCATTAGAACCTTGTCGAAATAAACCAGCGAAACCGGATCTGCAGCCTCTGGCTCAAGCACGGCAATGCTCTGCAGGTTGCGAGACGCGAGGTAAAGCGACTCGTCCAGGTTGTCGGTGATTAACAAAACCGACTCCATACCCATTTGCTTGAGCTTGTCAGCCACCAGCTTGGTCTTGGGAGCCTCGACCTCGAACTTCTCTACGATCGCCAGTCGGCCTTCACGAGCCAACTGAGAAAGAATGGCCCGCACGCCAGCGCGGTACATTTTTTTGTTGACCTTGTGGCTGAAGTTCTCGTCGGGAGAATTGGGGAAGACCTTGCCACCGCCACGCCACAGGGGGCTGGAAGCGCGGCCCACACGGGCGCGACCCGTGCCTTTTTGGCGCCAGGGCTTGCGTGTGGATTTGTTGATTTCGGACCGGTCTTTTTGCTTGCGATTGCCACTGCGAGCATTGGCCTGATAGGCGACAACCACCTGGTGAATCAGGGGCTCGTTGAAATCCCGGTTGAAGACGACGTCTGTGGCCTGAACGGTTCCGGCTGCCTGACCAGCGTCGTTTAAGAGCGTGAGTTCCATGTCCGCGCCCCTTATGACTGTGCGCCCGCACGAACGGCGGGACGAATGATGAGGTGGCCGCCCTTGGATCCGGGGACTGCACCCTTGATCAGGACCAGCTGACGGTCAACGTCGACCCGCGCCACCTCGAGGTTTTGAACCGTGCGACGAACGTGGCCGTCATGACCCGGCATACGTTTACCGGGGAAGACGCGACCGGGGTCCTGAGCCATACCAATGGAGCCAGGAACGTTGTGCGAACGGGAGTTACCGTGAGAGGCCCGCTGGGAACCGAAGTTGTGGCGCTTGATGGTGCCCGTAAAGCCTTTACCCTGGGTGGTACCGGTGACGTCGACCTTTTGGCCTGCCGCAAAGAGATCCACCGATAGGGTCTGCCCAGCGGCCAAATTGGCAAGCTGGTCCGCAGACACTGGGAATTCCCGCAGAATTTCACCGGCCTCAACGCCAGCCTTGGCGAAATGACCTGCGGCTGGCTTGGTGACACGGGAGGCCCGCTTGGTGCCGTAGGCGACCTGGACGGCGCAATAGCCGTCTGTCTCGTTAGACTTGAGTTGGGTGACACGGTTGTCTGACACGTCAATCACGGTAACGGGAACAGTGTCGCCGTCTTCCGTGAAGATGCGGGTCATACCAACCTTGCGACCGAGTAGTCCAAGGCTCATCTTCTTCTCCGATCCTGGCTACGATTGGCCAGGGCTGTTAAAAATAGGTCTCTGGCGCTATGTGGCTACCAGAAAAGCCCTCTATGATAAATCTAATTCAGGTTTGTTGCAAGTGCCCTACTGGAGTTTGATTTCCACGTCCACGCCGGCTGGCAGATCCAGCTTCATCAGGGCATCAACCGTCTTCTCGGTTGGGTCCACGATGTCCATCAGGCGCTGGTGAGTCCGCAACTCGAACTGGTCGCGAGACGTTTTATTCACGTGGGGGCTGCGCAGAATGTCGAAACGACGGAATCGAGTGGGCAGGGGAACTGGGCCACGCACGACAGCACCAGTGCGCTTGGCTGTTTCCACGATTTCGAGGGCGGACTGATCGATCAGTTTGTAATCGAAAGCCTTGAGGCGAATGCGAATTTTTTGCTGCATGGTTCACTCCAAAAAAGAACGAATAAAGAACAAAGCCCGATTTAGGGTTGCAACGGCTGACGTCGGGATTCGTCAGCCGCTTGGTCGCTATTAATCCAGTACTTTTGCGACGACGCCGGCGCCCACGGTACGGCCGCCCTCACGGATCGCAAAGCGCAGGCCCTGCTCCATGGCGATCGGCGCAATCAAGGTCACCGTCATCTTCACGTTGTCACCAGGCATCACCATCTCAGTGCCCGAAGGCAGTTCAATGGAACCCGTCACGTCAGTCGTACGGAAATAGAACTGAGGACGATAGTTGTTAAAGAACGGCGTGTGACGGCCACCCTCTTCCTTGGACAACACATACACCTCACACTCAAACTTCTTGTGTGGGTTGATCGAACCGGGCTTGGCCAACACCTGACCACGCTCAACCTCTTCACGCTTGGTACCACGCAGCAACACGCCAACGTTGTCACCAGCCTGGCCCTGGTCGAGCAGCTTGCGGAACATCTCAACACCCGTACAGGTGGTCTTCTGAGTGTCCTTGATACCAACAATCTCAATCTCGTCACCAACGTTGATGATGCCGCGCTCAACACGACCCGTCACCACCGTGCCACGACCAGAGATCGAAAACACATCTTCAATCGGCATCAGGAACGCGCCATCAATCGCACGCTCAGGCGTAGGAATATAAGAATCCAAGGCATCGGCCAGCTTCATAATCGCCGCCTCACCCAACTCACCCTTGTCACCCTCAAGCGCTAGCTTGGCAGAGCCCTTGACAATCGGCGTGTCATCGCCAGGAAAGTCATACTTGGAGAGCAGCTCACGAACTTCCATCTCAACGAGCTCAAGCAACTCAGCATCGTCAACCATGTCGCACTTGTTCAAAAACACAATGATGTAAGGCACGCCAACCTGACGGGCCAACAAAATGTGCTCACGCGTCTGGGGCATCGGACCATCAGCAGCCGAACACACCAAAATCGCACCGTCCATCTGCGCCGCACCCGTAATCATGTTCTTCACATAGTCAGCGTGGCCAGGACAGTCCACGTGCGCATAGTGACGCGAAGCCGTCTCATACTCCACGTGCGCCGTGTTAATCGTAATACCGCGGGCCTTCTCTTCAGGCGCCGCATCAATCTGGTCATAGGCCTTGGCCTCACCACCAAACTTCGCCGACAAAATCGTCGTAATAGCAGCCGTCAACGTCGTCTTACCATGGTCCACGTGACCAATCGTCCCTACGTTCACATGCGGCTTCGTACGCTCAAACTTACCCTTGGCCATTTTGTGCTTCCTTCTTTAACTGGTTTGGTTGTCGTGATTACTTGGTGCGGCTGGTCATGACTGCTTCAGCCACGTTACGGGGTGCTTCTGAGTAGTGCTTAAATTCCATGGTGTAGGTGGCACGACCCTGGGTCAGCGACCGCAGCGTCGTTGAGTAACCGAACATCTCGGCCAGTGGAACCTCAGCCTTGATGATCTTGCCACCGCCGCCGGGCAGCTCGTCCATGCCCTGAACCATGCCACGGCGAGAAGACAGGTCACCCATCACCGTACCCGCGTAGTCTTCGGGTGTCTCAACCTCAACAGCCATCATGGGCTCGAGCAGAACGGCGTTGGCCTTTCGCATACCGTCTTTGAAGGCCATAGAGGCGGCCAGCTCGAAGGCGATCTGCGAGGAGTCGACGTCGTGGTACGAGCCATCAAACAAGGTGACCTTGATGTCGACCACGGGGAAGCCAGCCAAGACGCCAGAGTTCATGGTGTCCTGACAGCCCTTGTCCACCGAGGGAATAAATTCGCGAGGCACGACACCGCCCTTGATGGCGTCTACAAACTCATAGCCCTTGCCTTCTTCCTGAGGATCGAGCTTGATCCAGACGTGTCCGAACTGGCCTTTGCCGCCAGACTGCTTGACGTATTTGCCCTCGATTTCGACCGATTTGCGGATGGTTTCACGGTAGGCAACCTGTGGCTTACCAACCGTTGCTTCCACGCCGAATTCACGCTTCATTCGATCGACCAAGATCTCAAGGTGCAGTTCACCCATGCCGGAAATAATGGTCTGGCCCGACTCCTCGTCTGTGCGAACACGGAAAGAGGGGTCTTCTTTGGCCAAACGATTCAGGGCAATGCCCATCTTCTCTTGGTCTGCCTTGGTCTTCGGCTCTACAGCCTGAGAGATCACGGGCTCGGGAAACTCCATGCGCTCGAGCACGATGACCGCATCGGGATCGCACAGGGTATCGCCAGTGACCACGTCCTTGAGGCCCACAGCGGCAGCGATGTCGCCGGCCAGGATCTCGGTGATTTCCTCACGATTGTTTGCGTGCATCTGCAGCAGACGACCGATACGCTCTTTCTTGCCGCGGACCGAGTTCAGGACAGCATCACCCGACTTGAGAACACCCGAATAGCAGCGAATGAAAGTCAGCTGACCGACGAAGGGATCGTTCATCAGCTTAAAGGCCAAGGCCGAGAATTTCTCTTTGTCATCGGCCTTGCGGCTCGCCTCTGCACCATCTTCATTGGTACCTGCGACCGGTGGGATGTCCACGGGGCTCGGCATGAACTGAATAACGGCATCGAGCATGCGCTGAACGCCTTTGTTCTTGAAGGCCGTGCCACAGAGCATGGGCTGAATTTCGCCAGCGATGGTACGGGCCCGAATGCCACCCATGACCTGCTCTTCAGTCAGGTCGCCGTTCTCGAGGTAGCTGTTCATGAGTTCTTCACTGGACTCAGCGGCAGCTTCGAGCATCTTCTCGCGCCACTCTTCGGCGCTGGCCTGCAACTCAGACGGGATGTCGATGTATTCGAACTTCGTGCCCTGGCTGGCCTCGTCCCAGACAATGGCCTTCATCTTGATCAGGTCAACAACGCCCTTGAAGTGCTCTTCAGCGCCGATGGGAATGACAATGGGCACCGGGTTGGCACGCAGGCGGGCCTTCATCTGGTCAACGACCTTGAAGAAATTAGCGCCAGTGCGGTCCATCTTGTTCACAAAGGCCAGGCGAGGCACTTTGTATTTATTGGCCTGACGCCAGACGGTCTCCGACTGAGGCTGGACACCACCCACGGCACAATAAACCATGCAGGCCCCGTCTAGAACGCGCATCGAACGCTCCACCTCGATGGTGAAGTCAACGTGTCCCGGGGTGTCGATGATGTTGATTCTATGCTCGGGCATGGAACCGTCCATGCCTTTCCAGAACGTGGTAGTCGCCGCCGAGGTGATGGTGATGCCACGCTCCTGCTCCTGCTCCATCCAGTCCATGGTGGCAGCGCCGTCGTGAACCTCACCAATCTTGTGGTTTACGCCGGTGTAGAAAAGAATGCGCTCGGTAGTGGTGGTCTTACCAGCATCGATGTGCGCGCTGATACCAATGTTGCGGTAGCGCTCGATCGGGGTCTTACGGGCCATGGAACGTCCTGTCAGTTAAGTGGGTGAGAGCCGCGAGGCTTAGAAGCGGAAATGGGAGAAGGCTTTATTGGCCTCTGCCATGCGGTGTACTTCGTCGCGTTTCTTGACTGCACCGCCACGACCTTCGGCTGCCTCCAGCAGCTCGCCGGCCAGGCGCAGGTTCATCGACTTCTCACCGCGTTTCTTGGCAGCCTCACGCAGCCAGCGCATGGCCAAGGCAGTACGGCGAGCAGGGCGTACCTCTACGGGTACCTGATAGTTGGCACCACCCACTCGGCGGCTCTTAACCTCGACCAGTGGCTTGGCGTTGCCCAGGGCAGCCTGGAACACCTCAATGGGATTCTTTTTGGCGACTTGTTCAATGTGATCAAAAGCGCCGTAAACGATGCGCTCAGCAACGGCCTTCTTGCCGTGGAGCATGACAACGTTCATGAACTTGGAGACTTCTTCGCTGCCGAACTTGGGATCGGCCAGCACAATACGTTTGGGTACTTCGCGACGACGAGGCATGTTCTTCCTTTTTTGTCTTCAGTTGGGTTTAACCCAGCCCGCATGAGCGGGCCCTTACGTTCGCGCCCCCCACATGAGAGACGCGGCCTAACTACTAGAGAAAGCCTTAGGCTTTCTTGGGGCGCTTGGCGCCGTACTTGGAGCGGGACTGCTTCCTGTCCTTGACGCCCTGGAGGTCCAGTGAGCCACGAACAATGTGATAACGCACACCAGGCAGGTCTTTGACACGACCACCGCGAATCAAGACCACTGAGTGTTCCTGAAGGTTGTGACCCTCACCGCCAATGTAAGAAATCACTTCGAAGCCATTGGTGAGGCGAATCTTGGCCACTTTCCGAAGCGCGGAGTTCGGCTTCTTGGGAGTCGTGGTGTAGACACGGGTGCAGACCCCACGACGCTGAGGACAGGCCTCTAGCGCTGGGCTCTTGCTCTTAATCGTCTCAGTGGTTCGACCTTGGCGAACCAGCTGGTTAATCGTCGGCATTTTCTAAAAATCCTTTGGTTGTGCTTTGAGTTTCACTGCAATTGGTGAAAAGCCCTCGATTTTCAGGGCTTTTCACCTAGGCTGTCAAGCGGATTCTCCTGATTCCTGGCTGCTGTCGTCGGAATCAGAGCCCCCAGAAAACAGGGCCTCCGCCTCCAGGGCAGCCTGCTCAGCCAGGGTCTTGGCCTCTAAGGCCTCGGCCTGTTCCCGATCCTTACGGGCTCGGTGGTAGGCCAGACCGGTACCGGCTGGGATCAGTCGACCGACAATGACGTTCTCCTTCAGGCCGCGCAGGTCGTCCTTCTTGCCCATAATCGCCGCCTCGGTCAGGACACGAGTGGTCTCCTGGAAGGAGGCCGCCGAGATGAAGGAATCAGTCGACAAGGAGGCCTTGGTGATGCCCAGCAACAGGTTTTCATAGAGCGCGGGGCGCTTGTCTTGTGCTGTCGCAGCATCGTTTTCTTCGAGCAGCTCGGAACGCTCAACCTGCTCACCCGGGATGAACCGGGTGTCGCCTGGGTCGGAGATCTGCACTCGACGCAACATCTGGCGAACAATCACCTCGATGTGCTTGTCGTTGATCTTCACACCCTGCAGGCGGTAGACGTCCTGGACCTCGTCCACGATGTAGCGCGCCAGCGCCTCAATGCCCAACAGCCGAAGGATGTCTTGCGGGTCGGCGGGGCCGTCGACAATCATCTCGCCCTTGTTGACGATCTGTCCGTCGTGGACCAACACACTCTTTTCCTTGGGAATCAGGAACTCCTGGGCAACGCCGTCCATGTCGGTGATGACCAGACGCTGCTTACCCTTGGTGTCCTTACCGAACGAGACCGTGCCGGTGACTTCCGCCAGCATGCCGGCATCCTTGGGTGAACGAGCCTCGAATAGCTCGGCCACTCGTGGCAGACCACCGGTGATGTCGCGGGTCTTCTGGGATTCTTGGGGAATACGCGCCAAGACCTCACCAACGGCCACCTCTTGTCCATCACGAACCGTGATCAGTGCACCGACGGGGAAGCTGATGTTGACCGAATGATCGGTGCCAGCAATCTTGACCTCTTCACCCTTGGCATCCAGCAGCTTGACCTGGGGACGAACGCCCTTGGAGGCGGTGCTTCGACGCTTGGCATCGATGACGACCAGGGTCGAAAGGCCCGTGACGTCGTCGATCTGCTTGGCCACGGTTACGCCCTCTTCGACATTCTCGAAGCGAACCGTACCGGCGTACTCCGTGATGATCGGACGAGTGAGTGGGTCCCATGTGGCGAGGATCGCGCCAGCTTTGATGACATGCCCATCAATGTGGGCCAAGGTCGCACCGTAAGGTACCTTGTGGCGCTCACGCTCACGGCCGTTGTCATCCACGATCAAGACCTCACCAGATCGCGAGATCACGACCGGTTCGCCCTTGGCGTTGGTGACATACCGCATGGTCGCGGTGAAGCGGACCGTACCGTTTGACTTGGCCTCAATGTTGGACTGGGCGGCTGTTCGTGATGCTGCACCGCCGATGTGGAAGGTCCGCATGGTCAGCTGCGTTCCTGGCTCACCGATGGACTGGGCAGCAATCACACCAACCGCCTCGCCAACGTTGACCAGGTGGCCACGCCCGAGATCACGTCCGTAGCACTTGGCGCACAAGCCAAAACGCGTGCCACAGGTCAGCGGCGTGCGAACTCGAACCTCATCGATGCCAAGGCGCTCGATGGCGTCAACAGCATCCTCGTCAAGCAACTCGCCGGAGGCGATCAGGGTCTCTTGGGTTTCTGGGTTGACCACCTCGGATGCAGTCACTCGACCAAGGATACGGTCGCGCAGTGCTTCGATGACCTCACCGCCCTCGACCAAGGCCTTCATGGTGATGCCATTGTCCGTACCGCAATCGTCCTCGATCACCACCAGATCCTGAGTGACGTCCACCAGACGACGTGTCAGGTAGCCGGAGTTGGCGGTCTTAAGTGCCGTATCCGCCAGACCCTTTCGAGCACCGTGAGTGGAAATAAAGTATTGCAGAACGTTCAAACCCTCACGGAAGTTGGCGGTAATGGGCGTCTCGATGATGGAGCCATCGGGCTTGGCCATCAGACCACGCATACCAGCCAACTGACGAATCTGAGCGGCAGAGCCACGGGCACCAGAGTCGGCCATCATGTAGATGGAATTGAAGGATTCCTGGCGCACGTCATTGCCCTTGCGATCCTTCACGACCTCGCCAGCGAGCTGATCCATCATCGCCTTGCCCACCTGGTCACCAGCACGGCCCCAGATGTCCACGACTTTGTTGTAACGCTCACCAACGGTCACCAGACCAGAGGCATACTGCTGTTCGATCTCTTTCACCTCGGCCTCGGCCTTTGCCAGGATGTCCACCTTCTGGACAGGTACCAGCATGTCGTCCACACAGATCGAGATACCGGCACGGGTGGCCAGGGAGAAGCCTGATTGCAGCAGCTTGTCCGCCAGAATGACGGTCGCACGCAGGCCACAACGACGGAAAGAGGCATTGATAAGGCGGGAGATTTCTTTCTTCTTAAGGGCCTTGTTCATGTGGGTGAACGACAGGCCTGCAGGAAGAATCCGCGACAGCAGCGCGCGGCCGACGGTCGTCTCGTAACGCACCATTCGCTTGGTCTGCTCACCGCTGGCGCGGTCCACATCGAATTCAGCGATGCGAACGGTGATCTTGGTGCCAAGCTCAACCTGCTGGTTCGCGTAGGCACGATCGACCTCGGTCACGTCAGCAAAGAACATCCCTTCGCCGCGGCCGTTCACCTTGTCACGGGTGGCGTAGTACAGACCGAGCACGATGTCCTGGGACGGCACGATGGAGGGCTCGCCGTTGGACGGGAAGAGTACGTTGTTGGAGGCCAGCATCAGGGTGCGGGCTTCCATCTGCGCCTCAAGCGATAGGGGCACGTGGACGGCCATCTGGTCGCCGTCGAAGTCAGCGTTAAAGGCAGCACAGACGAGCGGATGCAGCTGAATGGCCTTGCCTTCAATCAGGACCGGCTCAAAGGCCTGGATACCCAGACGGTGCAGCGTCGGCGCACGGTTGAGCATGACCGGGTGCTCACGAATAACCTCTTCGAGGATGTCCCAGACCTCGGGCACCTGCTGCTCCACCAGCTTCTTGGCAGCCTTGATGGTCGTGGCCATGCCACGCAGCTCGAGCTTGTTGAAGATGAAGGGCTTGAAGAGCTCCAGGGCCATGAGCTTTGGAAGGCCGCACTGGTGCAACTTGAGCGTAGGGCCCACCACGATAACGGAACGCCCTGAGTAGTCGACTCGCTTGCCCAACAGGTTCTGACGGAAGCGTCCGCCTTTGCCCTTGATCATGTCAGCCAAGGACTTGAGAGCGCGCTTGTTAGCACCCGTCATGGCCTTGCCACGACGGCCATTGTCGAGCAGAGAGTCGACCGACTCTTGCAGCATCCGCTTTTCGTTGCGAACGATGATCTCTGGCGCACGAAGCTCTAAAAGGCGCTTGAGCCGGTTGTTTCGATTGATCACTCGACGATAGAGATCGTTGAGGTCTGACGTGGCAAACCGGCCACCGTCCAGAGGCACCAGAGGGCGCAGTTCAGGCGGCAGAACCGGTAGCACCTTCATGACCATCCAGTCGGGCTTGACGCCTGACTTGTGGAATCCTTCGAGTACCTTCAGGCGCTTGGCAATTTTCTTAATCTTGGCGTCAGACGAGGTCTCGGCCAGGTCTTTTCTGAGCTGCTCGATCTCGCGTTCCAAATCAATCGAAGACAGCAAGGCAGCTACACCTTCGGCTCCCATGGTGGCGACAAATTCGCCTTCACCATATTGCTCGACCTTGGCGAGGTAATCATCTTCGGACATGATCTGCCCGCGCTTGAGCGGCGTCATGCCGGGCTCGACAACCACATAGGCTTCGAAATACAAGACACGCTCGATGTCACGCAAGGTCATGTCCAGCACCATACCCAGGCGGGATGGCAGGGACTTGAGGAACCAGATGTGTGCGATTGGGCTTGCGAGCTCAATGTGGCCCATGCGCTCACGACGGACCTTGGCCAACGTCACCTCGACACCGCACTTCTCGCAGATCACACCGCGGTGCTTGAGGCGCTTGTACTTGCCGCACAGGCATTCGTAGTCCTTGATCGGGCCAAAGATCTTGGCGCAGAACAGACCATCACGCTCGGGCTTGAAGGTACGGTAGTTGATGGTCTCGGGCTTTTTGACTTCGCCGAAAGACCACGAACGGATCTTCTCGGGCGAGGCCAGACCGATTTTGATGGCATCGAAATGCTCGTCAGGCGTGAATTGCTTGAACAGGTCGAGGAGTGATTTCATGGTTTAAATCCTTGGCTTCCTGTTGATTAAGAACGTTCCATTTCGATGTCCAGGCCCAGGGAACGGATTTCCTTGACCAGCACATTGAACGATTCGGGCATGCCTGCCTCGATGGAGTGCTCACCCTTGACGATGCTTTCGTACACCTTGGTACGGCCTTGCACGTCGTCGGACTTGACGGTGAGCATTTCCTGCAGCGTGTAGGACGCGCCGTAGGCTTCCAGCGCCCACACTTCCATCTCGCCGAAACGCTGACCACCGAACTGGGCCTTACCGCCCAACGGCTGTTGCGTGACCAGCGAGTACGGGCCTGTGGAGCGAGCGTGCATCTTGTCGTCGACCAGGTGGTGCAGCTTGAGGTAGTGCATGTAGCCGATGGTGGTTGGGCGCTCGAAGGCGTCGCCAGTACGGCCGTCATACAGGTGGGCTTGCGTGCGAGTAGCTGTCAGGCCTTTGGCCGCAGCGATGTCGTCCGGATAGGCCAGCTTGAGCATTGCACGGATTTCGTCTTCGGACGCACCGTCGAACACGGGCGAAGCGAAGGGGAAACCTTCCTTGAGGTTGTCGGCCATGGCCAGCACTTCGTCGTCAGACAGCTGAGACAGCTCTTCCTTGCGACCCATGCCGTTGTACAGCTGCTCGAACAGCTTGCGCAGTTCGGCGGCTTTTTCCATGCGCTTGCCTTCGGCTTGCAGCATGTTGCCAATGCGGTGACCGATGCCCTTGCCGGCCCAGCCGAGGTGCACTTCCAGCACCTGACCCACGTTCATACGCGAAGGCACGCCCAGCGGGTTGAGCACGATGTCGCACGGTGTGCCGTCGGCCATGTAAGGCATGTCTTCGACCGGAACGATCTTGGAGACCACACCCTTGTTACCGTGACGGCCGGCCATCTTGTCGCCAGGCTGCAGGCGGCGCTTGACGGCCAGGTAAACCTTGACCATCTTGAGCACGCCAGCAGGCAGCTCGTCGCCTTGCGTGAGCTTCTTGCGCTTTTCTTCAAAGGCCAGATCGAAGCTGTGACGGGTCTGCTCCAGGGAGTTCTTGATGGACTCGAGTTGCGTTGCGATCTCGTCTTCAGCCGGGCGGATGTCGAACCAGTGGAACTTCTCGACGCTGTCGAGGTAAGCCTTGTCGATCTTGCTGCCCTTGGCCAGCTTCTGCGGGCCACCGTTGGCCACGCGACCGGTCAGCAGCTTGGCGATACGGTCGAAGGCATCAGCTTCCACGATACGCAGCTGGTCGTTCAGGTCCAGACGGAAGCGCTTGAGTTCATCGTCGATGATCTGTTGGGCGCGCTTGTCGCGCTGGATGCCTTCACGGGTGAAGACCTGCACATCAATGACGGTGCCTTGGGAGCCTTGGTCCACGCGCAGCGAGGTGTCTTTGACGTCAGAGGCCTTCTCGCCAAAGATGGCGCGCAGCAGCTTCTCTTCAGGCGTGAGGGTGGTCTCGCCCTTGGGTGTGACCTTGCCCACCAGCACATCGCCGGGCTGCACTTCAGCGCCCACGTAGATGATGCCGGAGTCGTCCAGACGGCCCAGTTGCTGCTCGGACAGGTTCGGAATGTCGCGGGTGATTTCTTCGGCGCCCAGCTTGGTGTCACGGGCCATGACCACGAGTTCCTCGATGTGGATCGAGGTATAGCGATCGTCGGCCACCACGCGTTCGCTGATCAAAATCGAGTCTTCGAAGTTGTAGCCGTTCCAGGGCATGAAGGCGATCAGCATGTTCTGACCGATGGCGATTTCGCCCAGGTCGGTCGAAGCGCCGTCAGCAATCACGTCACCCTTGGCCAGCTTGTCGCCACGCTTGACGATGGGGCGCTGGTGGATGTTGGTGTTCTGGTTGGAACGCTGGTACTTGATCAGGTTGTAGATGTCCACACCGACTTCACCGGCCACGGCTTCGGCGTCGTTGACGCGAATCACGATACGGGTCGCGTCGACATAGTCCACCACACCACCGCGGGTGGCGGTCACCACAGTGCCGGAGTCCACAGCGGCCACGCGCTCGATACCAGTACCGACCATGGGCTTCTCAGGACGCAGCACAGGCACGGCCTGACGCGACATGTTGGCACCCATCAGCGCGCGGTTGGCGTCGTCGTGCTCGAGGAACGGAACCAGCGAAGCGGCCACAGAGACGATCTGGGCAGGCGACACGTCCATGTACTGAATACGCTCGGCGCCGCAGAGGATGGATTCACCCTTTTCGCGGGCAGAGACCAGCTCGCCGGTCAGCTTGCCGTCTTTGTCCAGCGTGGCGTTGGCCTGGGCGATGACGTACTTGCCTTCTTCGATGGCCGACAGGTAGTCGATGTCCATCGTGACTTTGCCGTCCACCACGCGACGGTACGGGGTTTCAATGAAACCGTACTCGTTGAGGCGGGCGTAAAGGGCCAGGGAGTTGATCAGACCGATGTTCGGACCTTCAGGCGTTTCGATCGGGCAGACGCGGCCGTAGTGGGTCACGTGCACGTCGCGCACCTCGAAGCCGGCACGCTCGCGGGTCAGACCGCCCGGGCCCAGGGCCGAGACGCGGCGCTTGTGGGTGATTTCGGCCAGCGGGTTGGTCTGGTCCATGAACTGCGACAGCTGGGACGCGCCGAAGAACTCCTTGAGCGCCGCAGAGATCGGCTTGGAGTTGATCAGGTCGTGCGGCATCAAGGGCTCTTGCTCGGCTTGACCCAGACGCTCTTTCACGGCCTTTTCGATACGGGCCAGACCGGTGCGGTACTGGTTCTCGGCGAGTTCGCCGACGCAACGCACACGGCGGTTGCCCAGGTGGTCGATGTCGTCGACTTCACCGCGGCCGTTACGCAGATCCACCAGGATCTTGACCACGGACAGGATGTCTTCGTTGGACAGCACCATGGGGCCGGTGGCTTCGTCGCGGCCCACGCGGGCGTTGAACTTCATGCGGCCCACGCGCGACAGGTCATACGTGTCGTCGTTGTAGAACAGGCGCTGGAACAGGGCCTGCACGGCGTCTTCGGTTGGCGGCTCGCCAGGGCGCATCATGCGGTAGATGGCCACGCGGGCAGCGAACTCGTCCACGGTTTCATCGGTGCGCAGGGTCTGGCTGATGTAGGCGCCCTGGTCGAGTTCGTTGGTGTAGATGCACTGCAGCTCAGTGATGCCAGCGGAGCGCAGCTTTTTCAGCAGGGCTTCGGTCAGCTCTTCGTTGGCCTTGGCAATGATCTCGCCAGTGTCAGCATCCACGATGTTCTTGGCCACAACGCGACCCATCAGGAAGTCTTCGGGCACGCTGATGTGCGTGGTGCCGGACTGCTCGAGTTCGCGGGTGTGACGGGCGGTGATGCGCTTGTCCTTGGCGACCACGACCTTGCCGGCCTT